>NZ_LSHM01000003.1:0-145441 GCF_001557175.1 Blastomonas sp. CCH9-A1
GACCCCGCTGCCCCTCCACCACCCGCTGCGCGGGCGGTCCCCCTCCCCCAGCAAGCTGGGGGAGGATTGGTTGCGCTCATTCCTGCGGCAGGCCGTCGGCGATATCGTAATAGTCGCCCTTGTGCGCGGTGAAGATATGCACGTGCAGATGCGTGTCGGTGGGCGCATCGAACGCGCCCATCGCGATCGCCATCGAATCGCGATGCGGCGGGTCCCAGAACAGGAAGCTGCCACAGGTCCCGCAAAAGCCGCGCCGCACCTTGGGGCTGGACTGGTACCAGCGGACATGCTCCTCGCCGGTGATGGCAAGGTCGCTGCGCTGGACGTCGGTCGAGGCCCAGTAATGGCCCGATTGCTTGCGGCACTGGCCGCAATGGCACGCATCGGGCTCCTTGAGCGGGGCGGAGACGGTGAAAGCGATCGCACCGCACAGGCATGATCCGGTGTGCATGAAAGGGCTCCGTATCTGCACGCAGGCGCACCCAGTCCCGCTCAGCCTGAGCTTGTCGAAGGCCTCGTGATGTCGGTTGCCGGATATAGCCCGTTAGCCTCGTCAAAGGCAAAAGCAAATGCTGCCGCAGGGCGCGGGGCCTTCGACAGGCTCAGGCTGAGCGGACGTGGTTAGCGATGGCCCGCATGAAATCCTCCCCGAGACAAGCTCGAGGAGGATTTTTTAGCTTATAGCATATCCTCGAGCATCAGCGTCGCGGTCGCCTTGGCGCTGCCGACCACGCCCGGAATGCCTGCGCCCGGATGCGTGCCCGCGCCGACGAAATAGAGGTTGGGGATCGCATCGTCGCGATTGTGCGTGCGGAAGAACGCGCTTTGCGTCAGCAGCGGCTCGAGGCTGAAGGCGCTGCCAAGATGCGCGTTGAGATCGGTGCTGAAATCCTGCGGCGTATAGTGGAAGCTGGTGACGATCCGCTCGTGAATGTCGGGGATCAGCCTGTGGCCGATCTCGTCGAGAATGCGCTTCTCGTAGATCGGGCCCATTTCCTTCCAGTCGATCGGCAGCTTGCCCTGATGCGGCACCGGCGAGAGCACGTAAAAGGTGCTGTGCCCCGGCGGTGCCATCGAGGGATCGGTGACGGTCGGGTGGTGCAGGTAGAGCGAGAAGTCCTTGGCCAGCACGCCATGATCGTAAATGTCGTCGAGCAGCCCCTTGTAGCGCGGGCCGAACAGGATCATGTGGTGCGGAATGCCGGGCCAGTCGCCCTTGATGCCGAAATGCGCGACGAAAAGCGAAGGCGAGAAGCGCTTGCGCTTGAGGCTCGCCGCCGCGCGCTTGCCCCGGCCCGACTTGCCGAGCAGGTCGCGATAGCTGTGCATGATATCGGCATTGCTGGCGACCGCGTCGAAGCTTTCGCGCCAGCCGCTCTTGGTCACCACGCCGGTGACCTTGTCGCCCATGGTCTCGATCTCGGTGACCGGGTCATTGAGGCGCAGCGTGCCGCCGATCCGTTCGAAATGCCTGACCATGCCCGCGATCAGCCGGTTGGTGCCGCCTTTGGCGAACCAGACCCCGCCGTCCTTTTCCAGCTTGTGGATGAGCGCATAGATCGAGCTGGTCTTCATCGGATTGCCGCCGACCAACAGCGTATGGAACGACAGCGCCTCACGCAGCTTCTCGTTCTTCACGAACGAGGAGACGATCGAATAAACCGAGCGCCAGGCCTGATATTTCATCAGCGCCGGTGCGGCCTTGATCATGCTGGCAAAGTCGAGAAACGCCTTGTGGCCGAGCTTGAGATAGCCCTCGTCGTGCACGCCCGCGCTATAGTCGAGGAAGCGGTCATAGCCGGCGACATCCTCGGGGTTCAGCTTGGCAATCTCGGCGCGGAGACTCGCTTCGTCGTTCGAATAGTCGAAATTGGTGCCGTCGGGCCAGTTCAGCCGGTAGAAAGGCATGACGGGGACGAGGTCGACATCCTCGCTGATATGGTGGCCGGTCAGCGCCCAGAGTTCCTCCAGGCAAGGCGGATCGGTGATCACGGTCGGGCCGGCGTCGAAGGTGAACCCGTCCTTTTCCCAGAAATAGGCACGGCCGCCGGGCTTGTCGCGGCTTTCGATGACGGTGGTGGCGATTCCGGCGGATTGCAGGCGGATGGCGAGCGCCAGCCCGCCGAAGCCGGACCCGATAACTGCAGCTTTTTTCACTAGGTGTAAGGCCCCTGATTGCGACCCGAATGCGCGGGCAGATTGTGCGGCACTATAGCGTTACGTTTGCAATGTGCCAGCAGATGCGCGCATCGGGGGCAAAACCGCCTCTATTGCGCCGCAGCCGCCATCGCCGCGCCCACCGAGGCTGCGATTTCCTCGGGCCGCGGATTGCGCCTGAGCGTCAGCCCGCCATTGGCCTGGATGTTCTGCCCGGTCACGAAGGTACGATCGTCGCACAGCCACAGCACCGCGTGCGCGATATCGTCGGCGGTGCCGATCCGGCCCAGCGGATATTCCTTCGCGAACGCCGCCTCGAGCCCGGGCGTCGCCACGGCGGCGGCCGCCATCGGCGTCGCGGTCAGCCCCGGCGAGACCACATTGGCGCGGATGCCCATCGGCCCGTACTGGTTGGCAAAGCAGCGGATCAGCGCCTCGGACCCCGCCTTGGTGCCGATATAGGCGGCATGGTCATGGATCAGGCATTGCGTCGTGGCCGACGATATCTGGATCACCGATCCGCCGCCCGTCATGGTACGCAGACAGGCGTTCAGCATATGGTGCACGCCGGTGAACTGCAGCGCGACCATCGCCGCCAGATCCGCGTCGGTGACATCGGCCCAGGGCTTCATCAGCCCCCAGCCGGTGGCGTTGATCGCGATATCGACCTGGCCATGGCGTGCCGCGACGCCATCGAACAGCGCATCGACATCGGCGCGCGATGTCAGATCGCAGGACACCGCCTCGCCGCCGATCTCGCTCGCCAGCGCTTCGAGCGGGTCGCGCTTGCGGCCCGAGACGATTGTCTTCGCCCCGGCGGCGGCGAGCGCCCGCGCGATCACCTGGCCCATGTTATGATCGCCCGCGGCACCGATGACGATCGCGGTCTTGCCCGTGAGATCGGTCATGCTGCGGCCTCGCTCAGAAAGCGTGCGGTGGCGACGCCATCGGGGCCATAGGCGGGTTCCTTCAGGTCGAACCGGTATTTGCGCGTATCGGCATTGAGGATCGTGAACTGCGACAGATGCCCGAGCATGCCGCGATAGGCCTCGCCCTCGAGATGCGCCTGCAACTCGTCGGCGCTGTCCCATTCCTCGAACACATGCACCCGGCCCGGATCGTGCGGATCGGCGCTCCAGGCATAATGGCGGCAGCCCGGTTCGGCGAGCGCCATATCGATCAGGGCTCTCGCGCCCGCCAGCGCCGCATCGCGGTTCTCGGGAGGGAAATCGACTTCGCCTGCAATCACGATGCTCATTTCGCCTGGGTCTCCTTGAGGATGCTGAAATGCCGCTCGGCAAAGCGCCAGCCTTGGGCGGTGCGGGTATAGACATCGAGATACTGGCCGATCGGACGGCTGACCGATCCGTCGGCAAGTTCGAGATATTCGTGCGTGTAAACCCGGCCCGTGGCATGATCGCCGGTGATCGCGAGCTGACCGATCTGCGCGAAAAAGGCCACGAAGGGAAAGCCCGCCATCGCCTGGGTCCACAAGCCGACGATCGCCTCGCGCCCGCGCACCTCGGTGCCCATCAGGTTCCACAGCGCATCTTCGGCCCAGGTCGCACCCCAGGCCTGCGCATCGCGGCGGAACACCGCGTCACTATAGCTGTCGATCAGCGCACGGATCGCGATCTGGTCTTCTGCGGGGCCCTGGAAGGTCATTCAAATCTCCGTTTGTCCCGAGCCTGTCGAGGGACCTTTCACAACCCTCTCCGAATACGTCCCTCGACTTCGCTCGGGACAAACGGAGGTGGGGCGTTTGGGGGCTTGGAGCAGTGCCGCCATTTTCAAGGCAATTGCCCCGCCAGATACTTGTCCATCGTCTGGTGAAACTGGCGAATTCGCCCCTCCTGATAGCGGCCCAGCTCGACGCGGTTGTTGGCAGACGCGATCAGGCCCTCCTGCACATAGGGCAGGTTCTCCATGTCCTGGTCGAACACTTCGCCCAGCGCGCCCCATTCGGTGACCGTGGCCCACGGCTCATCGGGGGTGAGGAAGCGCATTTCCGCCGCTTCGGGCATTGCGCCATCCTTGGGCTTGCGGCCCAGCAGGCGCACCTCCATCAGTGTCGCATTCTGGTCGGGCCAGGGCCGCCAGCGATAGACGATATTGGGCACGAACCCGCCCCAGGGCGAGAGGTTGGGGAAGATGTTGTAAGTGAACGCGTCGAGCATCTCGCTGTCCGAAATGCCCGCACTGTCATAGCCCAGCGCATCGAGGAAATTGGCGCGGTTGATCTCCGCCATCGCCTTGCGCGCAGTCTCGCCCTGCTCGAGCTTGCGCCCCTCCAGCGAGGCCGAGCGGCCCGAGGTGCGGCTGAACGCGGCGATGATATCGTCTTCGGACAGGTTGTCCGCCGCCAGATGCGGGCTGGGCAGGCCGAACGGGGTCAGCGCGAGGTTCGCATGGTCGCCCCACATCGAATAGCGGGTATTGGCATCGCCGGTATAGGGCAGGATCTGCGGGTGGGTGACGATCGAGTGCCAGGCCTCCATGAACGCCTCGGACACCGCCTTCCAATTGGCGTTGATCACCTTACCGACCCAAAGGGCAGTATAGCATTCGTCGAGCCGCCAGCGCGCGAACCGGTCATAGACTTCCGCGCCCATATAGTCGCGCAAGCTCACCTGCTTGCTGCTTTCGGTGACGAAGATGAAGCCCTGCCAGCGCTCGACGCGCAGCTCGGGCAGGCTCATGTCGCGCTCCTTCAGATGCTGGAAATCCCATTCGCATGGGATGTGCTTCAGGCCGCCATCGGTCTTCCAGGCAAAGCCGTGGAACGGGCAGGTGAAATCGTCCGCCGATCCGCTTTCGGTGCGCAGCTTGCGGCCGCGGTGCAGGCAGACATTGTGAAAGGCCTTCACTGACCCGTCATCCTGCCGGACGATCAGATAGGAACGCCCGACATTGTTGTAGACGACATAATCGCCGGCTTGCAGCAGCTCGTCCTCGCGCGCGGCCATCTGCCACACGTTCGGCCACATGTGCTTCTTTTCCGCCTCGAAGAACGCAGCGCTCGTATAGCGCTCCGCGGTGACCGGCTCGGTGCCCAGATCGCGCCAGCTGTCGCCGCGCACCTCGGGCGGTACCTCGCGGCTGTCGAGATCGAGAATCTCGTCGACGGTGATCGCTGGGCAGCGGTCGGCGGGGTAGGGCCGGCTCGCATCTTCCATGGGCTTGCTCTCCTGTTTCATTTTTGCCGGTCCCCCGCCTTCGCGGGGGACCGGATAAGTGGACTACAAAGGCATCCCGATCGCCTCTGCAATATGCTGGTGCACCGCTTGGGGTGCGCTTTCGTTGGCGCCCAGCACGACGTGGAAGTCCGCAGGTGCCGTCAGCAGATTGGCATAGCCGTGGCTGGCGACGCGATAATCCTCGGTCTGCACCACGGTGGCGGTGGCATCATAGGCCATCTCGCACACGCCGCGATAATCCTCGTCGATGATCCCGAACGGCGCATACACGCCAAACTGGCAGCGCGTCTTGCCGACGCCATCGGGAAACAGGCGGAACACCTGCGTGAAATAGACGCCGGGGGTCACCGCGCCGAAGAAGATGACCGTGTTGGGGAAGAGATATTGCACCCCGCCATATTCGGTATCGGGCCATTCGGCCTCATCCTTGCCGACCAGATCGCCGATGGTCTTGTCGGGAAAGCTTATGCGGTGATGGCGGCCGAAGCGTTCGAGCACCGAAATGTCGTTATAATGCGTCTGGCCGATGGTCGAGCTGTGCAGCGCAGCGAAATGATAGCCCTCGCCATAGGTGTCGAGCGCGAATTTCCAGTTCGAATCGGCGGTCAATATGCCCTTTTTCACCGGCACTGCGCGGGTGAGCTCGATCAGCGCGAGCTGGTCGGCAAACTCGCCCAGATGTGCCGCGGCATCGATTGGCTCGCCCTCGGACGCGCACACGAAGATGAGGCCCAGATATTCGCTGCACGGCAGTTCGAGCAGGTCGCGCGCGCCGATGGCGCAATCGGCAAAGCCTGGCTTGCCCGGCTGGCCGACGAGCCTGCCCAGATTGTCGAAGGTCCAGGCGTGGAACGGGCAGGAGATGCGGCTGGCCTTGCCGGTGAACGGCTCGGCCTGCTCGACCAGCTTCGCGCCGCGATGCGTGCACAGGTTACGGAAAGCGCGGACGACGCCGTCCTTGCCGCGAATGACCAGCATCGAGGGACCGGCGGCATCGAACACCAGATAGTCGCCGGGATCGGGAATGTCGCCGGAAAGCCCCGCGACGAGCGGCTGGCCCAGGAACAGATGCTCGCGCTCGGCTTGAAAGCGTGCCTCATCGATATACACCGATTTGTGCAGCGGCAGCGGCGCATCGGCCATGTCGGTAGTTCGGTTCGCCACATTGGCCACGATCTTGCGGCGGATCTCGCGCGCCCGCAGCTTGCGCGACGCCGCCCAGTCCGGAGTCAGGCTGTCGGAAGGATCGCGTTCGGCCATCGGGGCCTCCCAATTTGGACAATGGCAATTGCGGGCACCATGCCAGAAGAGGGAAGGCCAAGGACACTATTGGTTTAGTGAGGGGAAGGAGTGCCACCATGCGCAACGCCACGATCGCCGCGATCGGCAAGCCGATGCAGATCGCCTTCGTGCCGGGTGATTTCGATGCGGCGCTCCGCCACTGGACCAGCAACATCGGCGTGGGACCGTTCTTCGTGATGGAACGGATTCGGCTGGAGGACGCGCGCTTCATGGACGAACCGTCCGACTGCACCTTCACCATCGCGCTCGCGCAATGGGGCGATGTGCAGGTGGAGCTGATCCGCCAGGACAATGACGCGCCTTCGATCTACCGCGGCGATTACTGGCCGGGCGGGCAGGCGATGCACCATGTCTGCCTGCTCACCGATGACATTGCAGCCGCGCGCGCGGCGGTCGAATCGGGCGGCGGGCTGGTGCTGGTCGAAGGCAAGGTGGGTGCGGACGGCGCGGTGATCTATGCCGATTGCGGCCCCGCCGCCACACGGCCCAATGCCGGGGCCATCGTGGAGATATTGCAACCGGCGAGCGGCAGCGATGGCTTTTTCGGGATGATTGCTGAAGCGGCGAAGAGCTGGGACGGAAGCGACCCGGTGCGGGTGTTGGGGTGATGCAACATAAAATCCTCCCCCAGCTTGCTGGGGGAGGGGGACCGCCCGCGTAGCGGGTGGTGGAGGGGCAGCGGGTTTGCGCAAGTCATAGGCAAATGTGCCATCCCGCTTCCCCTCCACCCCGACCTTCGGTCGGCGGTCCCCCTCCCCGAGACAAGCTCGGGGAGGATTTGGAAGGCTAATCGCTCGCCCCCAGATAGCCCAGCTGCCCGGCCTTGAAGATCGTCTGGCTGCGGTTGACCGCGTCGAGCTTCTCGCCCGCGCGGTGGATGTGGTAGCGGATAGTCGCGTGGCTGCGGTCGAGGATCATGCTGATCTCCTTGTCGGTCTTGCCGATCGCCGCCCAGCGCAGGCATTCGACCTCGCGCTTCGACAGCATGCAGTCCGCCGGCATCCGCCGCTTGGTGCGCATCACCATCACGTAACCTGCGATGAAGCGGCGGGTCATCGAGGCCATGAGGTCGGCATGCTTTTCGAACAGTTCGGATAGGTCGGTGAGCGACCGGTCCATCGGCGTGAAGCTGACCGCGGAGATCTGGCCAAAGGGCAGGTGCACCGGCACGACGATCGCGGCATGCACCAGCGAGCGCTTGCGGAAATCAGAGAGGTCCATTTCCTCGAGATATTCGTTGCGCCAGCGGCCGTACATGCCGGTTTCGTTGCACCAGAAGGGCTCGCTCTCGTAGCGACAGGCGCGCGGCAGCGGCGAGTTGAGCGCGAGCCGGGTATCCTCCCACCAGCGTTCGCCATCGGCCATCCAGCCGAAGATCTCGCCGTTGATGATCGCGCCATCGGCATCGACCATCGGTTCCTTGGACGAGATGTCGTCGCAGGCTGCCACCCGGAACCCGCGCGCCTGCGCCATTTCGTGCAGCGCGATGGCGGCGTCGCGGATATCCTCGACCCGGCGTATGGTGACCCGCTGCGCCAGCGTGTTGAACGGGCTGTTGCGAGCCTCCAGATTCTCGCTGAATTTGGCATGTGTCTCGATCATGGTGTTCCCCTTGATTCGATCCGTCTCTCCTGTGGGTGAGACTAGGTGAGGATGCGGGCTAACGCTACGGATTGCGAGGCAGACGGGTGCTTTTTGCGGCCAGTGTGACAAAAGGTCCGCACCGGCCTTATCCTGTCGTCCGCGCTGCCTTGTCCTTGGCGTTCGCGCCGCGGATCATCGCCGCCATGTCCGCCCATTGCTGGTCGTCCATGCGCGAGAGGCTCTGGTAGAAATTGCCCGAATTGGCCTGATAGCCCGCGCCGTCGATGGCGATGGTCTGGCCGTTGATATAATCCGCGCCGCGTCCCATCAGCAGCACCGCGAGGTTCGCCAGCTCGTGCATCTCGCCCACCCGGCCCATCGGGTTGCCGCGATCGGCATTCTGGCCCTGCAGCCCCTGCGAATTGCCGGGCGACAGCCGCTCGGTCATGCCCTTGGTGGGGAAAGTGCCCGGCGCGATCGCGTTGAAGCGTAGGCCATAGCGGCCCCATTCGGTGGCAAGGCTTTGCGTCATCACGTTGATCCCCGCCTTGGACATGGCCGAGGGCACGGTGAAGGGCCCGCCGTTCCACACCCAGGTGGTCAGGATCGCGAGGAAATTGCCGCGAATGCCTTCCGCGATCATCCGCTTGCCGACATTGTGCGTGATGTAGAACGTGCCGCGAAACACGATGTCCGAAATCGCGTTGAAGCCATTGACGCTGAGGTCCTCGGTACGGCTGATGAAATTGCCCGCGGCGTTGTTGACGAGGCCGGTGAGCGGCCCATGCTGCGACCAGATGGCGCTCACCATCGCATCGATCGAAGCGGCGTCGCGAATGTCGCAGACATGCGCAGCCACGGTGCCGCCATGCTTCGTCATCAGCTCGTCCGCCGTCGCTTCCAGCACCGCGCCGCGCCGCCCGCAGATATGCACCTCGGCCCCCAGATAGAGGAACGCTTCGGCCATCACCTTGCCCAGCCCCGTGCCGCCGCCGGTGACGAGGATGCGTTCGCCCTGCATCAGGCCGGGGCGGTACATGATCTGCGTGATGTCCATTCAGGGGCTCTCCTGTTTGTTCTTGTCTGCACTCAACACCGCTCAGCCTGAGCCTGTCGAAGGTCACGCTAGATGGGCAGCGTGGTCGCGGGGCCTTCGACAAGCTCAGGCTGAGCGGAGGGGTTTGGGCGAGTGTGGCACGCCTGGGTGCCGCCTCACAACCCCAGCACGTTCACGGGCCCAGCACGTTCACAGGCCCAGCACGTTCACAGGCCCAGCACGTTCACAGGCCCAGCACGTTCATAGGCCCAGCACGGTCTTGGCGATGATGTTCTTCTGCACCTCGTCCGACCCGCCGAAGATCGTCCAGGCGCGCGAATTGAGATAGCGGCCCGCCGCCATCTGCGCCTCGACGCTGCCCACCGGCTCGGGCGCTTCGTTGCCGTAGAGCGGGCGCTCTGCGGGCAGCTGCAACCCGGCGAGCCCGTGGATTTCCATCGCCAGCGTGTCGAGCTCCTGCCTGAGATTCGCCGAGAACAGCTTGACCAAAGAGGTCTGCGGACCCGGCGGGCGGCCCTTGGCGATCTCGGCCAGGATGCGCAGTTCGCTGATCTCGAAGGCGCGCGCCCGCAGCCGCAGCGAGGCGAGCTTGCGCGCAATCTCGGTATCGTGGATCAGCGCACCATTGGTGCCGCTGGGCACCTTGGCGGCGGTGAGCGCGAGCTGGTCGATATCGGCGATCAGCTTGGGCGCGAAGCATGATCCGCCGCGCTCATTCTCGAGCAGGAACTTGGCGATCGTCCAACCCTGGCCCTCGTCGCCGATGCGGTTGCCGACATGGCTTTTCGCATCGTCGAGGAAAACCTGGTTGACCTCATGATCGCCCGCCATGGTGACGATCGGGGTCACGGTGACGCCAGGCTGGTCCATCGGCACGAGCAGGAAGGTGATGCCGCGCTGCGCCGAGACCTCTGGATCGGTGCGCACCAGGCAGAACATCCAGTTGGCGTAATGCGCGTGGGTGGTCCAGATCTTGGAGCCGTTGATGCGGTAGCTATCGCCTTCCAGCACCGCGCGGGTCTTCAGGCTGGCAAGGTCCGATCCCGATCCAGGCTCCGAATAGCCCTGGCACCAGTAATCCTCGGCCGAGAGGATGCGCGGCAGGAAGCGCGCCTTCTGCTCGGGCGTACCGAAGCGGCAGATTACCGGACCGACCAGCTTCAGACCCAGCACCGCCAGCGCCGGTGCGCCCGCCAGCGCGCATTCCTTTTCGAAAATATAGCGCTGCACCGGGGTCCAGCCGGTGCCGCCATCCTCTTCCGGCCAGTGGATGGCGAGCCAGCCCTTTTCGTGCAGGATGCGCTGCCATTCGAGGCCGATATCGGGTTCGACGAACACGCCGGGGGTGCGTTTCGCTCCCTCGATCAGCCGCGCGTTCAGATGCGATGCAAGGAAGCTGCGCACCTCGACCTGAAAGGCAAGCTCGTCGGGGGTGAAGTCCATGTCCATCAGTCAGATTCCGCCAGTTCCGGTCGCCCAGGCGATGCCGCGGCGCAACAGTTCGTAGTAAACGGGATAGTTCCACGCGCATTTTTCCGGATGCGGGTAGAAGTCCTGCATGCCCGGCAGGTCGTAATGCCCGCGGCAGTGGCCGAGCGTATTGTACAATATGCCGCCCTGGCCGATCGCGCGGGTATAAATGACGGGCACCACGGTCTCGGGCCAGTGTGCATCGACAAAGCCGGTGGCCTCGCCCGCGAACCGGGTCTGCGCGAGCGTGCGGATGTCGCTCATCTGCTTCATCAGGTACAGCTCGTCGACCACATCGAAATCGTCGATCCCGCGCGTCACGTCATGCTCTGCATCGACGATCTCGACGGTGAACGGCGCGCCGATCGGCGGGTGCGCCTTGAACTGGGTGCCCAGCATGTCCATCACGTCGGGCCGCTCTTCGGGGCTGTCGACACCGGCATCGGTAAAGCGCAGGATCGAGTTCGTCCCGTGCAGCGCCAGCCAGCGCCCGCCGCGCTCGAGAAAGGCGCGGATCGCCGCCGCTTCGGCCTCGCTGGGCATCAGGTCGCAGGTATAGGTGACCAGAAAGCGGCAGCCGGCGAGCCGCTCCTCGACGCCGTGATAATCATGCGCCACCGTGGTGCGGATATGGTCATGCTCGGCGAGCAGCTTGAGCACCTCCAGCCGGGCGAAGTCGATATCGTGATATTTGCCCGCCGCGACGAAATGCGCATCGATCCGTTCTGCCATGCTGCGCTCCCTTAGCTGCGGAAATGGCCGCCGCCATCGACGGTGAAATCGACCCCGGTGGTGAAGCTCGCCTGATCGGAGAGCAGGAAGACAATCGCATTGACCACCTCATCTGCCTCGCCGACGCGGCCCATCGGATGATTGGCGGCAAACATCGCCTCGACCTCGTCCGCCGTGCCGGGAAGAGCCTCGAGATAGCGTTCGAACATCGGCGTGCGGATCGCGCCGGGGTGCACGGTATTGGCGCGGATGGGCAGGCCCTTTTCGGCGCAGTCGAGCGCGATCGTCTTGGTGAGCGCCGTCACCGCCGCCTTGGACGCGCAATAGGCGGCAAAGCCGGAGCCCACGCGCAGCGCCAGCATCGATCCGATATTGACGATCGCCCCCGGCTCGTTTGCTGCCGCGATGGCGGGGATGGCGACACGGCAGCCGTTGAACGTGCCGTTCAGGTTGATGTCGATGGTCCGCTGCCAGCTGTCGAGGTCAACATCGACCACCGCGCCCGGCTCCGAAATGCCGGCGACATTGACCAGGTGCGTGAGCTTGCCGAAGGTCGCCTGTGCGGCCTGGACGGCGGCTTGCCATTGCGCAAGATCGCGGACGTCGAGCGAGACCGCCATCGCGCGTTCGCCGAGGTCCGACGCCAGCGCCTTGGCCTTTTCGAACTGCACATCGCCCAGCACGACGCTGCCGCCTTCCTCGACGATCCGCCGCCCGGCAGCGCCGCCAATGCCTTCTGCCCCGCCCGACACCAGCGCGACCTTGCCCTGCATCAATCCCATATCCTAACGCTCCAGTATCGCGACCGCGGACAGGCCCGGCGCGCCATAGACATGGCTGTAGGCGGTCTTCGGATTGCCCGGCACCTGCCGCGCAGCCCCGCGCCCGCGCAGCTGTACCACATTCTCATAGACCTGCCGCAGCCCGGACGCCCCAATCGGCTCTCCGCAGGCCAGACAGCCGCCATCGGTATTGACCGGAAGCTGCCCGTTCAGCTCGGTACGGCCTTCTGCGAACCATTGTTCCTGCTCGCCATCCTTGCAGAAGCCGTTCTCGGCCATGTGCATGATTTCCGCGCCCGATTCGGTGTCCTGCAGCTGCGCGACATCGATATCCTCGGGGCCGATGCCTGCGGCTTCGTACGCCGCCTGGCTCGCCAGCTCGGTCGGCTTGCCGCCGCGCTCGACGCTGATTGCAGGCGCGAACACCTCGAACGACCCGGGCGGACGCGTGCGCACCGCAATGCTGGCGATCTTCACGCCGTCCGCGCCCAGTTCGCGCGCCTTTTTCTCCGACGCGATGATCAGCGCGACCGCGCCCTCGGCGGGCGAGCAGAACATGTATTTGGTCAGCGGATCGTTGACCATTGGCGCATTGAGGATCGTGTCGAGATCGACCGGCGAGCGCCGCCAGGCATGGTCGCACAGGGTGCCGTTGCGGAACGCCTTTTCCGCGACCTTGCCGAGCGTCTCGCGGCTGATGCCGTGCAGCTGCATGTAGCGCTGGATCTTGAGCGCGAAGAATTGCGTGGTCAGCATCATGCCCGTTTCGCCATACCATTCGGGCAGGCCCCAGTCGCCCGGCTTGGCGTTGAACGCGCCGCGCGGGTGCTTGTCGAACCCGACCGCGAGCGCGATGTCGCACTGGCCCGAGGCGACCGCATTGCGCGCCGAGGCGAGCGCACTGCCCCCCGTCGCGCAGCCGTTCGACACGTTGATGAAGGGAAGGCCGGTCAGCCCCAGCTCGTTGACCATGATATCGGCATTGCCCGCCGCTTCCGAGCCGCCATAGGCGCATTCAATATCGGTCCATGCTAGCCCCGCGTCGGAAAGTGCCCGCTGCACCGCAAACACGCCCTGATCGCGGCCCGAACGGCCATCGGTGCGACCGAACGGGTGAATGCCTGCGCCGATTATGTGGACTTGGGTCATGGAAAGAGGGCTCTCGAGCTTTTCCGCGTTCGGGACAAACGGGAGGTGGTGGGCTGGATCATGCGGAAGGCCTGAACGCGAAGGTGGTCCGCCCCGGCGCGAACTCGGTCAGCACCAGCTCCATCGGCATTCCCAGCCTGAGATCGCTGAGAACCGCGCCCTCGATTCGCGTCTCGACGATCACCTCGCCGGGCAGCTCGACATAGCCGATGAGGAAGGGCACGAACTGCTCCGGTCCGGCGTAAGGCGGCGATTTGGGGCGGAAATCCTGGCTGGTCCACGACCACAAGGTCCCGGTGCGCGAGAGCGGCACCGGCGCAAAATGCTGCGCAGCATCGCCCCCAGGCATCGGAAAGACGATCTCCCCAGTCTGCGCATGGCGACCGCCGATCAGGCGCGGCTGCGGCTCGTCGGTCCACAGACCCTCGGCGACCGGAACCGCACTGCTCATGCTGCAGCCCTTGTCGCGACCTGCACATAGGCATCGAGCCCGCTCGCTGGATCGCCCAGCCATTGCGACAGCAGAAGGACGCGCTTGTGCGCATGGCCGATCTCGAGCTCGTCGGTGGTGCCCATGCCGCCGTGCAGCTGCACCGCCTCGCGCCCGATGGCCAGCGCGGCCTCGGCGACGATGGCTTTCATGCCCGCAATCTCGCGGGCCTCGCCCGATGTCACCGCCGCGATCAGCGCGCTTTTCGCCTGATCGACGCGGGCATAGGCCTCGACCATGCGGTGCTGGATCGCCTGAAACCGTCCGATCGGTTGGCCGAATTGCTCGCGTTGGCGGACATAGGCGAGTGTATCGTCGAACAGCCGCTGCGCCAGCCCCGCCATTTCGGCGGCTGCGACCAGCTGCGCGGTGGCGAGCGCGGCCTCGACCGCCTCCCATTCGAGCGCCAGCCGTGCCTTGGCTCCAACTTCGCAGCCCAGCAGTCGCACTTCCGCCGCCTCGTTGCCGTCGACCACGCGATAGCCTCGCCGGTGCACGCCGGGCGCATCGGAAGCGATCAGAAACAGCGCGGGTCCGCTCTCAGTCGCGGCGCTCACCAGCAGCCAGTCCGCCGCCATGCCCCCCAGCACGAAGCTCTTTTCGCCTTGCAGCACGAAGCCGCCGGCAGTGGTCTTGGCGGTCGTGCTGCGCGGCAGCGTGACATGCCGCCCCTCGGGCTCGAACAGCGCCAGCGCGGCAATCGCCCCGCCCGAGGCGAGCGCGTCGATCCGCGCATCGTCCCGAGCGAGGCCTGATCCTGCCAGCAGCATCGGAAGAACGGCGTTTTCCAGCCAGTTGTCCGAAGAGATGCGCAGGCCGAAGCTTTCGCCCACCGCGACCAGATCGAGCAGGCTGCTGCCGAGACCGCCCTTGTCCTCGGCGAGCGCCATGGCGGTCAGCCCCAGCTCGGCCATGGCCTGCCAGCGCGCACGGTCGATGCCGCCTGGCGCCGCGCGCTGCGCCTTGCGCGCAGCAATGTCGCTGCCCTCGAGAAACCGCTCGACCGAGGCGCGATACAGCAGCTGGTTCTCGTCATAATCGAAATTCATGCGCGCGGCTCGAAACGTACCGGCACGGATACGGGTCCGCGCAGCATCATGTTGGGGGGATAGGCGATGGCCGCCTCGTCGGTCAGCGTGATGCCCGAAATACGCGGCAACAGCTCCTCGAACGCCACGGTCATTTCCTTGCGGCTGAGCATATTGCCGACGCACATATGGATGCCGCGCCCGAAGGCGAGATGCGTGCGGGCATTGGCGCGGTCGGCGAGGAATCGGTCGGGCTCATCATAGCGTTCGGGATCGCGGTTGGCCGCAGCATAGCGCATCATCACCATCGCGCCCTTGGGCAGGGTCACGCCGCCCAGCTCGGCGTCCGCTTTCATCACCCGCCAGATGCCGGACGAGGCGCTGGCCAGCCGCAGCATTTCCTCGATCATGTTGGGTATGATCTTCGGGTCCGCCTTGGCCTTGGCGAGTTCGGAGGGATTGCGCGCGAGCAGGATGATGCCCTCTGCAAGCGTCGCGGTGGTCGTCTCGTTGCCCGCAACCAGCAATTGCTGCACGATCGAGAGCAGCTCGCCATCGTCGAGCGGGCGTTCGCCGTCGATCTCGGCATGGACGAGATCGGAGAGCAGATCGTCGGTCGGACTGGCGCGGCGCTGGTCCATCTGCGCCTTGATCGCGTGCTGGAATTCGACCACCTCGCGTGCGCATTGCAGCTCGCGCTCCTTGGGCACCATGCCGCCGAGCCGGTCGACAAAGGCATCGGTCCAGCGCTTGATCGTTTCCGGCGGCACATGGGTGAGGCCAAGCTGTTCGGAGATCATGCGGATCGGCAGCGGCATCGCGAAATCGCGCACGAACTCGATTTCGTCTTTCGCCAGCATCCTGTCGATCAGGTCTCGCGCGATCTCGCGGATATGGGCCTCGAGCTTGTTCACGCGCGGCGCGGAAAAGGCGAGGTTGACCAGCTTGCGAAAGCGCGTGTGCACCGGCGGATCGGCGGTCAGCAGCGTATCGACCTGCGGCCAGCCTTCGTCCAGGATCGCCTTGACCTCAGGGTCCTCGGACCGCGCGCCCGAAAGCACCGCCTGGAAATTGTTGGAGAATTCGTCCGTCCGCGACGTCGCCTCGCTCACCAGTCTGTGGCTCAGCACCAGATACAGGCCGGTCGCCTTGTCGTGATAAACCGGCTCGGTCGCCAGATGCTCCTGATAGAAGGCGAAGGGGCTGGTCAGCACTTCGGGATGGAAAAAGCTCTTTTGCTCCGCCGCCACCGTCATGCCCTGCTCCCATGGTGCTGATGTGCCATGAAACCGTCATAGCCCGCGCTCGCCTGCGCCCGCGATAGTCGAAAATGCTAGGGCGGTCTGTGCAAGCCGCGATAACGAAATTTGTGCATTTTATGTTATCGTGCTAATCTTGCGCGTCTCTGGTGCAAGGAGGAACTGCGATGAACGTATCGATCGGCGAACGCTGGGAAGGCTATGTCGAGGCGTTGCTCAAGACCGGGCGCTATGCTTCTGCGAGCGAGGTGATCCGCGAAGGCCTGCGCCTGGTCGAAGAGCGCGAGACGAAACTTGCGGCGCTGCGCGAGACAGTTGATGCAGCGATTGCCGAAGACAAATGGTATTCGCTGGAAGAGGTTGAGGCTCAACTCGAAGCCGATCTGGAGGGTTGAACAACAGGCTGCGGAATGATGCGGACGCTCCGCATCAGTGCGCGAGCGCAGCGACAGCTTCGAGAAATTTCAGCCTATATTCTCCGCGAAAGCGGGCATCGTGAAGTCGCGACGGCCTTTCGCAGGCGATTGGTGGCCAAAGCACGTCAACTGGCCGAGCTTCCAGGCACGCTCGGAACCGCGCGCCCCGAATTGGGTCCGGGCATCCGGAGCACGCCGATGGGCAATTACATTCTTGTGTTCCGGTACGCGCAGGGCACGGTGGATCTGCTCGCCGTGCTCCACGCCAGCCGCGATGTCGCCAGCCATTTCGACCCCGACTGACGACCGCCGTTCCGCTCAGCTGTGCGTCATCACGCCGCCATCGGCGATGATGCCCTGGCCGGTGATGAAGCGCGCGTCGTCGCTGGCGAGAAAGGCGATGACATCGGCAATGTCCTCGGGCTGGCCGAGCCGCTTGAGCGCCGATTTCTCGCGATAATATTCGGCCGCCGCGCCATTCTCCAGCATGCCGCGCGTCATCCCGGTGACGATGCAGCCGGGCTGGACGCAGTTGACAGTGACGCCATAGGGGCCAAGCTCCATCGCCAGCGATCTGGTGAAACCGAGGATCGCATGCTTCGACGAAGCATAAGCGCCAAGCCCGGCATCGCCATAGCGCGAGAGGATTGATCCGGTGTTGATCACCCGGCCCGCCGAGGACGCCTTGAGCAGCGGCAGGCAGGCCTTGGCGAGACGCGCAGGGGCGAGCAGATTGACATCGAGCCCGAACTGCCACTGATCGTCGGTCAGGTCCTCGAGCGTGCCCACCGGGCAGACGCCTGCATTGTTGACCAATATGTCGAGCCCGCCGAGCTGGCTTTCGGCGGCGGCGGCGAGTAGCGTGATCGCCTGCGGATCAGCAAGATTGGCGACATGGTTGAAGGTGCCCGCCATGCCCTCGCCGCTGATATCGCAGGCGAGCACCGTCGCGCCGTCGGCGAGAAGCCGCGCCACCGTCGCCGCGCCGATGCCCGAAGCGGCCCCCGTCACCAATGCCTTGCGTCCCTTGAGTCTGCTCATGCCTGCCTGTCTCCCATTCCTTCCGGTGTAACGTAATCGAGCGCATTGGCCAGAACTTGCCGCACATGCGGATTGGCATAGGCCGCCGGCCCGTCGCCGAATTGCAGATAGACCAGCTGCCCCGCTGCGACCGGCTTCGTCCAGCCGATCAGATGGCTTCCGGGCGAATGCGGCCATTCCGAATTGTCGAACATCCGGCCTGCCACGGCATGCGCGGCAGAGTAAAAATTGTGCGCAGCAAATTCGTGATCCGCTGCGATCAATGGTGTCACCTGCTCGGCGAAAATCTCGGCAAGATACAGCTCGTCGACCATCGCGAAACGGGCGGGCAGTCCGCGCGTGACCGGATGGTCCGCGAGCACGACCGCGTCATAGGCGACATCATGCCGATAGCCCGAATCGAGACATTCGCGGTCGCGCAGCGTCTCGCGCCGATAGAGGAACTTGCCGCCAAGCATCTCTGCCCATTCGGGCCAGTCCGCCCATCCCGCGAGCGCATGGTGCAATGCCACTGCGCCCCTGCCACGCGCAAAATGTGCCTTGATCGCCGCGATGAAGCCGGGCGATGGGGGCCGCGTCGTTACCATATCGTCGGCAAAGGTGAAGCCGGGCATGTCGTAGAACAGCAGCGCATCGGCTTTCTCCGCCGCGCCATCTGCCACCGCCGCTTCCGCCTCTGGATGCATCAGATGCTCCACCCGCCAGCCACCCAGGCTGGCGAGCAGCGCGGCAAAGGGCGTGGCCTCATAGGGATGGCCGCCCGACAGGACCAGCAGGTGCCGCACGCTCAGGCGATCTTCAGGATCATCTTGCCCTGGTTCGACCCCTCGAACAGCCGCAGAAAGGCAGGCAGCGCATTGTCCAGCCCTTCGTCGATATGCTCGTCGACGATCAGCTTGCCCGCTGCTGCCCATTCGCCCAGTTTCGCGCCGCCCTCGGCAAAGCGCGCGACATAATCGGCGACCAGCAGGCCCCGGATCGAGGCGCGGTGCACGATCAGCTGCCACAGGTTGCGCGCGCCGACGGGCTCTGGCGCGTTATACTCGCTGATCAATCCGCACAATCCGATGCGCGCGCCGTGCCTCAGGTTCATTAGACCTGCGTCCAGTATGTCGCCGCCGACATTCTCGAAGATCACGTCGACGCCATCGGGCGCGACCGCGCGAATTGCCGCGTCGAGCGCGCTCACATCCTTGCCGCGATAGTCGATCGCATGGTCGAAACCATAGCGTTCGGTCAGCCGCGCGCATTTTTCCGGGCCGCCGGCGATGCCGATCGCGGTGCAGCCCAGAATTTTCGCGATCTGTCCGACCAGCGATCCCACGGCACCGGCGGCGCCCGTCACCAGCACGACATCGCCTGCTTCGGGTTCGCACACGTCGAGAAAGCCGAAATAGGCGGTCATGCCCACCGCGCCGAACAGCGAGAGGTAATTGGTCACCTGCGGCACCGCGTGCGGGTCGATCGGCTGGGTGAAGCCGCCCAAAGTGCCGACCGAATAGTCCTCGATCGCGTTCAGGCCCATCACCCACTGGCCCTTGGCAAAGCCCTCGGCGCGGCTTTCCTCGACCACGCCGATCGTGGTCGCGCGCACCGGTGCGCCCAGGGGGATCGGCGGCATGTAGCTGTCCGCATCGGACATCCATCCGCGCTGCGCGGGATCGAGCGAGGCATAATGGTTGCGGATCAGAAACTGGCCTTCCTCCAGCGCGGGCAGCGCGGAGGTTTCGAGCGCGAAATCCTCGGCCACCGGCGCGCCATCGGGGCGGCGCTTGAGGATGAACTGGCGGTTCTGGGTCATGGGATGGGTCTCCGTGGAGGGAATGGAAAAAGGATCAGTCCGCACCGCGTCCGCCATCGACCAGCATCGCGGTGCCGGTGACCATGCGCGAGGCCGAACAGGCGAGGAAAGTGGCGGCGCTGGCGATATCCTCGGGCGTGCCGACGCGCTGCAGCGCGTTGCCGTCCATCACGAAGGCTTTCACCGCATCATTGTCGCCATAAGCGCCGGTGATCATCTCGGTATAGATCACGCCGGGGTTGAGCGAATTGACACGGACCTTGGGGTCCATCTGCGCGCCTTCCAATGCGGCGACCCGGCTGAAATGCGTCACCGCCGCCTTGGCCGCGCAATAGGCGGCGCAATCCTCCAGCCCGATCAAGCCGGCGAGCGAGGAGATGTTGACGATCGACCCGGCGCTCCTGGTATCACGCATCATGCGAAAGCCGTATTTGGTGCCCAGCACGACACTCTCCACATCGGCGGTCCATAGCTCGCGGAAATCCGCGAGCGTGGTGTCGGGCAGCGCTTTGGTGAAGAACGATCCGGCGGAGTTGATCAGCGCATCGACCGAAGCATGACGCGCGGTCACCGTCTCGGCGAACGCGGCCCAATCGCTTTCCGAGGTGACGTCGAAGCTGTGGAACTCGGCACTGCCGCCCGCCGCCTCGACCTGGCGGACGGTCTCTGCGCCGCGCTCCGGATTGCGGCCAGTGGCGATGATGTGAAAGCCGGCCTTGGCGAGACGGATGGCCGTGGCGCGCCCGATTCCCGAGGTCGCGCCGGTGACGATGGCGGTCTTGGTCATGTCAAACTCCATCCGCCATCGACCACCATCTGCGTCGCGGTCATGAACGAACTCTCCTCGCTGACCAGGAACAGGATGCTCTCGGCCATGTCTTCGGGCTCCTGCGGCACGCCCAGCGGCACGTCGGTCCAGTGCGCGGGATCATCGAGCGCGCCCGGCGGCATCGCGCCTTCGAGCAAAGGCGTGCGCGTCGGGCCGGGGCAGAGCGCGTTGACCCGGATCATGTCGCCCTTGCGGCCCAGTTCCACGCCGACCGCGCGCGCCATATTGGCCATCGCCGCCTTGGCGACCGCATAGGCCGAGATCGCGGGCGCGGCGCAATTTGCCATGACCGATGCGGTCAGCACGATGCTGCCCGTCGCGGGCGCGCCGCCGGCCTGCGCGCGCATCTGCGCCACCGCCTTTTGCAGACCCAGGAAGCTGCCTTCGACATGCACCTGACTGAGCTTGCGGAAGCGCGCCATGTCGAGATCGATGATCGGTTCGTAATTGACGATCCCCGCATTGCTGACCAGCGCATCGAGCCGCCCGTAATGGTGCACGGCAGCGGTGATCGCATTGTCCCAGTCGTCGCTCGAGGTGACATCGTGCTTCAGCCCGATGCACTGGCAATCGGCGGCGACGCCCTGAATGCGCTCGCCGTCCACATCGGTCGCGATCACCTTCGCGCCGCGCGCTGCCGCCAGCCGCGCGGTGGCAGCGCCGATGCCCGAGGCCGCGCCCGTGACCAGCACCACCTTGTCCTTCACGTCGAATATCATGCGTCGCTATCCAGTTCGATCATCCCGTCCTTCTCCCGCACCGGCCAGGTCCGGATGCCGCAATGCGCGGGCGGACCTTTGGCTGCCCCCGTGCCGATTTCGAAGCGCGCGCCATGGTGCGGGCAGAGCACATGCCCGCGCCGCACGCGTGCGCCCTCCAGCGGCAGCAGCGCATGGCTGCACAGCCCGTCAAGCGCGTGGAGCGCACCATCGCCATCGCGCACGACCAGAAATGCTGCACCCTCATGCTGCACAAAACGCGTGGATCCTGGTGCAATATCGGCAGGCGTGACGGGGGTGAAAGTCATGGGGTTAGTGATGCCCAAACATGCTGGAGACCGCAATCCCGCGCGTGTCCCGGCGCGATGGAACGCGACATCAACCACGCAGCACCCTGACCGGGATCGCGCTCTGCAGCGCCTGGCCGGTGATCGGATCATAGCCCTCCGTTTCGCTGACCAGGCGGTTAGTCGAGCCCCCGCGCAACGGCACCTGGTCCGGCCCGTAATCGGGGTCGCCATAGCCATGCGCCATCGAGATCACCCCGCGCCGCAAGGCCGCCGATGCCTTGGCGAGCGCGTGCACTTCGCCATGCGGCGAGGCGATGCGGATCATCTCGCCGTCCTCGACGCCCAGTCCGGCGAGGTCGTCGGGATGGATATGCGCCGGGTTGGTGGTGCGCTTGGCCTTGAGCGCGGAAAGATGCCCGCCGGTCGAGTTGAAGCGGTGGCGGCTGCGGCGCGAGATCAGCCGGAACGGATAGCCCTGTGCGGCGGGGTCGTCCCGACCGTATCGCATCAGCTGCTGCGGCATCGCGCCAGCTGCCAGATCAAACCGCGCCTCGTGACCCGGTTCGGCCGGTTTGACGATCGGATGCTTGTCATGATAGATGACCGGGCGGCCATCGGGGCTGTCGGCATGGACCTGGCTGGGGGGGACGACGCAGCCTGCGACGGCGAGGTCGAGAAACGTCTCCTTGTCCGGGCAGGCATCCATCGGGCAAGGTCCGCCCGCGAGCGGCAGTCCGGTGCCGAGCCGTTTCGCCAGCCCCCAGAGCATCTCGTATTCGTCGAGCAGATCGCCCGGGCGCGGCAGGATCGCTTCGGTATAGCGGGCATAGGGAATTTCGTACCACCATTCGGACAGCGACGAGATGTCGTCGCGTTCGAGGCTCATCAGCGGCGCGAGGACATAGTCGCTGCGCCGCGCGGACACGCCCTGGCTACGGATATCGACGCTGACGAACAGGTCGAGCGCTTGGATCGCGCGCGCCATCTTGTCCTGGTCGGGAAAGGCGAGCATCGGGTTGCCGCCGATCGAGATCAGCGCCTTCACCTGGCCGGGCCCGGGGGTCAGGATCTCGTCCGCCAGCACGTTGCACGGCATCTCGAACATCAGATGCGTCAGGCCCCGGAAGCGTGAGGCGGGATAGCCCTGGCCCCACAGCTTCATCGGCGGATTGACCTGCGCGCGGCGCGGCGTGACCGGCGTGAAGATGCGCGGGATCGAGCTCTTCTCGCCCTCGCGGCAAAAGCGCCCGCACAATATGTTGAGGCTGCTCACCAGATATTGTGTCAGCGTGCCGTTGCCCGCCATTTCCGGCCCGGTACCGGTGCTGGCCGAGCCCTTGGTGCCGCCCGCGAACATCCGCGCGGCGGCGACCAGATCCGCCTCGCTGACTCCCGCGCGCGCGGCGGCGACCGCGGGCGGGAAGCCAGAGACCGCCTCTTTCAGCTCGGCCAGGCCATCGACATGCGCTTGCACGAACGCCTCGTCGTAGAGCCGCTCCTCCAGAATGACATGGATCATGCCTGCGAGCAGCGCCGGGTCCTCACCGGGCTTGACCGGCAAATGGATGTGCGCGAGCGCGGCAACATCGCTCTCGCGCGGATCGGCGACGATCAGCTTGAGCCCGCCGGCGATCGCATCGCGCAACCGGCGCGAGGGCGAGAAGGGCGGAAGGCCGCCCGGCGGGCCGTAATGCGAAACGATGGGATTGTTGCCGAGGAAGAACGCGACATCGGCCTCGCCGAACACATGCCCGCCGCCCGACCAGCTGCCATATTGCGCCGCCGTATAGACTTTGGCGGGCTGGTCGAGCGTGACGCTGGTATAGAAATGCCGCGTCCCCAGACCCTGCGCGAATGCCATGGCCGACGCGACCCCGGCGCTGTTCTGGAACGCATAGGTGCCCGCATAGATCGCGACGCTGTCCGGCCCGTGCTCTTCGATCAGCGGCTTCAGCCGCTCCGCGATCTCGTCGAGCGCGGCCTGGGTGGCGATCGGCTCGAAGCCGTGTGCGCCCCTTTTCTGCGAGGACATCAGGCGCTCGGGATGATGATGCGCTTCGGGCAATTGGCGACCCTTGATGCAGGTGTAGCCGCCGAACACCGGGTCCTCGGCATCGCCCGACACGCGCACCACGCGGTCGCCCTCGGTCTCGACCAGGATCGCGCAATTGGCGTGGCAGAACCGGCAGAAGCTGCGCTGGACGGGCATGATCGAACCTCCCCTGGACACAGGTTTGCGGGCCGCGCGAACGGGCGCAGCATAGGGTCGGAAGCCCGACCTCATGCTTGCTACCCTAAAGCTTGCCGTAGGGTCCGCGACTGTCACTTTTGACACTTGAGGCATTGTCGGCCCCGGATCATTTTCGCGCAGCATAGGAAAAGGTGCGGGCCGAAAAAGGCCGCAGCATTGAGGGGAGGTTTGTGATGAGGGTGTCCACCTATCTGTCGGCATCAACCTTCGCATTGGGGCTCGCGATGCTCGCGGCGCCCCAGGCGGCCATGGCGCAGGAGGCCTCCGATCAGGCGGCCAGCGCCGAGCAGGCCGAGGAGGGGGGGCTTCGCACCATCGTCGTCACCGCGCAGCGCCGCGAGGAATCGCTCCAGGCGGTGCCGGTCGCGGTGTCCGCGATTGACTCCCAGGCGCTCGCCACCGGCGCGGTCGACGATCTTCGCGACTTTGCCGGGCGCGTTCCCGGGCTGGTGGTCGATCCGGTCAATGCCGGCCCTTCGGCTGCCGCGATCGCGATCCGCGGCATCAGCTTCGAGGATATCGAGAAATCGTTCGATCCGGCGGTGGGCGTGGTGGTCGACGATGTGTTCATCGGCACTAACACCGGCCAGCTGCTCGATGCGTTCGACCTCGAATCGATCGAGATCCTGCGCGGGCCGCAGGGCACCCTGTTCGGCCGCAACACCATCGGCGGCGTCATCAATGTGCGCCGCAGCAAGCCGACCGGCGAATGGGGCGTGCGTGCCTCGATCGGCTATGCCGAATATAACACCGTGCGCGGCCGACTGGTCGTCAACACCCCGATGATCGGGGATTTTCTGGCGTTCAAGGGCTTCTTCTTTTACGACAATACCGATGGCTATCTGCGCAACGTGACGCAGGGCAACCGCCGCACCAACGAGTACGAGGTATGGACCGCAGGGGTGACCGCACTGATCACGCCGACCGACGATATCGAGGCGGTGATCACCTATGAGCATATGGAAGAGGATGGCGAGGTCGCCACCGCGAGCGTCTCGAACGATCTCGACCTGATCTGCCTTCAGGTGCCGGTGCCGGGGGTCGGTCTGGTTCGTGCCTTCCAGATTCCGGGCAACCAGTGCAACCGCACGCCCACCAACAGCAAGCTGCTGTATCAGGTGTTCGGTAACATCCAGACCCCGGTGCGCAACAAGACCGACGCGATCAGCGGCACGATCAATATCGAGCTCGGCGATTTCACGCTCACGTCGGTTACCGGCTGGCGCAAGAACAACGAAAGCGTGCGGCAGGATTTCGATTCGGCATCGATCAACTTCTTCGATACGCTGCGCATCCAGCGCTACGAGCAGTTCAGCCAGGAAATCCGCTTTGCCGGTGACGTCACCGACTGGATGGATATCGTGCTGGGCGCCTATTATTTCGACAGCCAGTACACGCTGCGCCAGACCTCGTTCTTCGGTTTTCTGGGCCCCGGTGCCAGCGCCTTCCAGCTTTCAGTCGGCGACTCCAAATCCTATGCCGGTTTTGCCGATGCGCGGTTCAAGCTCTCGGACAACCTGACCTTTGGCGTCGGCGGCCGCTACACCAAGGATGAAAAGGCACTGGTCACCAATTTTGCGCTCAGCCCCACCGGCGCCTGCCCGGTCGGTTTTGCCGGTATCGTCGCCGCCAATTGCCGCGGTTCGGAAGATTTCGGCGAGTTTACCTATCGCGCCAGCCTCGATTACCAGTTCGATGGCGGCCAGCTGGTCTATGCCAGCTATTCGCGCGGCTTCCGTTCGGGCGGCTTCAACGGTCGCGCCGCGACCCCGACCGCGATCGGCCCCTATCAGCCCGAAATCGTCGATGCCTATGAAATCGGCCTGAAGGCGGACTGGCTCGACCGCCGGTTGCGCACCAATATCGCGATCTTCCAGACCGATTATTCGGACAAGCAGGAAGAGCTGGTGCGCGCGACGCAAGCGCCCTTCAACGCGATCCAGGCGCAGGAAACCATCGTCGAGAACGCCGCTTCGGCGCGGATCAAGGGTGTCGAGCTCGAGATCGTCGCGCTGCCTTCGGACGACCTGGCGTTCAACTTCTCCGCGACCTATCTGGATGCCAACTACCAGAATTTCGTGCGCGGCGGCGTGGACGTGTCCGATCTCGACCTGCGCCGGGCACCGAAATACGCCTGGTCGGCCGGGTTCGATTATACCCGGCCGGTGGGCGATGGCGAGTTCCGCTGGAGCACCATCTTCCGCTATGTCGACAAGTACACCACCTGTATCGTCGCCGATCCCGCGCTGCAGGCGCAGGGCATCATTACTAACGACCGCCGCTGCGAAGCCTCGGAGCGCGAGATCCTCGATTCGACCCTGTCGTACAAGCACGATTTCGGCGGTGCGCAGGCGACGTTCAGCGTGTTCGGCCGCAATATTCTCGACAATCGCGGGCTTTCGAGCACGTTGCCGGTGGCAGGCCTGTTCGCCTTTGCCGGTGTCCGTCCGCCGCGGCAATTCGGCGCGGAACTGATGCTGGAATTCTGATAGCCTCTTGCTGGCCCGCCGTCCTTTGCATCGGGGCGGCGGGCCTTTCCTTGCAACGCCCAACGGGATCGCAAAAGCTTAGACATGGCCAGGCCCTTTCCCCCGCATCCGTTCCTGCACGGGCACCATGCCCCGAACCGCTTCGAGGCCGATGCGCCCGATCTGGTGATCGAGGGCGAGATTCCCGATGATCTGGCCGGGGTCTTCTATCGCAACGGGCCCGAGCCGCTGCACCCCACGCGCGGCGACGAATATCACTGGTTCGACGGCGACGGCATGGTCTACGGCTTCTTCATCGAGAATGGCCGCGTCGCGATGCGCAACCGCTGGGTCCGGACCGAGAAGTTCGAGCTGGAACGGGCGGCGGGCGAGCGCCTGTTCGGGGTGTTCGGCAATCCGATGACCGCCGATCCTTCGGTGCAGGGCAAGCGTTACAATACCGCGAACACCAACATCATCGTGCATGGCGGCAAGCTGCTCGCGCTGATGGAAGGCGCGCCGCCGGTGGAGATGCACCCGCGCGACCTCAGCACCATTGGCGAGGAGCATTATGGCGGGACGATCTCCACCACCTTTTCCGCGCATCCCAAGATCGACCATGCCACCGGCGAGCTGATCAATATCGGTGCGATGATCAACGGGCCGATGGGCGCGGCGGAAATCCGCTATGACATTATCGACCGCACCGGGGCGCTGACGCACAGTGAGATCATTCCCGTGCCCCACATGAGCCTGATGCACACGTTCTTCGTCACCGAGAACTGGGTGGTGTTTCCGGTGCTGCCGATCGACACCGATCTTGGCCGCTTCATGCGCGGAGGGCCGATGACCGCCTGGGTCAACGATCGCCCGTCCAAGCTCGCGGTGATGCCGCGCCGTGGCAGTGCCAGTGACGTGCGCTGGTTCGAATACGAGCCGCGCCACATGTTCCACGAGCTCAACGTCTGGGAAGAAGGGGGCAGGATCATCGCCGATGTCGCCGCCGCCAACGGCACCGCTTTGTTCCCCGATGAGACCGGGGTGCGCGCGACGCATGCCGGCACGCGCCAGAGCCTGCGCCGCTGGACCATCGACCTGAATGCGAACACCGACATGCTGCGCGAAGAGGTGATCAACGAGCGCGACCTGCAATTCCCCCGTCCCGACGACCGGCTGATGACGCGGCGGACGCGCCAGGCCTTTGCCAATATCAACCTCGAATCGCGCGATGCCCGGGCCGAAGGGCTCGATGCGGTGCTGCGCTTCGATACGCAAACCGGCGCCGAGGATATCTATCATTTCGGCAAGGGCGCTGCGGCGGGCGAACTGATCTTCGCGCCGCGTCTGGGAGCGAAAACGGGGCCGGAGGGCGAGGCCGACGGCTATGCGATGACCCTGGTCCATCGCGCCAATGCGCCGGGCAGCGAGCTGGCGATCTTCCACGCGCTCGACATCGCCTCGGGCCCGATCGCGCGGGTGCACGTGCCGTTCCGCGTGCCAAGCGGCTTCCACTGCAATTTCTACCCCGCCGATGGCGATCTCTACGCCCAGGCGATGGCGCATTGAGGCCATGAGCATGATCGCCGAGATGGTCGCGCGCGGGGCCGCTGCCACGCCGCACAAGAACGCGCTGATCCAGGATGACGAGGCGCTGAGCTATGCCGAGCTCCATGACCTGACGTGCCGCTGCGTCGCCGCGCTCAAGGCCAGCGGCATCGGCAAGGGCGACCGGGTGGCGTTTCTGGGCCTCAATCATGTGGATTACGTGATCCTGCTGATCGCAGGCTTGCGCATCGGCGCGGTGACCGTGGCGGTCAACTGGCGGCTGGTGCCGCGCGAGATCGCCTATATCATCCAGGACGCGGGCGCGCGCTTCCTGCTGACGCAATCGGCGGTGCTGGGCAACGCGCTGGCGGTGCGCGCCGAGGCGGGTCTCGAGACGATCCTGCTCAGCGATGGCGCATTCGAGGGGCGACCCGCGTTCCGGCAATGGGTGCAGGGCTTTGCGCCGGATGACAGCGTTGCAGCGCTGGAACCGGCGGACGTCGCGGTGCAACTCTACACCTCGGGCACCACCGGCCATCCCAAGGGGGCATTGCTCACGCACGGCAGCCTTACCGCCTCGCTCAGCCAGGGCAGGAAGATTGGCGAGGACTGGGCAGCCTGGTGGCCGAGCGACGTGTCGCTGGTGGCGATGCCGCTCTTTCACATTGGCGGCACGGCCTGGGTGATGCAGACGCTGAACGGCGGCGGCACCGGCGTCATCCTGGCCCAGCCCGATGTCGCCGCGATCATCGCAACGGTGCAACGCCATGGCATCACCAAGATGTTCGCGGTGCCTGCGGTGCTCAACATGATCCTGAACCATCCCGATGCGGCAGGGGCGGATTTCTCCTCGATGCGGGTGCTGCCTTATGGCGCGTCGCCGATCCCGCTCGATGTGCTCAGTCGATCGATGCAGCTGTTTCCGAACGCTGAGTTCGTGCAGATGTACGGCGCGACCGAGACCAGCGGGACGATCGTCTATCTGCCGCCCGAGGACCATGATGTCGCGGGCACGCCCCGGATGAAGGGCTGCGGCAAGCCGTTTCCCGATGTCGAGATTCGCATCGTCGGCGAGGACGGTCAGGACCGGGCGCCCGGCGAGGTCGGCGAGGTCTGGGTCCGCGCGCCGCTGGTGATGGCGGGCTATCACAACCTGCCCGAGGCCAATGCGTCGGCCTTTGTCCAGGGCTGGTACCGCACCGGCGATGCGGCCTATCGCGATGCCGACGGCTATCTATACCTGTATGACCGGGTGAAGGACATGATCGTATCGGGCGGGGAGAATATCTATCCCGCCGAGGTCGAGAACGCGCTGCACCATCACGCGTCCGTGGGCGATTGCGCAGTGATCGGCGTGCCCGATCCGCGCTGGGGCGAGGCGGTGAAGGCCATCGTCGTGCTGCATCCGGGCGAGAGCGTCAGCGCCGACGATCTGATCGCCTTTGCGCGCACGCAGATCGCCGGGTTCAAATGCCCCAAGAGCGTGGATTTCGTATCCGAACTGCCGCGCAATCCTTCGGGCAAGATACTCAAGAAGGAATTGCGCAAGCTCTACTGGCAGGAGGGCGAGCGGCAGATTGGTTGATTTCGATAGCCTAACCACGGCCGTTTGTCCCGAGCGTGTCGAGGGACCTTACGCCACCCTTTACAAATGCGTCCCTCGACTTGAGTTTACCCTGAGCGGCTGGCTTTCCAGCCAGTCGAAGGGCTCGGGACAAACGGGAGGGGCAGTTTTGAGAGAGGAAGAACCATGACCACCACCCGTCAATGGCTGATCGCAGGCCGCCCGCGCGGCCGTCCGGTCGAGGACAGCGATTTCGAACTCGTCACGCGCGAGCTGCCGCCGCCCGCTCCGGGCCAGATGCTGCTGAAGACGCATTATCTGGGCTTCGATCCGGCGCAGAAGGGCTGGATGGAGAATATTGCCGATTATGTCGCGCCGACCGAGATCGGCGAGGTCATGCGCGGCTCGGGCATTTCCGAGGTGATCGAATCGAACCAGGCCAAGTTCCCGGTCGGCACGATGGTGATCGGATCGACCGGCTGGACCGAATATCACCTGTCCGACGGCGAGGGGCTGGTGCCGTGCGATCCTGACCTTCCGCCGACCGCGATGATGTCGGTGCTCGGCACGACGGGGCTCACCGCCTATTGCGGGCTGTTCAAGATCGGCAAGCCCGTGGCGGGCGATACCGTGCTGGTTTCCGGCGCGGCGGGAGCCACCGGATCGGTGGTCGGTCAGCTGGCGAAGATCGCCGGGTGCCGCGTGGTCGGCATTGCCGGCGGGGCGGACAAGTGCGCCTGGCTGGTCGAAGAGGCAGGCTATGACGCCGCGATCGATTACAAGGCGGGCGGCGTGCGCGAGGCGATCAAGCGCGAATGCCCGCGCGGCGTCGACGTGATCTTCGACAATGTCGGCGGCGCGATCCTCGACGACATGCTGAGCCAGATCGCGACGGGTGCGCGCATCGTCATCTGTGGCGGCATCAGCCGTTACGAGACCGGGCAGATGCCCGCCGGGCCGCAGAACTATTTCAACCTGATCTTCCGCCGCGCGACGATGACCGGCTTCATCGTGCTCGACTGGGCAGCGGAGTTCCCCGCCATCCGCAAGCGGCTCGCGGGCTTCGTGCACGACGGGCGGCTGACCTATCGCGAGGATATCCAGCACGGCTTCGAGAATGCGCCGCAGACGATGCAGCGGCTGTTCTCCGGCGCCAATCGCGGCAAGCAGATGCTGAAGCTGTAGCAGCACCCCCTTCCCGTTTGTCCCGAGCGTGTCGAGGGACGTAGGTACTACCCCGTGCCAATCACGTCCCTCGACTTTAGTTCACCCTGAGCGGCTGGCTTGCCAGCCAGTCGATGGGCTCGGGACAAACGGATAAGGTGTCATGTATCCCGAAAGCTCAGCTATACATGCCAAAAGCGCAACTTTGTTGCGATGCACAACTCCTAGTGAGGTTATAAGGCCTTGAAATTCAACGATGCATAAGCCTGATTGCGAAATTTGCATCTATCCTAGCGAAAATATCATTCGCAAATGCAGCATTGCGTATTGAAACCTATCAATCGCGCGCTTAAATGGCCCTCACAAGAATACCGCCCATAAGGGGCCAACGTCCTCCCCCGCGATTGAAAGGAATGCCATCATGAACCTTCGTTCCGCACTGCTCGGCGCCGTTCTCCTGGCCGCCACCGCCGCTCCCGCCTTCGCGCAGGACGACGCCCTGATCTCGAAGAACCAGACCATCTACGACGCCGAAGGCAAGCGCGTCGGCAAGGTGACCCGCGTTCTCGAAGACGGCTCGGCCCTGGTCATCTACAAGGGCAAGGTCGTGCGCATCGGCGCCTCGACCCTGACCGCCGCCGAAGGCAAGGTCACGACCTCGCTTTCGAAGAAGGAACTTGCCCGTCTGGATTGATCCTCTCGATCCATGACACCCGAAAAGGCCGGGGAAGCACACCGCTTCTCCGGCCTTTTTCGTGCGCGCATCGCGTGCTGCCAAGCCTGCCGTAGCGTCAGGCGAAACCCCCGCCCAAAGCCACTTTTCTTTTGCGCGCAAAGCCGCTTAAGGTTCGGGCATGAAACCGACCGGACCTTCTTCGCAGACCTATTTCTCGCAGCGGCTGCGGCTGCATTATGCCGATTGGGGCAATGAAGATGCCCCGCCGCTGATCCTCGTCCATGGCGGCGAGGACCATTGCCGGTCGTGGGACTGGGTGGCGAGCGAGCTGCAGGCCGACTGGCACGTCATCGCGCCCGACCTGCGCGGCCATGGCGATTCGCAATGGACCGCCGACGGCAACTATCCGATCATGAACTTCGTCTACGATCTGTCGCAACTGGTCGAGCAGTTCGGCTATGATCAGGTGACGATCGTCTCGCACTCGCTCGGCGGCAACACTGCGCTGCGCTATGCCGGGCTTTACCCCGAAAAGGTGCGCAAGATCGTCGCGATCGAGGGGCTGGGGCCAAGCCCGAAGATGATCGAGGAGCGCAACGCCACCCCTGTGCACGAGCACTGGCGCAAATGGTATGCCGACAAGCGCGCCAAGGCGACGCGCAAGCACCGCGAATATGACAGCTTCGAGGAAGCGCTGTCGCGGATGCACGCGGAAAACAGCTATCTCACCGCCGATCAGGCGCGGCATCTGTGCGAACATGCGGTGATCCGCAACGAGAACGGCACCTATAGCTGGAAGTTCGACCCGCATATCCGCATCTGGCCGATCCTCGACATTCCGCCCGAGCACATGCACCAGCTCTGGCAGCGGATCACCTGCCCGACGCTGCTGTGCTGGGGCGAGAAGAGCTGGGCCTCCGATCCCGAGGCCGATGGGCGGATGGAGCTGTTCCAGAACGCGCGGCTCGCCAAGTTCGCCGATGCCGGGCACTGGCTGCACCATGACCAGTTCGATCGGTTCATGGCCGAGCTGAAGGGCTTTCTGTGATGCAGCAGTCGAGCGATTTCCTCACCGAATGCGACCGGATACACGCGCTGGTCGCGCCGCTCGACGAGGCGGTGCTCGCGACGCCGACCGCGTTCAAGGGCTGGACGATCAGCGATGTCATCGGCCACTTGCACGTCTGGAACCAGGCGGCGCAATTGTCGCTCAAGGATGAGGACGCGTTCAAGGCGTTCATGCGACAGGTCGGCGGTATCATCGCCAAAGGCGGCGATCTCAACAGTTTCGAGCGCGTGTGGCTCGATGGCCTGACCGGACAGGCGTTGGTTGCGCAATGGGCCGAAACCTATCGCGCGGTCGCCGCCGATTTCGCCGAGGCGGACCCTGCGCAGCGCGTGCCCTGGGCCGGGCCGAGCATGAGCGCGCGCTCCTCGATCACCGCGCGGCTGATGGAAAGCTGGGCGCATGCCCAGGCGATCTTCGACGTGCTGGGCCAGGAGCGCGAGAATGGCGATGCGCTGAAGAATATCTGCGTGCTTGGGCTCAACACCTATGGCTGGACGTTCAAGAACCGCCGTCTCGAGCCGCCGCAGCCGGTGCCGCAACTGCGCCTCACCGCGCCGTCGGGTGAGTTGTGGGTGTTCGGCGAACCGGCGGACGGCGAGCTGATCGAGGGCGATGCGGCGGAATTCTGCCAGGTGGTGACCCAGACGCGCAATATCGCGGACACGGCGCTCAAGCTGACCGGGCCGAACGCCACCGCCTGGATGGCCATAGCGCAATGCTTCGCCGGCGCCCCGGTCGACCCACCTGCGCCCGGTGTGCGGCGGAAGGCGACGGTTTGAAGCAAGGCGACTGCAAACTGTGGCATCGCGATTAACCCATCCCGTCACCCTGAACTTGTTTCAGGGCCCATTTCTCCACACGCGGCTTCGGCTGATCGGGCACGATGGGTCCTGAAACAAGTTCAGGATGACGGACTTTTGAGCCGCTGAGAGTAGCGCGAGGCACCCACATCGCTCAGGCTGCGCGATGAGCAGCGGATGGGCTCCGCGCGACCCGCACCACCAGACTCCCCTCCCTGAAAGGGAGGGGCAGGGGGTGGGTCATCCGCGCGCGCTTCGATGTACCAATGCGCGCGACCGCGCACCCACCCCTAACCCCTCCCTTGCAGGGAGGGGAACGTGCATCGCAACGCCTCTTATTGAACACGCCCGCCTTCTTCGCGCCTTCGCGTCTTCGCGTGCAAAATCACGTTCACGCGAAGCCCGCGAAGCCGCGAAGATGCCCGATACAATCGCGAAGCTCCGCCGCACAAACAACCCGCTCCCCTGCGAAGGCAGGGGCCCATCTCCCAAGCGGTGTGCCGGGGGACGAGGGCAGGAGATGGATGCCTGCCTTCGCAGGCAAGCGGTTTGGGGGAAGGATGCAGCTTGACCGTGATAGGTCGAATGTTCGCCATCAACTTGGAACGAAAAAACAGTCTTTGGGATTGTGCCCCCTTTGCAGGCATCGTTTCCTAGCGCTTCTTCGGCCACCACCAGAACCTGACCAGGGTATCGCTTGTGCCGAAGCTGAGGCCAAAGTCAGCGTGATCGACTGATACATCCCTTACAGCTTCCGAGAGATTGGAGATGTCCACCGGTCTGAGAGGCATGACAAAAACATCGTTGGAAAGGCCAATTGATCCAGTTCCGTCAAGATCATTGCCAAGGCGAAGTTTTGCGGGAACTTCAAGCTGAAGGTCGTGATCACCAAAAATGCGGTCTGCTCCAACCTTTTGGGGATGTGTGACCGAGAGAGTCCGATACGCGGGTTCTGTCGCACCGCAAAGAATATCGAGTAGCTTTATAAGGCAAACACAGGCCTCTTCATCTGCTGAAAAGTGCCAGCCGTCATGCATCTTGCGGGCCTTGCGATACCGCCAAAGGCTAACACGCCCATCCTGCCGCCATGACCCGAGAGCTTCTTCCATAACGGCATGGTAGCACTTGAACGACCGATTTCCACCCAATACCCATCGCTCCGGCAACCTGCCTACTCTCTCAAAACACAGCCCTCACCCCCGCCGCGGCATCCGGAACGGCAGCATCAGCTTCACGATCCCCTTTTCCAGCCGGTCGAGCGACAGGCTCTCGTGCACCGCCTCGGCGCTCTCGCCGAACAGCCGGGTCTTCAGCGCGGTGCGTGAATAGAAGGGCGTGTCCTCCCATGTCCGGCGGATCTCGACCGGCGCGCCCGCATCGGCCCGCGTGATGCGCGGCATGCGCCACAGGGTCTTGGGCAGCACGCGTTCGGGGGGCAGTTCGACCTCGCTGATCGTGCCGTCCTCGGCGAAGCGCAGGCCCATGGCGAAGCGGCTGGCGTCGCGGCGCTGGCCTTCATAGAGCACCACCGAATCGCGGCCGAGATGCGCGCGCGACCAGTGCCAGTCGGAAAAGCCGCGCTCGAGCGGTTCGATCCCGGCATTGCTGTCGATATAGCCCTCGCCGCGCCAGCTCAAACCGGGGCTCTTCATGTCGACCTCGATCGCCGCGCGCGGCGCGATCGGGCGCCAGGCATGGTGGCCTTCGAGGTCCAGCGGCCAGGCGGTCTGCGGCATCATGTGCGGATAGACGCGGATCGTGCCGCGCACCTTGCGCGGGATCGGTGCGGTGATTTCCATGAGATCGATGCGCAGGCTGGTGCCGTCCCAGTGCATCGAGCTGGGCCCGATAACGAGATGGTCGTGATCGCGCGCCAGATGCTTCGATCCGCGCTCGGTCATGCACCAGCCGCCGCCGGGGCCGTAGAGCGCGACATTCATCGCGATATGGTTGTTGGGATCGCCGCGCCCCGACCAGTGATAATAAGGCGAGAACACGCTGCCGATGAAGGCGATGATGGTGAGGCCGTGTTTTCCGTCGTCGCTCAGCGCGTCGATATACCACCAGGCATAGCCGCCCGGCGGGACGACCGCATCGAAGGCAGGTCCGCAAGCAGCCGCTCTGCCGCCAAGCGGCCGGAGAGGCTCGCCATCGGGATCCCGGCGCCGGGGTGAATGCCACCCCCGGCCAGATAGAGCCCCGGCAGGCGGCTGGCTGATCCGGGCCGCTGGAAAGCCGCCTTCCACCCATGGGTCGCCCGGCCGTAAAGGGCGCCGCCCGTCGCCGGGAAAAGTCGCTCGTAATCCGCCGGGGTCACCAGATGCGAATTGTCCGGCGAACGGTCGATCGTCAGGCCACAGGCCTCCAGGAAGCCGAAAACTTGCCTCTCGCATCGGTCGATCTCCGCCTGTGAACTCTGTTTGGTGTCGCCATTGGCTGGCGCGTTGACGATGAGCTGCAGCCGCTCGGGCCCCGGCGGCGCGCGCGCGCTATGGTCGTCGCGGTCCTGCGCGCAGATATAGATGGTGGGGGATTCGGGCACCGCGCCGCGCCCGAAGATCGCGTCGAACTCGGCACGATAATCGTTCGAGAAGAACACGCTGTGGCGGACCAAGGGAAAACCGGCGGTCTTCGCGTTCATCAGCCAGGTCATGCTGGAGAGCGAGCGCTGTTTCGGCGGCACCGGCGGCACCGCCTTGCGCGCCGCCTCGCCCAGCCTGCCGATGTTGAGCGCAGCGGGATCGCCGTTGAACACCACCGCACGGCCGCGGATCACCTCGCCCGATTCGAGCCGGACGCCGGCGGCGCGGCCATGTTCGGTGACGATCTCTGCTATCGGTGCATCATAGCGGAACTGCGCGCCGTTGCTGCGCGCAAGATCGGCGATGGCCGTCGCGATCGAGTGCATGCCGTTATCGGCGAGCCACACCCCGTCCTGCTCGACATGCGCGATCAGCATCAGGGTGGCGGGCGCGACGAACGGCGACGAGCCGCAATAGGTGGCATAGCGCCCGAACAGCTGCTGCAGCCGGGGATCGTGGAAATGACGGCCCAGCGCCTTCCACATCGCCTGATAGGGGCGGATCGCCATCGTCTCGGGCAGGCGCCTGAGGCCGATGCGCGTGACCAGCGAGAGGGGTGTCGGGGCAGGGGCCTCGAGATAGGGCTTGCGCAGCACGTTGAAGATGCGCGCGGCCTCGGCGCAGAAACTGCGGAAACCGGCGGCATCGCGCGCGCCGAAATAATCGCCGATCGCGGCTTCGCTGTGCGCCACATCAGCAAACAGGTCGAACGGCGCGTCCGGCCCCCAGGCATGGCGCGCGATCAGGCTGGCGGGGGTGAGCGGGATTGCCGAGTCGAGATCGCCGCCGCAATCCTGGAACAGCCGCTCGAACACCCAGCGCATCGTGAACACCGTGGGGCCGCCATCGACCGGGCGACCCGCCGCCATCACTTCTCGCAGCTTGCCGCCCGGGGTCTTCTGCCGCTCGACCACCAGCACCGGCTCTCCCGCCGCAGCCAGCAAGGCCGCTGCGCTCAATCCGCCCATGCCAGCGCCCGCGACGATGATCGGTTCATGCCGCATGGAGTGGCCAATCGGGAAAGCGCCGGGTCATTGTGCAATGCTAGCAGGTGTCCATAATGTTTGACAGATGTTTGTCACATTATATGGACATGACGCGATCGCGGATTGGCACAGTTTAAAGCCCTCCCCCTTGATGGGGGAGGGTTGGGTGGGGGCGATCTCTCCGAATGGCGCGAAGGGCGAACCGTTGCACCCAGCCGAACCATCACCCTCGCCGCTGCGGCTAGGCTCCTGCGTCGCCAAGTCTCGCTGCCTCTCCCATCAAGGGAGAGGCGTGACCAGGCGCCAAATCTCATATCGGTCCCCCGCGAAGGCGGGGGCCCATCATCGGACGGTTGCGAGAGGAAGCGGCGGAAGCGTGAGCGGCGCGCGCAGGAGATGGGCCCCTGCATGCGCAGGGGACCGGTTAGGGCGCGCGTTTGCTCAGCATCCCGCGCCGCCCGAGATCGGCCAGATGCAGCGGGAAGGACAGGACCAGTGGCAGCGCGATCCAGGGCCAGGCGGCGCCGGTGAGCGCAGCGCGCAGCGCCAGCATCATCAGCACCGCCGCGCTCAGCCCCAGGCCGACGTCCATCGCGCGGTTGCCGCGCATCACCAGCCAGACGAATTCGGCGGCGAGCACCGCCAGCACCAGATCGACGACATGGCCGCTGGCGAACAGGGCGCGCACGACCTCCATCAACCGAACGGCCCGTTGAGCTGGACGATCGCATAGTTGAGCGCAGCGGCGACACTGACCCAGGCGATATAGGGCAGCAGCAGCCAGGCCGAGAGCTTCGAAAAGCGCCCGCAATAGACGATCAGCCCGGCGATCGAGAGCCATAGCAGCGCCACCTCGGCGAGCGCCCAGTCGGGCCGTTGCACGCGGAAGAACAGCAGGCTCCACAGCACATTGAGAAAGCCGTTGAACGCGAACAATCCGATGACATTGGTCCGCGCCTTCACCGTCGGCGCGGCACGCCAGGCGGCGAGCGAGGCCATGGCGGCGAGCGCGAAGATCAGCGTCCAGGCGACGCCATAGAGCCAGCCGGGCGGCGCCCAGTCAGGCTGGGCGAGCCCTTGGTACCAGGGGCCGAGATCGGTGATCGTCGCGCCACCAGCGGCGACGACCAGAGCCGCCATCGCTGCCAGGATGACCGGCAGCAAGCCTTCACGATGCATTCCAGCCTCCCAGCTGCGGCCTCTCGGCCTGTGCGTCCGTCAACAGTTATGCCCGCGACAGGCCGAGCAGATGCCCCATGTCCTTCACGAAGATCTTGGCATGCGCCACCGGTTTGCGGCGCACCAGCTCCTTGTGCATATAGCTCTGCCAGGTGAGGTACTGCACGTCGGGGTCGGCGCACATCTTGACGAAGCGCTCGCGGCGCTTGTCCGACGAATACCAGAAATATTGCATGATCCCCAGGATCCAGAAGACCTTGCCGTGCTTGCTCATGAACGCCTTGCGCGCCTGTTTGAGCGCGGCAGGCTTGCCGGTGGCGAGGAACTGCCAGACCGCATCCGCCGCGAGCCGCCCGCAGGCCATCGCGTAATAAATGCCTTCGCCCGACGCCGGTGCCACGACGCCCGCCGCATCGCCCGCGACCACGATGTCGCGGCCATTGTCCCAGCGTTTGAGGGGTTTGAGCGGGATCGGCGCGCCCTCGGTGCGGATCGTCTCGCAGCTGTCGAGGCCGACCTGCTTGCGCATCAGCGCCGTGGTCTCGCGCAGGGCAAAGCCCTTGTGCGCACTGCCCAGGCCGATGCTCGCGGTCTCGCCATGCGGGAAGATCCAGGCATAGAAATCGGGCGAGAGATGGCCCTGATAATAGACGTCGCAGCGGTCGGGGTCGAAATCTGCCGCTGCGGCCACCGCCGGTTCGGGCGCCTTGACGATCTCGTGATAGGCAAAGACGCATTTCACGTCCTTGGCACCCGGAATATTCTGTTTCGCCACGGCAGAGCGCGCGCCGTCCGCGCCGATGACGGCGCGGACGCGCAACCGGCGGTCGGGTCCGCCGCGCTCTTGCCGATAGACCAGCACCGCCATGCCGTCGCTGTCCCGATCGATCCGCTCATAGCTGCCGGTGATCCGGGTCGCGCCATTGGACCGTGCGCGCTCGCGCAGCCATTCGTCGAACACGTCGCGATCGACCATGCCGACAAAGCCCTTGCCCTCGGGCCCATCGCCCACCGGCATGTCGACCTCGCGGCCCGAAGGCGCGATCATCCGCGCCGCGCGTGCCTTGGCGACCAGCAGTGATTCGGGAATCTCGAAATCCTTGAGCAGCCGAGGCGGGATCGCGCCGCCGCATGGCTTGATCCGCCCGTTGCGGTCGAGCAGCAGTACCTTGAGCCCGCGCCGCGCCAGATCGTTGGCCGCTGTCGCCCCCGAGGGTCCGCCGCCGATGACCGCCACGTCGAAATCCGCCTGTGCCATTGCGTCCACGCTCCTTCAAGTCCGGCGCTCAGGCCGGTGCCGCCACCATAGACGGACTGGCGCTGCGCATGGTCACGCGCACCCCAAGCAGGGCGGCGAGGACGAACAGCCCCGCTTCGCCCGCAAAAATCAGCTGGAACGCTGCGCCATCGCTGGCGAGAGCCCCACGCGCTGCATCGACGCCGAGCGCCCCGGTCAGCCCGCCGAGGCCGAAGGCGATCGCCTGCGCCGCGCCCCACACGCCCATGCGCACGCCTTCTTTCGATTGCTGACCCGCGCCTGCGAGCCCCATCATCGCGCCGATCGCGGACACCGCGAACAGCCCATTGGCAAAGCCGAGCAGGCCGACATTGACGCGCAGCGGCCAGTCGCCGCCGGTCGTGGCGGCAAAGGCGAGGCCCGCAAGGGCCAGTGCGCTGCCACCACATCCGGCGAGAATCCACCAGCGCAGGTCCGATGGTCGCCGTCCGGCAAAGGCGCTGCCACCGATTCCGGCGACGATCATCCCCGCCATCACCCCGCCATGCTGCAGGCCTGCAAGCTTGGTCGATTCGCCCGGGCTCATGCCGAAGACAAGGCCGGCATAAGGTTCGAGGATCAGGTCCTGCATCGCATAGGCGAGCATCGAGACGAAGACGAAGATGGTAAAGCGCCGCGCGGTGCCATCGGCCATGATCTCGCGCAAAGCTTCGCCGAACGAGGCCGAGGGGGCATCGTCATTCTGGTGTGCGGGTGCGACCAGGCGGCGTTCTATCCCTGAAATCGCGGCCCAGGCGAGCAGGAAGGCGCTCAATGCGACGCCGCCCGAGACGGTCGCGAGCCGCTGTTCGCTGAACGGATCGATCAGGCTGCCCGCGGTGGCGGCGGCCATGACGATCCCTGCGACCATCATGATCCAGGTGATCGCTGCGGCTGCCGCACGCCGCTCGGGCACCACGCCAGAGGCGAGCATCGCGAGCAGCGAGGTCCCGGCCGCGCCCACGCCTGCGCCGATCATGCTGAAGGCGAGGATGGCGAGCAACGTGCCCGGAATCGCGGCATGCGGCAGCAATATCGTCGCATTGACCGCGACGATGCCGCCCAGCGCCAGTATCCCCATGCCGCCGATGATCCAGGGCGTGCGCTTGCGGCCCTTGTCCGATCCATGGCCCCAGAGCGGCCGCGACAATTGCACCGCATAATGCCAGGCGACCAGGCCTGCAGGCAGCGAGGCGGGCAGCGCATATTCCACCACCATCACCCGGTTGAGCAGCGAGGTCGCCAGCATCACGATCGCGCCGATGCTCGCCTGCACCAGGCCCATGCGCATGATATCGGTCCAGCCGAGGCCAATCTTGACGGGGGCGATGCGCGCGGCGGTCATATCCAGCCCCCCAGGCCGAGCGCGGCGGCGAGCATGCCGAGCACATAGGAGGAGACGCCGGTGGCATTGTACCAGGGCGCGAATCTGTTGGGATCGGTGAGCAGGCGGCGCATGAACACGATCTGCATCGCCAGCAGCAGCGTCACCGCGATGGCGGAGATCGCCAGCCCCCATTGGAACAGCAAGGCGATGACGATCAGCTGCGGCACCGCCATCACCGCGCAGGCGAGCTTGGCGGCTCTCGCGACGCCCAGGGTCACCGGCAGCGAGCGCACGCCCATCGCGCTGTCGCCCTCGACCGCCTTGAAATCGTTGAGTGTCATGATGCCATGCGCGCCCAGGCTGTAGAGCAGGATCACGACCAGCACGCGCGCATCGGGCAATCCACCCGTCATCACGCTCGCACCGGTGAACCAGCTCAGCCCCTCATAGCTGAGGCCCACAACCGCAGGACCGATCCATCCGCTCATCTTGAAGCGGAAGGGCGGCGCGCTGTAGCCCCAGGCGCAGAGCAGGCCGACGATGGTCGCGACGAACACCCAGAAGCCGAGCGCCAGCCCGAGCAGCAGCGATAGTGCAGAGCCGATCAGCGCGACATACAGGCCCCAGCGTCCGGCAATCCGGCCCGAGGGGATAGGCCGTTCGGGCTGGTTGATCGCATCGACATGCCGGTCGAACCAGTCATTCACCGCCTGGCTGGTGCCGCAGACCATGGGCCCCGCCAGCAGCACGCCGCCGAACAGGAACCACCAGCGTCCGTCGAGACCCGCGCCCGACGACATCACCCCGCAGAAGAACGCCCACATCGGCGGAAACCAGGTCACCGGCTTCAATAATTCCAGCACGTCGCGCGGATGCGGAATCGGCGCGGACGGCGACATGTTGGCGGAGCGATCCATGACATGAAGGCTATGCCTGACGCTGCAGAGTGTCAATCAGAATGGACAGCCTCGAGTGTCGAGCCGGGACGTCGCAAAGCCCATAGGCGCGCCTGGCTGGCTGATCGATGTCACAAAAGCGTTTTGTTTAATTCACAAAATCGACATAAAACCTTCATATTGGCGCAGCCGAACCGTCGCGGCAGGGCGCGGCATTGCCACAGGCGCCTGAACATGACTCTTGCTCGCACGGCATTTTTCCGAAGGCCTCTGGTCGCGATCGCGCTGGCCAGCGTCGCAACACCCGCGCTGGCCCAGGGCGTTCCAGCGCCCACAGCCGCGCAGCCAGACTATCTCGGCATCATCGCCGATCTCCAGCGCCAGATCGACGAGCTGAAAGCCACGGTCAATGAGCTCAAGGCGGAAAAGCAGGCCGCAGCCGCCCCCGCGCCAGTTGTCGCCTCCGCCCCGCCCGTCCTAGCTCGGGGCACCTCGCCCGCGCCTGCGGCACCCGCTGCGGCTGCTCCACCCGCGCCCGCCCCGCAGGTCGCCGATGCCAGCCCCAAAAAGGGCAAGGCCTGGTATGAAAAGCTGCAGCTGCGCGGCTATACCCAGCTTCGCCTCAACACCATCGTCTCTGGCGATGCCGAGGCGCCGGCGGGCGTCTCCCGGCTGCGCACCATCGGCGATGGCGATGTGCGTTCGGACAATAATTTCAGCTTCCGCCGCGTCCGCCTCGTGCTGCAGGGCGATGTCAGCGATTATCTTTCGCTCTACCTCCAGGCGGACATGGCATCGGCCGTCTCGAACCAGTCGGCGGGCGAGCGCCGCGAGGGCTTTGCCCAGCTGCGTGATGCCTATGCGGATGTGTTTCCGACCAGGGACAAGAGCTTCCGCATCCGCTTCGGCCAGTCGAAAATTCCCTATGGCTGGGAAAACATGCAGTCCTCGTCGAACCGGCTCGCGCTCGATCGCAGCGACGGCATCAACACCGGCGCGCCGAGCGAGCGCGATATCGGGATCGTCGCCTATTATACCCCCGATCACGTCCAGGACATCTGGGACCGGCTGGGCAAGGACGGACAGAAGTTGTTCGGCAATTACGGGGCGTTCGGCCTCGGCGCGTTCAACGGCCAGGGGACCAACCGCACCGAGACCAATGACAATGTGATGATCGTCGGCCTTGCCACCTGGCCGTTCGAGCTCGACGCGCTGGGGCTCGAGGGGCAGGTGCTCGAACTGGGCGGCTCCTTCTATCGCAACCGCGTCAATCCGGAGATCCGCACCGGCGGGGTCAGCCCGATCGATTACAAGGACAACCGCATCGGGGTGCACGCCATCCTCTATCCGCAGCCATTCGGGCTGCAGGCGGAATGGAACTGGGGCAGGGGGCCGGAATTCGACCCCGCCACCGGCCGTATCGCGGAACGCCCGCTCAACGGCGGCTATATCCAGGCCATGGCCCGCGTGCGGCGCTCGCCGCTCGGCCCCTTCTATCCTTTCGCGCGCTGGCAATATTATCGCGGCGGCTTCAAGGGCGCGACCAATGCCCCCCGGCTGGAGACCGAAGAGCTCGAATTCGGCCTCGAATTCCTGCCCACCCCCGCGCTCGAGCTGACCGTGACTTATGGCTTCGCCTCGCGCAAGGAGGCGGACGAACGCCGCTTCGGCCAGGCCGAGGGCGAACTGCTGCGCATCCAGGCGCAATGGAACTATTGACCATTTCTGCACGCCTTCCAGTATAGACAGGGCGTTTCGGGAGAGGTTTCATGGCGCTGCACCGACTGGCGATGCTGATGGTATTTGCGCCGCTGCTGCTCTTTTCGTCGGCCGAGCGCGCCTCGACTGCGCCGCCGGTGCGGCTTGAGACGGAGGCGCTGACGGGGGATGCGGATGTGACCGTCGCGGGGCAGGTCGCCGCCGCGTCGCAGGCCACGGTCCAGCGCGACGACCGCGTCTATCCCTTCTACATGCCGATGCAGGGCCTGCGTCCCCCTGCCGTCATCATGCGCGTGCGCTGCGATGCCTCCCGCGCGGCGGGCCGCGAAGTGTTCGACCGTCCTTCGGCCGCAGCGATCGAAGGCCGGATCGAGGGCGGATACGAGTTCGTCTACGAGGCCTATGACGGCGCGGGCCGTCCGTGCGTCTATCCCTTCGCCCCGTCGATGCCGCAGATCGTCGGCCAGACCAACGGCACGCAATATATCTTCCGCTCCTCGGTTCCCGGCGTGCAGGTGACCTTCCGCACCAATGATGCCTGGGCGACGATCAACCCGCGCCTGTTCGAGCTGGGGCCGCAGCGCATCCATTTCGAAATGCGCGACATCGCGCTTGATTTTCCGGGCGCAGGCGAGGCCAAGGGCGCGGTGCATCTGGAGGTGCTCGATGTCACGCGACCGGGCCTGATCACCGCCGTGATCCGCCGCTCCACCATCTTCGGCGGCAAGAACGCGATCTTCGTTCCTGGCGGCGAGACCATGGTGCTGATCGAGGACAGCATCATCCGCGGCAATGTCGGCGACAGTGTCGATCAGGAACATGGGACGTACATCAACGGCACGCTGGTCACGCATGTCCGCAACAGCACGTGGTACGGCCAGAAGGGCTGGATCGATGTCGCCAGCGGGCACCAGCTCAAGGACAAGGCCTATTTGCGCGTCTACGAGAATGTCACGGTCGCCAATCTGCCGGGCGCCACGGTGCCCTCGGCCATGCCGCTGGTCGATATCTCGGCCTTCGGTTTCACATGGTCAAACAACCTGCAGTTGAAGCGCGTTCCCCCGGCGCAGGACGTTCGCGATTCGCTCGTCGATCTGCGCACCGAGATCGTCTACGGCGCGCCCGACCATTATCCGTGGAACATCATGGTCGATCCCGGCTGGCGGATGCCCGCCAATCCGCTCGGCGCGCTCGATCAGGTCTATCTTTCGGTGTTCCAGAACACCCTGGTCGACAGCTTCCGCAGCGAACCCCATGTCTTCCGGCTCAACATGCAGGGCCTGGGGGTGGAGCCGGGCACGCCTACGGTGATCGGCAACGAGCAGACGACCAGAGCGCAGCAGCGTATGGTCTCGCTCGCCTTCAACACCCGCGGTACGCTGCGCCGGGCCTATACCAACGAGGGTTGGACCTATTCCGATCCGGTTCTGCCGCCCGAGATGCAATGGGTGAAGGACCGCGACGCGTTCATCCGCCATGCCCTGGGGCTGATCGGGCGCTAGCGGCCCGAAACGTCAACTCAGCTCGTCCTTGCGGCCGATGAGGTTGCCCAGGCCGTGGCGATGGAGCTTCGAATAGAGGCTCTGGCGGCTCAGGCCCAGGATTTCGGCGGCAGAGGCGCGGTTGTCCGAGGTATAGGCAAGTGCTGCCTCGATGCACATCCGCTCGATCAGATCGGTCGATTCGCGCACGATCTCGCGCAGCGGCATGCGCCCGACCAGCTCGGTCAGCTGATCGACCGAGCGCGGAACGTCGCGGTCGGCCGAGGGCAGGTCGCGCACGCGTCGGCTGACGGTGCGGATGGCAAAGCCGTAATGCCCGCCCTGCGCATCGGTCTTGACGCCCGAAACCTCGATCGCTTCCTCGATCGCGTCATCGGCATGGACGATGGTGGTCGCGTTGCGCACCTGGCCGTGATCGTCGAGTTGCTTGCGCATCAGGTCGACATCGATGCCGGGGCGTCCGATAAAGCGGCCCAAGGGCTGCCCGGCAATCGCTTCCTTCGAGCTGCCATGCACCAGATCGACAAAGGCCGAATTGGCGGTGACGATCTGCATCTTCGCGTCGGTGAGCACGAACGCATCGGGCATCCGCTCGATCAGCTCGACCATCGGTCTGCGGCCGCTCGCATCGTCTGCCGATGCACTGTCGCGCGACAGGCGGATCATGAACTGGCGGCCGCTGTCCTGTCGGAAAGGCATCGCGGTGAGCGTCATCGGCGGTTCGCCCTCGCCCATGCTCACTTCCATCTGGCAATGTTCGCCGGTGGCGGTCGCTCCGCCCAAGGCAGCAATAAGATCGTCGCGCGAGATTCCGCCGATGACATTGGCGAGATCGCGATTGTCGAGGCTGCCCGGCTTGGCGCCGAACAGCTGATAGCTCGCCGGATTGGCCGCGGTGATCCGCCGCGTGGTCGCGTCGATCACCAGCACAGGGTCGGAGATCATGTCGAACAGCAGGCGGAACCGCGCCTCGGTCTGGCGCAGCTTCAGATAATCGCGTTCGAGCGACTGCTGCGTCTGCAACAGGCGCTGCTGCAGGCTGGCCCAGGCGCGGACATCGCGGCCGATCGCCATGCGCGGCTTGCCCTCGCCCAGATCGACGAGCCGGTAATGGATCGGCAGATTGCCGTCGGGCCCGGGATGGTTGACCTGGCGCCAGCGGCCGGGCGTTTCCGACGGCGCGCTGGTGAGCATCTCGTTGATCTTGGGACGGCTGTCGAGCGCAACCGTGTCCTCCCAGCGTCGGCCTATCCAGCCGCTGAGGTCGGGCATGTCGTCTGCACTCACGGAAACATCGCTGATGACGCCATTTTCATCCAGCGCCAGGGCAATATCGCCTGCGGCGAGCACCAAAGCGAGTGCTGCGCCGATTTCCAGAGTGCCGACAACGCCTTTGAGGTCGCGGAAAGGCATAGCAGCTGCTGAAGGCTCGTCCTTGTTCATGCCGCGCCGGGTGCGGTCTTCAAAGCGAAAGCGCGGTGCGCTCTACCCCGGCAGAAACCAGTTCGTCGGCCAATGCGAGCGCGGCGGCGGCATCGGCAGCGGTCCCATCCGCCCCCAGCTTGCGCGCAAGTTCGGGATCGTAGCCAATGGCCGGACCGCCGATCATGATTGCCAGTTTGGGATTGCAGGACACGCTTCTCATCGCCGTGAGCAGTTTGGGAACCTGCGCGATATAAAAGTCAGTGGTTACTGTCAATCCGACGACATCGAAGGATGATGAGCCGAGCGCGAGCAGGATTTCCGACTGTTCGGGCTCGATCAGCGTCTCAACATCCCAACCTGCGCGCTGGAAGCACTCGCCGATCATCAGCGTGCCCAGGCTGTGCTGGTCGCGCGGCATGGTGGTGAACAGCGCGCGGTGCGTCCTGAGCGCCCAGCCATCGGGCGGGGGAGCCCAGACCGCGATCGTCCGCAAGAGCAGCTGCAGCCGCCACAGGCCCATGGTCACGTCGACGAAATCGCATTCGTCGCGGTTCCATTTCTCGCCCAGCTCGCGCGCGGTAGGCGCGATCAGCTGGATGAACAGGGTTTCGGGCGCGACCTCGCGGTCGAGATGACCGATGATGATGTCCGCGAGCGTGTTGACCTCGTGCGCCAGCACCTCGTCGGCAAATGCGCGGATCGCCGCCTCGTCGAACAGAGGCGCCATGGATGCAAAGCCTCTGCTGCCTGCGCCCGGACGCTGGTTGTCGTTCGATTGTGTACCTGAAGTGTCGCGAAAACCATCGCCGCCATCCTGCGCGTGCATGGCGGGCGTCACCATGTCGGCAACAGAATCGGCGGGGAAATGCGCCATGCGAGGGTCATCCTGATGCACCATCAGCAGCCGGGGGATGATCTCGTGCTCCACCAGGCGGCCAACGTCGTCGTTCGGCATATGACGAACAACGCGGCTCTGCCCGGTCTGCTCGCCGTCCCAGGGCGACGTCTTCTTGCGCAACCGTGCGTTGCGGAAAAGCTCCGTCGTAGACCTGATCAAATCGATCCCAAAAAACCGAGGCCATTCAGACTCTCCAAGGTCTTGTCGGTGCATCGGGCACCGGCCTCATGGCTGGAAACGTTCTATGCGCTCACCCTCGCCAGGCCATGACCCTACGCCTGTCCAGAAGGCCTGACAACATAAGTTTTGTCAAGAAAACTATACGTCAATTTATCTTGACACTTTTGCCGACCGGGGCGTAGGTTTCCTGACTTGAAACGGGAGGCGTTCAAACGCTCATGCCACTGGAAAATCAGCCTGGAACTGCGGAGAACCGCAAGCTTGAGGGCGGTCCGGTGGGTCGTTCGCCCCGGGCCATCCCGGTTACCCTCTACACCCCCGAAGAGCGGCAACGTCGCGATTCGAGCGTCTGGACGCTGGTTCAGGGCGTGCTCGCTCCGGTGCAGTTCCTGGTCTTTCTGGTCAGCCTGGCGCTGGTATTGCGCTATTTCGGGACAGGTGAGGGCGCATTCGCCGCCGATGCCTCGATCGTCATCAAGACGCTCACGCTTTACACGATCATGATCACCGGCTCGATCTGGGAGAAGGTGGTGTTCGGCAAATGGCTGTTCGCCCCCGCCTTCTTCTGGGAGGACGTCTTCTCGATGCTCGTGCTGGCGCTGCACACCGCCTATCTGGTGATGCTGTTCGCGGGCCTGGGCACGACCGGCGAGCGCATGGGCGTCGCGCTGGCGGGCTATGCCGCCTATATCGTCAATGCGGGCCAGTTCCTCTGGAAGCTGCGCATGGCGCGGCTGCAGGGCACGGGCACATCCGAGTCGCAGCCGCGACTGGCGGTGGCGCGATGATCGCCGCTGCACCCCCCGTGCTCGACCAGGGTTGCGCTTCGGCGCCGGTGCTGCGCGAGCGCGGCCAGCGCGAGGTGTTCTGCGGGCTGACCGGCATCGTCTGGCTGCACCGCAAGATGCCCGATGCGTTCTTCCTCGTGGTCGGATCGCGCACCTGCGCGCATCTGCTGCAGTCCGCGGCGGGCGTGATGATCTTTGCCGAGCCGCGCTTTGCGACCGCCATCATCGAGGAACGCGATCTGGCGGGCCTTGCCGACGCGAACGAGGAACTCGACCGCGTCGTTCGCCGCCTGCTGGCGCGCCGCCCGGAGATCCGTACGCTGTTCCTGGTCGGCAGCTGTCCGTCGGAAGTGATCAAGCTCGATCTGGCGCGCGCTGCACAGCGGCTCGCTGGGGCGTTCCTGCCCGATGTCCGCATCGTCAACTATTCGGGCAGCGGCATCGAGACCACCTTCACCCAGGGCGAGGATGCCTGTCTCGCCGCGCTGGTGCCGTTCATGCCCGAACCGGCCATCGACGCCGAACCCGAGCTGCTGATCGTCGGCGCATTGCCCGATATCGTCGAGGACCAGCTGCTGCGGCTGGTGCGCGATCTTGGCATCGCCCGCGTCTCCTGCCTGCCCGCGCGCGAATCGCGGGAGCTGCCTGCGGTGGGGCCGAACACCCGCTTCCTGCTCGCCCAGCCGTTTCTGGGCGATACCGCGCAGGCGCTCGAGGACCGCGGCGCGGTGCATCTTTCCGCCCCCTTCCCGTTCGGTGCGGAGGGCACGACCGACTGGCTGCACGCTGCGGCGCGCGCGTTCGGCATCGACGAAATGCACTTTCGCAGCGTCGTCGCGCCGGGCCGCGAACGCGCCAAGCGCGCGCTCGAACACAGCCGCGCGCAGCTCGAAGGCAAGAGCATCTTCTTCCTGCCCGATTCGCAGCTCGAACTGCCGCTCGCGCGCTTCCTGCACCGCGAGCTTGGCATGGTGCCGGTCGAGGTCGGCACGCCCTATCTGCACCGCGCGCATATGGCGCCGGAGCTCGCGCAGCTGCCCGAGGCGACCGTGATCAGCGAAGGCCAGGATGTCGATCGCCAACTCGACCGGGTGCGCGCGTCCCGGCCCGACATCACTGTGTGCGGCCTGGGCCTGGCCAATCCGCTCGAGGCGGAAGGCTTCACCACCAAATGGGCGATCGAGCTGGTCTTCTCGCCCATCCACGGGTTCGACCAGGCGGGCGATCTTGCCGAATTGTTCGCGCGGCCGATCCGTCGCCGCGACGTGTTGAGGGTTTAGGGCCATGCAGCTGTCGGTCTGGACCTATGAAGGGCCCCCTCATATCGGGGCGATGCGGGTAGCGACCGGCATGGCAGACGTGCACTATCTGCTGCACGCGCCGCAGGGCGATACCTATGCGGACCTTCTGTTCACGATGATCGAACGGCGCGGCAAGCGTCCGCCGGTCACCTATACCACCTTTCAGGCGCGCGATCTGGGCAAGGACACGGCCGAGCTGTTCCAGTCCGCCGCGCGCGATGCGGTGGCGCGCTTCCAGCCCGCCGCCATGCTGGTCGGGGCCTCGTGCACCGCCGAACTGATCCAGGACGATCCTGCCGGAATGGCGCAGGCGATGCGCCTTGATATTCCCGTCATTCCACTCGAGCTGCCCAGCTATTCCCGCAAGGAGAACTGGGGAGCTTCGGAGACTTTCTATCAGATAGTCAGAGCTCTCGCGGTCGGGGATTCCTCCCGCCCCGCACCGTGCCAGGCAGGTTCTCCGCGTCCCAAAGCGAACCTGCTTGGGCCGAGCGCACTGGGTTTTCGCCACCGCGACGATATCGTCGAAGTGTCGAAGATACTCGCTGCGCTCGGCGTAGAGATCAACGTCACCGCGCCGCTGGGGGCGAGCGCGGCGGACATCGCCCGGATAGGGGAGGCCGATTTCAACATCGTGCTCTATCCGGAAATCGCCGATACGGCGGCGCGCTGGCTGGAGCGCCAGTTTCGCCAGCCGTTCACCAGGACCATCCCCATCGGCCATGGTGCGACGATCGACTTCATCCACGAGGTTGCAAGGCTTGCCAAGGTCGATCCCGCGCCGGCGCTCGACATGGCCGAGGCGCGGATGCCATGGTGGAGCCGCTCGGTCGATTCGACCTATCTCACCGGCAAGCGCGTCTTCATCTTCGGCGATGCAACGCATGCCATCGCTGCGGCCCGCGTCGCCCGCGACGAGCTCGGCTTCGTGGTCTGCGGCCTGGGCTGTTACAACCGCGAATTCGCGCGCGACCTGCGCGCGGCTGCGGCCGATCATGGCATCGAGCCGCTGATCACTGACGATCATCTCGAGGTCGAGGAAGCGATCGCCGCCGCGCATCCCGAGCTGGTACTGGGCACGCAGATGGAACGGCATATCGCCAAGCGGTTGTCGATCCCCTGCGCAGTCATCTCCGCGCCGGTGCACGTGCAGGATTTCCCTGCGCGGCACAGCCCGCAAATGGGCTTCGAAGGCGCGAACGTGCTGTTCGACAGCTGGGTGCACCCGCTGGTCATGGGGCTGGAAGAGCATCTGCTGACCATGTTCCGCGACGATTTCGAATTTCACGACGGGGCAGGGGCCAGCCATCTGCACGGCAGCGCGCCGAAAGCTGTTCCCCTCCCCGACCAGGGAGGGGCTAGGGGTGGGTGCGAGCCGCAAGGCGAGCCTGCAACCGCTGCTGCTGCCAACGCACCCCCAACCCTTCCACTGGCAGGAAGGGAAGCCATGGCAGGCCAACTCCTCGAACGCACGCTCTGGACCGCCGAGGCCGAGGCCGAGCTCAAGAAAATCCCGTTCTTCGTGCGCGGCAAGGCCCGCCGCAACACCGAGCGCTTCGCCGAGGAGCGGGGCCTTGCCACCATCTCCCTCGAAACCCTGTATGATGCAAAGGCGCATTATGCCCGGTAAAGCCAGCAAAGCACCGGCCCAGGGCCGCAATGCCGCGATCCGCGTGGTGTTCATCACGCTCGACAACCATCTGTCGGGTGCGGTCGACCGGGCGGAGGCGCTGCTGGTCCAGGACATGCCCGGCCTGTCGATCGGCTTTCATGCCGCTGCCGACTGGGGCCGCGATCCGGGCGCGCTCGATGCCGCGCGGGCCGACATTGCCCGCGCCGATATCGTCATCGCGACGATGCTGTTCCTCGAGGATCATGTCCGCGCGATCCTGCCCGCGCTCGAGGCGCGCCGCGAACAGTGCGATGCGATGCTGGGCCTCATGTCCGCAGGCGACATCGTCAAGCTGACCCGCATGGGCGGCTATCGCATGGATGCGCCCGCACGCGGTCCGCTGGCGCTGCTCAAGAAGCTGCGCGGCCAGAATGGAAAGGGTGCAAAGCCAGGCGGCAATTCGGGCGCGGGGCAGATGAAGATGCTGCGGCGTCTGCCCAAGATCCTGAAGTTCATTCCGGGCACCGCGCAGGACGTGCGCCATTATTTCCTGACGCTGCAATACTGGCTGGCGGGCAGCGACGACAATGTCGTCTCGATGATCCGCGGGCTGATCGACCGTTATGCCGCGGGCGAGCGCGCCGCGCTCAAGGGCACCACACCCGCTCAGGCCCCGCGCGACTATCCCGAGGTCGGCCTGTATCACCCCGGCCTGCCCGAGCGCATGACCGAAGAGGCGGCGCGCCTGCCGCGCAGCGTCGAGGCTCGGGGCACCGTCGGCGTGCTGCTGCTGCGCTCCTATCTGCTCGGCAAGGATGCCGGTCATTATGACGGCATGATCGCGGCGCTCGAGGCGCGCGGGCTCAATGTCGTTCCGGCCTTTGCCAGCGGTCTCGACGGACGCCCGGCGGTGGCGAAATATTTCGTCCGCGATGGCCGCCCGCAAGTCGACGCGGTGATCAACCTGACCGGCTTCTCGATGGTCGGCGGCCCGGCCTATAATGACGCGGCGGCAGCCGAAGAGGTGCTCGCCGGGCTCGACCTGCCCTATATCGCCGCGCACCCGATCGAGTTCCAGAGCCTCGAGCAATGGGGTTCGCGCCACCAGGGGCTGCTGCCGCTCGAAGCGACGATGATGGTCGCCATTCCCGAGCTCGACGGTGCGGTCATCCCGCATGTCTTCGGTGGACGGTCCGACGGATCTGGCGAGCCATGCCAGGGCTGCGCGCGCAAATGCGTGTTCACCGCGCCCGATGCGATGCGCGCGATGCAGAGCTGCCCCGAGCGCGCCGAGTCGCTGGCGGCCAAGGTCGAGGCTCTGGTCGCGCTGCGCCGGTCGGAGCGCGCGAAGCGCAAGCTCGCGATCGTCCTGTTCAATTTCCCGCCCAATGCCGGGGCGACGGGCAGCGCGGCGCATCTCGCCGTATTCGAATCGCTCCACGCCACGCTGCACCGGCTGGCGGCAGAGGGCTATGACTGCAACCCGCCCGCCACCGTCGATGGCCTGCGCGATGCGATCCTCAAGGGCAATGCCGACCGGTTCGGGTCGGACGCCAATGTCGCGGTGCGCATCTCGACCGACGATCATGTCTGCAACGAACCGCATCTGCGCGCGATCGAGAAGCAATGGGGCCCCGCGCCGGGCAAGATCCAGAGCGATGGCTGGTCGATCCATGTGCTCGGCAAGCAGTTCGGCAATGTGTTTGTTGGCGTCCAGCCCAGCTTCGGCTATGAGGGCGATCCGATGCGGCTGCTGTTCGATGGCGATTTCGCCCCGACGCACGCCTTTGCCGCCTTCTATCGCTGGATCCGCGAGGAATTCCGCGCCGATGCACTGCTGCATTACGGCACGCATGGCGCGCTCGAGTTCATGCCGGGCAAGCAGGCGGGGCTGTCGGGCGATTGCTGGCCCGACCGGCTGCTGGGCAACATCCCCAATTTCTACCTCTATGCCGCGAACAACCCGTCCGAGGCGATCATCGCCAAGCGGCGCTCGGGCGCGACGATCGTGTCGTACCTCACCCCGCCGCTCGCCCAGGCCGGGCTGTACAAGGGATTTTCGGACCTCAAGGCGTTGGTCGAACGCTGGCGCGCGCTCGCGGGCGAGGGTGTCGAACGCGCCGCGCTCGAGACCATGATCCGCGATGCGGCCAGTGCGCTCGACATCGACGGCAGCGATATCGCCGCGCTGGCGGGCAACCTCTACGAGCTCGAACGCGCGCTGATCCCGTTCGGCCTGCACGTGCTCGGCAGCCAGCCCGAAGGTGCGGAGCGCGAGGCATTTCTTGATGCGCTCACCGCGGCCGATGGGGGCGCTGGCCGCGCCGAGTTGGACGCGAAGCTCGCCGCCAATGACGAGCTCGGCGCGCTGATCCATGCGCTCGACGGCGGCTACGTCCGCCCCGCGCCGGGCGGCGACATATTGCACAACCCGCAAGTGCTTCCCACCGGACGCAACACGCACGGCTTCGATCCCTTCCGCATCCCCAGCGCCTTTGCCTGCGTCACCGGCGCGGCCCAGGCCGATGCGCTGCTCGCCCGACATGTCGAGGCGGGCGAGGCGCTGCCGGAGAGCATCGCGATGGTGCTATGGGGCACCGACAATCTCAAGTCCGAGGGCACGCAGGTCGCTCAGGCGCTGCACCTGATGGGCGCGCGCCCGCGCTTCGATACCTATGGACGGCTCGCTGGCGCCGAGCTGATCCCGCTTGGCGAGCTGGGCCGTCCGCGCATCGATGTCGTCGCGACGCTCTCGGGCGTGTTCCGCGACCTTCTGCCGCTGCAGACGCGGATGATTGCCGAAGCCGCCTGGCTCGCCTCTACCGCCGAAGAGCCCGAAGCCTTGAACTTCATCCGCAAGCATTCGCTTGCCCATGCCGCCAAGATGGGCTGCGACATGGAGACCGCAGCGCTCCGCGTCTTTTCGAACGCCGAGGGCGCGTACGGCGCGCAGGTCAACATGATGATCGACGGCGGTGCATGGGCCGATCCGGACGAGCTTGCCGAAGCGTTCGAGACGCACAAGGGCTATGCCTATGGCCGCTCGGGCGCGCCGATGAAGCAGCGCGAGCTGCTCGAAACCGCTCTGGCCTCGGTCGAGTTCACCTATCAGAATCTCGACTCGGTCGAACTCGGCGTCACCGATATCGATCAATATGTCGATGCGCTTGGCGGGGTCAGCCGTTCGGTGACGCGCGCGCGCGGCGGCAAGGCGGCACCGGTCTATATCGTCGATGCGACCGAAGGCGCGGCCAAGGTCCGCACGCTTGCCGAACAGATCGACCGCGAGACGCGCACCCGCATGCTCAACCCGAAATGGTACGAGGGCATGCTGCGCCACGGCTTCGAAGGCGTCCGCCAGATCGAGGGACATGTGACCACCACCATGGGCTGGTCGGCGACGACCGGCGAGGTCGCGCCCTGGGTCTTCCAGCAGATCAGCGAGACTTATGTGCTCGATGCAGAGATGCGCGCGCGGCTTGCCACGCTCAACCCCAAGGCTTCGGCCAGGGTGGCGGAGCGGCTGCTCGAGGCATGCGACCGCCGGCTTTGGGAACCGGATGCCGCAACCCTGGCGGCGCTCCGCGCCGCTGCGGACGATATCGAGGACAGGCTGGAAGGCCTGATTGCAGCAGAATGACGGGAGAGAGTTGATATGAGCCTTTTGGACCATGGCAGTGCGCCGCCAGCCTTTGGCGAAGGCAGCACCCAGGTCGCGCTCGACCCGCGCGACGAGATTACCGGGGCCAAGGTGTTCGCCATCTATGGCAAGGGGGGCATCGGCAAGTCGACCACCTCGTCGAACCTCTCGGCCGCGCTGTCGCTGCTCGGCAAGCGCGTTCTCCAGATCGGCTGCGATCCCAAGCATGACAGCACCTTCACGCTGACCAAGAAGCTGATGCCGACGGTGATCGACGTGCTCGAAACCGTCGATTTCCACCACGAGGAGCTGCGGCCCGAGGACTATATGTTCGAGGGCTTTAACGGCGTGATGTGCGTCGAGGCGGGCGGTCCGCCGGCGGGCACTGGCTGCGGCGGCTATGTCGTCGGCCAGACGGTCAAGCTGCTGAAACAGCACCATCTGCTCGAGGATACCGATGTCGTGATCTTCGACGTGCTGGGCGATGTAGTGTGCGGCGGCTTTGCCGCGCCGCTCCAGCATGCCGAGCGCGCGGTGGTCGTCGCCGCCAATGATTTCGACAGCATCTTCGCGATGAACCGCATCGTCGCGGCCATCAAGGCCAAGTCCAAGAATTACGAGGTCCGCATGGCGGGCGTCATCGCCAACCGCTCGGCGGCGACCGACGAGATCGACCGGTTCAACGAGGCGACGGGCTTGAAGCGCCTCGCGCATTTCCCCGATCTGGACGCGATACGCCGCAGCCGCCTCAAGAAATGCACGATCTTCGAGATGGATTCGACCCCCGAGATCGAGGCGGTGAAGAACGAATATCTGCGCCTCGCCGCGACGCTCTGGGCGGGCACCGATGCGCTCGACGCGATGCCGATGAAGGATCGCGACATCTTCGAATTTCTGGGCTTCGAGTGATGGCGAGCCAGCCATCCCCTTCCACCTATGACGCCTATCGCGGGCGGCTCGAGGATTATTTCGACCGCACCGCGCGGCAGAACTGGGTCGATCTGACGAGCGACACCAAGGTCAGCGGAATCCGCGCCACCGTGCGTGCGGGCCGCGACCGGATGCGCGCGATGCTGCTCGACTGGCTGCCCTATGACCTCAAGGGCAAGCGCATTCTCGATGCGGGCTGCGGCACCGGCGCGCTCGCCGTCGCCGCTGCGCAGCTCGGCGCAGAGGTGGTCGCGATCGATATTTCGCGCGGGCTGGTCGATGTCGCGCGCGAGCGGGCACCTTCGGGCCTGAGCATCGACTGGCGCGTGGGTGACATGCTCGATCCGGCGCTGGGCCATTTCGACCATGTCGTCGCGATGGACTCGCTCATCCACTATGAAACCGGCGATATCGTCGATGTGCTGGCGGCGCTGGCCGACCGCGCGCCATCGATCGCCTTCACTTTCGCACCGCGGACACCCTTGCTCGCGGCGATGCATGCTACCGGGAAGCTCTTTCCCAAATCCGATCGCGCACCCGCGATCGTCCCGGTGGCCGAAGCGAAGCTGCAGAGACTGCTTGCCCAGCGTCTCCCCAGTCATGGCATCGCCGCGAGCGAACGCATTGTCAGCGGCTTCTATACCAGCCACGCGATGCTGGTGGCGCGCGGATGAGCCTACAGGGCGCCTCGACCCGGTTCTTTGCCGGACTTGGAACGCAGTTCCTGCCGTTCGCCGACGCGGCGAGCGCGGAACTGCCGATGGGCCGTTTGCTGCGCCTGTCGCTGTTCCAGGTGACGGTGGGCGTGGCGACGGTGCTGCTCAACGGCACATTGAACCGCGTGATGATCGTGGAATTGGGAACGCCGGCCTGGCTGGTGGCGCTGATGATCGCGATCCCGCTGCTCGTTGCGCCCTTCCGCGCGCTGATCGGCCACAGGTCGGACTATCACAAGTCGATGCTCGGCTGGCGGCGGGTGCCCTATATCTGGTTCGGCTCGCTGCTGCAGTTCGGGGGCCTCGCGATCATGCCCTTCGCGCTGCTGCTGCTGTCGCGCGGCGACACCTTCACCATCGGGATGATCGCAGGCGCGCTCGCCTTCCTGTTGACGGGGCTCGGCATGCACACGACGCAGACCGCAGGCCTGGCGCTGGCGACCGATCTTGCGCCCGAGGATACCCGCCCGCGCGTCGTCGCGCTGATGTTCGTGATGCTGCTGGTCGGCATGATGGGCGCTGCCTTCGTGATGGGCTCGCTGCTCGCCGATTTCAGCGCCACGCGGCTGGTCGCGATCGTGCAGGGCGCAGCGATGTTCACAATGGCGCTCAACGTCATCGCGCTTTGGAAGCAGGAGGCGCGCGCGCCCTCGACCACCCGGCCCGAGCGCGAGACGCCGAAATTCTCGGTCGTCTGGCGCGAGTTCACCTCCGAGGCGCGCAATGCCCGGCTGCTGCTCGCCATCGGCTGCGGAACGGCGGCGTTCAGCATGCAGGACGTGCTGCTCGAGCCGTTCGGCGGCGAGGTGCTCGGCATGTCGGTGGGGGCGACCACCTCGCTGACCGGGCTCTGGGCATTCGGCATGCTGGCCGCCTTCGCCCTTGCCGCGCGGCGGCTGAGTGCAGGCGCCGACCCGCTGCGGCTCGCCGGTTTCGGTGCCGCCATCGGTATGCTCGCCTTCGCGATGATCCTCTTTGCGGCACCGCTCGAAGCAAGCTTTCTCGTCTTTTCGGGCGCGCTGACTATCGGTCTGGGTGCAGGCCTGTTCTCGGTTGGCACCTTGAGCGCGATCATGGCCATTGCCGGCAGCGGCAGGCACAAGGGATCGGGTCTCGCGCTCGGTGCCTGGGGCGCGGTGCAGGCGAGCGCTTCAGGGCTGGCGGTGGCGGCCGGCGGTCTGATCCGCGATGCCGTCTCCTCGCTCGCGCTCGCCGACCGCATCGGCGAGACCCTGGCCTATCGCGCCACCGGATACGGCACCGTCTATCTGATCGAAATCGTCCTGCTGCTCGTCACGATGGTCGTGCTTGGCCCGCTTGTCGGGGGCCAGCCGATCGATGAATCCGCCCCGCAACCGCGGTTCGGCCTCACCGAATTTCCGACATGAGGGTCTTGAAGAAGAGAGGTAAGCGCCATGTTTAACGGCAATATCGTGGGGAATATCGATGTCGCATCGATCGCCTTCTGGGCGTTCGTGCTGTTTTTCATCGGCCTGATCTACTATCTCAGGCGTGAGGATCGGCGCGAGGGCTTCCCGCTCGAGGACGACCTGACCGGGCGTTCGCTGGGCATGGGCGGGCCGCTGCTGCACGCTGCTCCCAAGACCTTCAAGCTGCCCTTCGGCCGCGGCACGGTCTCGACGCCGACCATCGGCAAGGAAAAGTTCGACATTGCCGGACGCCGCATGAGCCCGTTCCCCGGCGCGCCCTATGTGCCCACCGGCAACCCGCTGACCGACTGCATCGGCCCTGCCGCCTATGCCGAGCGCAGCCGCCTTCCCGATATCGACGCGTTCGGCAACAACCGCATCGTTCCGATGGCGCTCGAACCCAGCTTTTCGATCGCGCGCGGCGATCCCGATCCGCGCGGCATGACCGTGATCGGCGCCGATGGCGCGGTCGCGGGCACCGTGGCGGAAATCTGGGTCGACCGCTCGGAGCACCAGGTGCGCTATCTTGAGGTCGTCACCGCCGAGGGCGTGCATGCTCTTGCGCCGATGATGATGGCCAAGGTTCGCAAGTCCGCCCGTCAGATCGTCGTCGATGCGATCAACGCCGCGCAGTTTTCGGGCTGCCCGCAGGTCGAAACGCCCGGCCAGATCAGTCGCTACGAGGAAGACAAGATCTCGGGCTATTTCGGCGGCGGCTATCTCTACGCTAACCGCGCCCGGCAGGAGCCGCTGATATGATCACGGAATATGACGACGAGCCCGTCCGGGGCCTCCCCGGCGAGCTCCCGCAAGGGGAGACCCTGCTCTGGCAGGGCTCGCCCGACTGGCGGCTGCTGGCGCGCAGCGCGTTCTTCACCCGCATCGTCGGCCTGTACTTCGCCGCGCTGGTCGCGCTTGCCATCTACAATGGTAGCACCGGCGGGGTGATCGCAACCGCGATCGCCGGGGCGCTCGGGGTGGGGCTGCTGATGCTCTATGCCTGGGCGGTGGCGCGCACGACCGTGTATACGCTGACCAGCCGGCGCGTGGTGCTGCGCATCGGCGTCGCGCTCAACATGTGCATCAACCTGCCGCTCGCCAAGATCGGCGGCGCGAACCTGCGCCCGCTCGGCCCCACCGAGGGCGATCTGGCGCTGCAGCTGATCGGCCCGCACAATCTGGGCTATCTGGTGCTGTGGCCGCATGCGCGTCCTTGGAAGCTCGGTCATCCCGAACCCATGCTGCGCGCGCTGCCCGATGCGGCGGTGGTCGGCGAGCGCCTGGCGCGCGCCGTCGCGGCGATCGCGCCGGTCGACCGGGCGCAACAGGCCAATGTCGTAGCGGGCGATGGAGTCCCTGCGCATCTTCAGGGAGCCATCGCATGACCAGCGCATCGCACTGCCATAGCAACCATCATTCGCATGGCGGGCATGGCCACAGCCACGAGAATACCGTGCCCAAAGGCGCGCTGGTAATGGCGTGCGGGGTGGTGCTGTTCACGCTGGCGCTGACCGGAGCAACCCAGCTCGGCTGGATCGCGCCCTCGCCCTCGGCCAGCGACGTGCGCGCGGCCGAAGCGGCCACCGCCGTCAAGTCGCGGGTGCTGCGGTTTGCCGATGCGCAGAACGGCAAGGTCGTGGTGACCGATGCGGTCACCGGCCAGACCGTGCATGTCTATGGCGAAGAGGGCAGCGGCTTCATCCGTGGCGTGCTGCGCGGCATGGGCCGGGGCCGGCATGTGCGCGGCATTCCGATGGATGCGCCTTACGAGCTCAACCACTGGAGCGACGGATCGCTTTCGCTCACCGACACCGCGACCAACCGCGTGGTCGAACTGGGCGCTTTCGGTCCGACCAACCGTGCGACCTTCCAGGCGCTGCTGAAATGATGAACCTGCTGCGCCAGCCTTCCTTCGATACGCCCTGCCGCATCCAGGTGGAGCAGAGCGAGGCGCATTTCCACGCGCATGTCGAGCTGGACGGCGATGTGGCGATCCAGCCGGGCGACAAGGTGCGGGTGCATGGCGACCCGATCATTGTCGGATTTGGCGAGTCAATTTTGATCCAGCGCATGGCGACGGTCCATCCGGCGGGTCCATTGCTGCGCGCATGGACGAAGCTGACGGCGATGGGCGAACTCAAGGAACTGTACGAGGTCAGCTTCACCACCAGCCGGTGGTGAGCGCGGATGTTCAGACAAACAACGGGAGTGGTGCGATGAACATGCAGACGAGGGTGAAGGCAGCAGGCCGGGCAAATCTTCCCGATGCGCCCGACACCATGGCGCTGGCAACACAGGAAACCGTGTTGAGCCCCCGCTTCTACACCACCGATTTCGATGCATTGGACGCGATCGACGTCAGCCTGGTGCGCGCCGAATGGGACCAGCTGATGGCGGACATGGAGGGCGACCCCAACAAGGCGCATTTCCGCCGTTCCGAAAGCTTCGACGGTGTCATCGAATCGCTCGAACCGGCGCTGCGCCGCGAATTCATCGATTTCCTGGTGAGCTCGCTGACTTCGGAATTTTCGGGCTGCATCCTCTATGCCGAGATCGCCAAGCGGACGAAAAACCCCGACGTCAAGAAGCTGTTCAAGCTGCTCGCGCGCGACGAAAGCCGCCATGCCGGGTTCATCAACGAGGTGCTGAAGGATGCCGGCATCGGCATCGACCTGTCGTTCCTCACCAAGACCAAGAAATACACCTTCTTCAAGCCGAAGTTCATTTTCTACGCGGTCTATCTGTCCGAGAAGATCGGCTATGCGCGCTATATCGCGATCTACCGGCATCTGGCGCGCAACCCGGAAAACCGTTTCCACCCGATCTTCAACTGGTTCGAGCAATGGTGCAATGACGAGTTCCGCCATGGCGAGGCGTTCGCGATGCTCCTCCATGCGGACCCCAAGCTGCTCACCGGCCTGAACCGCTACTGGATCAAGTTCTTCATCCTCTCGGTCTATGCGACCATGTATGTGCGCGACCATAGCCGCCCGGTGTTCCACGCGGCATTGGGTGTCGATCCGACCGATTACGATTACCGCGTGTTCGACATCTGCACCGCGATCAGCCGCCAGGTCTTCCCGGTCGAGATCGATACCGACAACCCGGCACTGCGCGCGCAGATGGAAAAGCTGCGCCTGGCCTCGGACCGCATCGCGGCGGGCAAGGCGCGCGGCGGCCTGGGCGGGCTGATGCAGCGTGCGGGCGGCATGATCGGTGCAGGCACGGCGTTTGCGCGCATGTATTTCATGCCCGGCAAGAACAATGCGCTGCCCTCCACCATCCGCCTGCAGCCGGCCTGGTAGTCCATGAGTCTGCACGGCCATATCCTGCCTGCGTTCATCGTGCTGCTGGCCTGGTTCGGCAGCACGGGCGTGGTCGCTTGGCTCGCCAATCGCGGCAAGGCGACCTTTGCGCGGAGTCTATCCTGGGCGGGCTTTGCCGCTGGCATCTGCCTGTGCGTCATCGTTTGGGCAGCGCATGGCCATGGCGCGAGCGGTCCTTCGGCGCTCGACGCCTATATCAGCTTCGGCGCGGCGCTGGTCATCTGGGGCTGGCTCGAACTGACCTTTCTCACCGGCATCGTCGCCGGGCCCCGCCGCACCCCCAGCGATCCGCACGCGCGCGGCTGGCGGCGCTTTGCCGATGCGGCGGCGACATTGATCCATCACGAACTGGCGATCGCGGTGGTGATGGTGATGCTGGTCTCGCTCACCTGGAACAGCGCCAACCCGACCGGCGCGGTGATCTTCAGCCTGCTGTTCGCGCTGCGCCTTTCGGCCAAGCTCAATCTGTTCGTCGGCGTGCCGAACATGAGCGACGAGATCATGCCGGGACATCTGGAATATCTGAAGACCTATTTCGGCCCGCGCCGCCTGCACGGTGCGCTGGCCTTCAGCCTGGTCGCACTCGCGGCGCTGTCGCTCTGGCTGGGCGCGCGTGCGCTCGCCGCGCCCGATGACAGCTTTGCCGCGGTCAGCGCGACCCTGGTTTTCACGCTCGCGGCGCTTGGCGCGCTCGAGCATCTGTTTCTGGCGCTGCCGTTTCGCGACGGCGCGCTCTGGCGCTGGGCGCTGCCCGACGCGCGCAAGGGATAAGAAGGAGAGTGGTTATGGACTATGAGGGGTTTTTCCAGAGCGAAATCGATACGATCCGCGACGAGGGGCGGTATCGCATCTTCGCCGAGCTGGAACGCCATCGCGGCCGCTTTCCACACGCCACGCGCTATACCGATGAGGGGACCGACGAGGTCACCGTTTGGTGCTCGAACGACTATCTCGGCATGGGCCAGCATCCCGATGTGCTGAAGGCAATGCACGACACGCTCGACCAGTGCGGCGCGGGCGCAGGCGGCACGCGCAACATTTCGGGCACCAACCATCACCATGTGCTGCTCGAGGCCGAACTCGCCGATCTGCACGGCAAGGAATCGGCTTTGCTGTTCACCTCGGGCTATGTCTCGAACTGGGCAGCGCTCGGCACGCTCGCGGCCAAGCTCCCCAATTGCGTGGTGCTGTCCGACGCGGGCAACCATGCCTCGATGATCGAAGGCATCCGCCACAGCCGCGCCGAATGCCTCAAGTTCAAGCATAACGATCCGGAAGATCTCGACCGGCTGCTCGCGGGCGTCGCGCCGGGCCGGCCCAAGCTGGTCGCGTTCGAAAGCGTCTATTCGATGGATGGCGACATCGCCCCGATCGCCGAGATTCTCGACGTCTGCGAAAAGCACGGCGCGATGAGCTATATCGACGAGGTCCACGCGGTCGGCCTGTACGGCCCGCGCGGCGGCGGCATTGCCGAGCGCGAAGGCCTGATGGACCGGATCACCGTGATCGAAGGCACGCTCGGCAAGGCGTTCGGCGTGATGGGCGGCTATATCGCGGCCTCGGCGGCCTTGTGCGATTTCGTGCGCAGCTTTGCCAGCGGCTTCATCTTCACGACGGCGCTGCCGCCCGCGCTCGCCGCAGGGGCCACCGCCAGCATCCGCCACCTCAAGGCCAGCCAGATGGAGCGCGCGCGCCACCAGGAGCGCGTCGCCAAGGTGCGCAAGCGGCTGGACCTGATGGGCATTCCCCATCTCGACAATCCCAGCCACATCATCCCGGTGATGGTCGGCGATCCGCACAAGTGCAAGCGGATCAGCGACTGGCTGCTCGAAAATCACGGCATTTATGTGCAGCCGATCAACTATCCCACCGTGCCCAAGGGCACCGAGCGGCTGCGCATCACGCCCTCGCCGGTGCACTCGGACGGCGATTGCGACAAGCTGCTCCACGCGCTGAGCGACATCTGGTCGCAATGCGAGCTGGCGCGGCGGGCCGTGGCGGCCTGAACTCTACCGACGCATTCTCGTCATTCCCGCGAAAGCGGGAATCCCGCTTTTTCGTCTGACCTCGGAAGAGGAAGCGGGGCCCCCGCCTTCGCGGGGGTGACGATGAAGTAGCATGGTGCCCCCAACAAAAAAGGCCGCTCCTTGCGGAGCGGCCTTTCGTGTTTCGGCGCAAACCGTGATCGGGTCGATCAGGGCTGCTGCAGATAGGCGATGAGGTCGGCGCGCTTCTGCGCGTCGGGCAGACCTGCGAACACCATCTTGGTGCCCGGCACCACGCGGGCGGGCTTTTCCAGATACTGGAAGAGCTTTTCCGGGGTCCAGGTGATGCCGCTGTTCTTGTTGGCGGGCGAATAGTTGAAGCCTTCGACCGAACCGGCGGCACGGCCGACAATACCGGCGAGCGAGGGGCCGACGCGGTTCTGGCCGGCTTCCTTGACGTGGCAGGTCTTGCACTGAACGAAGACCTTCTCGCCTTCAGCGGCGTTGCCGGTGAAATCGGCGAGCTTCTTGCCGTCGAGCGTATCGGTATTGTCCGCAGCCGGAGCCTCGGCTGCAGCCGGAGTCGCGGCGGGGGTTTCGGCGCCAGCGTCAGCGGCCGGAGCGGCGGCTTCTTCTTCGGCCTTGGGGGTTTCGCTGCCGCCCGAGCAGGCGGCCAGCATAGCAACGCCGGCCAGGACGCCGGCATAGCGCAGTGCATTCATTCTGGACATGAACTCTCCTCTTGCTCGGCGACATTCGCCCTGAAGCAGCGGTCAATATAGACGAGCCGGACCCGTTGAAAAGTGGGGAAGGCTGCGGATGAACGCCAGATGAAGAAAAATGTTCATCGGAAATGGCATCCGGCGTGAAAATTTACGCGTTTTGGGCGCGACTGCGCCCGAGCGCCCTTGTCCAGCGCCCAGCCGCGCCATGGCGCTTACCTGAATCGGTGCACGATGCGTTGGAGGGCAATGGGGGCGCTCAAAGGAGACGAACGATGAGCAAGCTGATCCGCAATGCCCTGGCAGGCACGCTTCCGCTGGTGATTCTGGCGCTGCCCGCCCAGGCCGGAACGCCGCGCACCCTTCCGGCGCGCGATGGCGCCCATGCGCCGCCGATCCGGACCGAACCGGTGCAGGGCGTCTATAACCAGTCGTGGTACAATTATGTCGCCGATATCAACGAGGCGGACAAGGAACTCACCAGTGATCTCAAGCGCGCGACCGACCGCGAGGACCGTGCCGACGCCTGGGAGGAATATGAGGTCGAGCTGGCCGATGCCGACAAGGATTATGTCAAGGAAATGCGCCAGCGCGGCTACAAGGTCGGCCGCGTGACGGTGCTCGCCTATAACGATTGAGCAGACCCATGAGCTGTGGGTGGCGGCCCGTCTCCAGGCTCAGCGGAGACGGGCCGCCTTATGTTCGGCTATACCCAGAAACCGCGCCGAAACCATTTGGTGACGATGTATTTCGTGCCTTGGGTCACCGGATTGCCGCTGTGCAGCAGATAGGGATTGGGCCGACCGTCCAGGCCCATATTGTTCCAGATCAGCAGCATGCCCGTGCGCGGCAGCATCTTGAACGACAGTTGCGGGAACTCGGTTTCGCCCCCGCCCGCCGGCTCGTTGAGGAACACCATCGCCGTCCAGCTGCGCTGCCCGCCCTTGTTGCGTTCCTTCTGCCAATAGGGCTGGTCGGTGTGGAAATAGTCGTGATGGGCCTTGAACTGCTGGCCGACGGCATAACGCTGGCCCTGCAGCGTTTCGCCCCGCCGCGAATCAATTCCTGTCAGTCCGCAGATGCGATCGTCAATGCGCAGCACATCGGGGTGCCAGCGATCGAGATTGCAGCTGTAGCTGGTCCGAAAATCGTTCTGATCGGCGCCGGCCCCTGCGCGATACAGCTCGGAAGGGATCGCATCGGCATCGATCATGCGGATGAGCTCGGCGCATTCGCCGGGGGTCATGAAATCCTGATAGCAATAGATCTGCATCGGCACCTTCACATCGTCGAATGCGATGCGCTGCACGCGCGGATGGGCATCGAGCTTGTCGCCCACGTCGCGGCCGATCCTGGCCAGTTCGCGCCGATGCAGAAAGTCGCTGATCATGGCCGGGGGATGGCGCGCGCGCCCTGTGCCTGTCAACCCGGGCAGCCGTGAAAAGGAAAGACCCGCCGGATGGCTCCGGCGGGTCTTGCACAGGTCGCAGCATGCGCGTTGCTAGGCTTACCAGAAAAAATCGTTGATCACATCAACAACCTGCCCGGTATAGATGTCCACCAACAGGACATCGCCATAATAGCGGACCCAGCGATACTGGCCATAAGCCGGGGGAAGGCGATAGGCCCAGGGGTCGTTGATCCAGAAACTGCTGGCGAAAAACGGCGCGCCCAGCGTGAAGCCTATGCCCAGGCGGCGATAGTTCCAGCCGCGCACCGGCGGGTAGTAGCGCCCGACGTTGAAGAAGGCGCGGTTCTGGTTGCGCCAGCCATACCAGTCATAGCGCCGATCGTTGCGCCATCCGCGATCCCAGCCGCGTCCGCGACCGTCCCAGCCGCGCCGGTCCCAATCGCGACCGTTCCAGCCCCGATCGGCCCAGCCGCGCCGATCCCCGTCGCGACGGTCCCAGTCGCGGCGGTTGTCGCGATAATCGCGGCGGTCGTCGCGCCTGTCTGCACGGAAGTCGCGGCGATCATCCCGGCGGTCGCGGCGGAAATCTCGCAAGTCTCCGCGCTGGTCGCGGCGGAAATCCTGGCGATCGTCGCGCCGGTCGGCGCGGAATTCGGGCCTCGTCACGACGCCGTTGCGGAAATCCTGCCGGTCGGCGCGACGCTCCTGGCGGAAGTCGCGCAGATCACCGCGCTGTTCGCGGCGCAGATCCTGCCGGTCACCGCGGCGTTCCTGACGGAAATCCTGCCGGTCGGCACGGCGTTCCTGACGGAATTCGCGCGGCGTATCGATGCGCGCGGTGCCGATGGTGTTGCGATTCTGCCCGCGGAACTCGCGGCCGCCACCGCCGCGCTGGCCGCGAAACTCGCCCCCGCCCCGGCGTCCTTCGCGTTGCTGGGCCGCAGGCTCGAGCCCCGTTGCCATGGCGATACCGGGTGCGGACGCCTGGACCGCCAGGTCTGCGGCTTCGGCCCTGTTTGACGTCCACAGCAGAATGGCCAAAGCCAGCGCTGCAAGTCCTGCCGGCAGCCGGAGATGGCACGCTTGCGGGCGGGAACGGGCGAGGGGGGAGGGGGATGCTTCAAGGATTGGTGACATGACCAAAATCGACCTTTCGATAATGGCCTGGGCAATCGTGTCGGCAACCACGCGGCACAGGACTGTTGGTATTGCACAACCGATACAAAGCGCCGCCTGACCCTCAGCTTAACCAATATCGTATACTTTAGAGGCGTTTGTATAGCTATGCAGTCGAAATGAAGGAATTGCATTGCACGCTGAGTAATTCAAGCGTAGCTTGCAACTGCATGAGTTCGCAAGCGGTCCGCGTCCTGGCGCTGCTCACCGGCAAGCCCCGCCCTTTTCGTGAGGATGGCACGATGAGCGCCATTGCGCGCCAGCCGGCGACCGGCCCTGTCATGCTGGGCGAGCTGGGTTTCGAAGGCGATCAGGTGGCTGATCCGGTGCATCATGGTGGCCCGGACATGGCGATTCACCATTATCCGTTCGACCATTATGCCTATTGGCAGCAGAAGCTCGATTCGCACAAATTGCTGCAGAAGCCGGGTGCGTTCGGCGAGAACATCTCGACGCGCGGGCTCGTCGAAAGCGAGATGCGCATCGGCGATCGCTTTCGCCTGGGCCAGGCGCTGGTCGAATTGACCAAAGGCCGCCAGCCCTGCTGGAAGCTGGACCATCGCTTTGGCGTCTCGGGCAAGCAATCGGTCATGGCGGAAATCGTGCGCACTGCGCGTTGCGGTTTCTATTATCGTGTGCTTGAACCCGGGCTTGTCCAGGCAGGCGATGTCATGCGGCTGGTGGAGCCGGGGCCGTCGGCCTGGACCGTGGACCGCGTGTTCCGGCTGCTGGTCGGCGGGCAATACAAGGCAGAGCCAGAGGCCGTGCGCAAGCTCGCCGATCTGCCCCAGCTCGCCGCCGATTGGCGCGAGCGTGCGGCCGCGCTCGCCGATTGAAGGGAAAGCACATGAAATCGACGCACCGGCATATGCTGGGGCTGATGCTGGCTGCGGCCTGTATCGCAGGTCCTGTAGCTGCGCAGGACGCCAGCGACCCTGCCGCAATCCACCAGTCGATCCTGACGCTCGACACGCATCTCGACAGCCCGGCCAATCTCGACCAGCCCGGCTGGCGCATCACCGACCGGCACGATGTGCTGCACGATACGACGCAGGTCGATCTGCCGCGGATGATCGAAGGCGGCCTCGATGGGGGCTTCTGGGTGATCTATACCGATCAGGGCCCCAATGACGCGCGGGGCTATGCGGTGGCGCTGGCGCATGCGCTCAAGCGGCTGCACCAGATCCACGATTTCGTCGCCGCCAATCCGCAAAGCTTTGCCATCGCGACCAAATCGTCGGATGCCGCGCGTATCGCCGCAGCGGGGCAGCGCGTGGTCTATCTGTCGATGGAAAACAGCTATCCGCTCGGCAACGACATTGCCAATCTCGATGCCTTCTACCAGCTTGGCCTGCGCATGGCGGGGCCGGTGCACAATGGCACCAACCAGCTCGCCGATTCGACCAATGGCGAGGCGCTGCACGGGGGCCTCAGCGATCTCGGCAAGGCCTGGGTGCGCGAGGCGAACCGGCTGGGCATCATCATCGATGGCAGTCATGCCGCCGACAGCAGCTTCGACCAGCTGCTCGAGCTTTCGAAAGCCCCGATCATCCTGTCGCATTCGGGCCCCAAGGCGCTGCACGACCATCCGCGCAACCTCGATGACGCGCGGCTCAAGGCGCTCGCGGCCAAGGGCGGGGTGATCCAGGTCAACAGCCTGTTCCTGTCGCCCGACAAGCCGCGTCCGACAGTCGATGCGCTGCGTCCGCAAATCGAGACCGCCGATAGCCTGCCGCCCGAAGAACGCGCCGCGCTGATGAAGCAATGGGCCGAGGCGAACGCTGCCGAGCCGCGTTCCGATACCGATTTCGACCGCTACATGCAGGCGATCTTCTATTGCATCGATCTGCTCGGGGTCGATCATGTCGGCATCGGCGCGGATTGGGATGGTGGCGGCGGGGTGATCGGCCTCAACCAGATCAACCAGATCCCGAAGATCACCGAGGCGCTGCTGGCACGCGGCCTGTCGCGCGAAGATGTCGAGAAGATCTGGAGCGGCAATGTGCTGCGCGTGATGGCCGAGGTGGAGCGCGTCGCGGGCAAATAGGGGGTCCAGGGCTATTTGCGTGCCTTGAGCGCGGAATTGCGATAAGCTCTCGGAGCAGACCGGACGGGAGAAGGCCATGACGCGTCGGATTTCGAGCTCCTTTGCGATGCTGCTCGCGGCCCTGGTGTCGCTGTCCACGGCCTCGCTGGCCGCGCCCGAACGCAAGCCCGATCTCGCTGATCTGGTCGCGGGGACCTATGTCGGCGACATCATTTCCGATGCGCGCGGGTCCTCGAAATCGGGGGTGACGATCACCGTGACTCGTGTCGCCAAGGACCGGGTGGCGATTGCCTGCGACTGCGCGCGCATCCCCAAGGTCGAAATCCCCATCGAACGCGCGATGGACGCGATCCTCGCGAGCAGCGGGCCGCATGTCTTCCTGATCGAGAACCAGCGCGATCCGCGCCGCCTCAGCCTGACGATCGACGACGCCTCGCTGAGCCTCGAAAAGCAGTAACCCGTCATGCCCGCGAACGCGGGAATCCCGCTTTTTCGCCCATGTTGCCGAAGGAAGCGCGAGCCCCGCGTGCGCGGGGGTGACGAAACTGGGCAGCTGTAAGGTTACGCCATTTCCACCGCGAACAGCGTCTTGCCCTGATAGCGCTCCTCGTCGGGATTGAACACCGGCTGCAGGTCGAACTCATGCGCGGTCAGCGCCATATCGCCCAATCCGTCGAGCTTGAACGCGCTGACCTTGAGCTCGCGCGGAGGCTTGCCGTCGCGTTCGAGCGTCACGCCATCGAGATAGAGCTGGTCGTGCTTGGTATACAGGATGTGCGGCGCCAGCCGGATGCGCTGGCGGTTATAGGTCGCCTCGAGGCATTTGCGCAGCGCGATGGCTTCCAGCACGGTCTTGTTTGTATCCATCGCACCAATATGACCAATGCCGCACCGCGTTTCAACGAAAAATTGTGCGGTGCAGCATAGGTCTTTGGCAGGTCAGGCCTTTTCCTCGGCCTCCAGCTCGGCGAGCCATTGCTCGAGCCACTTGATCGTGTACTCGCCCGACAGGAAATCGGGCTCGTCGAGCAAAGCCTGGTGCAGCGGGATCGTCGTCTTGACGCCCTGCACCACGAATTCCTCGAGCGCGCGCTTCAGCCGCATGATGCAGCCCTGGCGGGTGCGGCCATAGACGATCAGCTTGGCGATCATGCTGTCGTAATAGGGCGGGATCTTGTAGCCGGCGTACAGCCCGCTATCGACGCGCACATGCATGCCGCCGGGCGGATGGTAATAGCTGACCAGGCCCGGTGACGGCGCGAACGTACGTGGGTCCTCGGCATTGATGCGGCATTCGATGGCATGGCCGCGAAACTCGATCTCGTCCTGCTTGACCGAGAGCGGATGCCCCTCGGCAATGCGGATCTGTTCGCGCACCAGATCGACCCCGGTGATCGCCTCGGTCACCGGATGCTCGACCTGAAGCCGGGTGTTCATCTCGATGAAGTAGAATTCGCCATTTTCCCAAAGGAACTCGATCGTCCCCGCGCCGCGATAGCCCATATCGGCCATTGCCTTGGTGACGACCGCGCCCATGCGCGCGCGCTCTTCGGGCGTGATGACCGGCGAGGGCGCTTCCTCGAGCACCTTCTGATGGCGGCGCTGCAGCGAGCAATCGCGCTCGCCGAGGTGAATGGCATTGCCCTTGCCGTCGCCGAAGATCTGGAACTCGATATGGCGCGGGTTGCCGAGATATTTTTCCATATAGACGGTGTCGTCACCGAAGGCCGACTTGGCCTCGCTGCCCGCCTGCTGCATCAGCGTTTCGAGCTGGTCTTCGCTCGGCACGACCTTCATGCCGCGCCCCCCGCCGCCCGATGCCGCCTTGATCAGCACCGGATAGCCAATCGATGCCGCGATGATCTTCGCCTCGTGGATGTCCTTGATCGCACCGTCCGATCCGGGGACCAGCGGCATGCCCAGCGCGCCGGCGGTCTTCTTGGCCTCGACCTTGTCGCCCATGGTCCGGATATGCTCGGGCTTGGGGCCGATCCAGATGATCTTGTGCGCCTCGACGATCTCGGCGAACTTGGCGTTTTCCGAGAGGAAGCCATAGCCCGGATGGATCGCGTCGGCCTGGCTGATTTCCGCTGCAGAAATGATGTTGGCGATGTTGAGATAGCTCTGGCCTGCGGGCGGCGGGCCGATGCACACGGCTTCGTCCGCCAGGCGCACGTGCATCGCATCGGCATCGGCGGTGGAGTGCACCGCGACCGTCTTGATGCCCATCTCGTGCGCCGCACGATGGATGCGCAGCGCGATTTCGCCGCGATTGGCGATCAGGATCTTCTTGATGGCCATGGGCTTACTCGATGACGACCAGAGGCTGGTCGAACTCGACCGGCTGGCCATCCTCGACCAGGATCGCGGTCACCCTGCCCGCGCGCTCGGCGGTGATCGGGTTCATCACCTTCATCGCCTCGATGATCAGCAGCGGATCGCCGATCTTGACCGTCGCACCGATGCTGACGAACGGCGCAGCACCCGGCTCGGGCGCGAGATAGCTGGTGCCGACCATCGGCGACTTGACAGCATTGGCCATCGAGGGCGCGGCGGGCTCTGCAGGCGCAGCCGGGGCTGCAGGTGCGGCGGCCGGGGCAGCAACGGGTGCGGGTGCCGCGGGGACCGCGACGCTGGCGACCGGTGCGGCGCTGATCGTGCGCGCGACGCGGATCTTGCGATCGCCGTCTTCCACCTCGATCTCGCTCAGGCCCGTTTCGCCCAGCAGTTCTGCCAGTTCGCGCACCAGTTTGCTGTCGATGTTCATGCCGCCTCCCTGTTTGTTGTTGCTGCTTTTGCCGCTTGGTGATGCCATGGTCCTGCGCCCTTTATTCTGCTTTTGATCAGGGGCGGCTCTTTGGCTGCTCCCGTGCGTAATTTCAATCGCTCACCCGCATCATGCCAGCAGACGCGGGGGCGTCAAAGCTCATAACTGCGCTGCGGCCTCCAGCGCCAATAGATAAGACGTTGCGCCGAAGCCGCAGATCGTGCCTTTCGCTGCGCGCCCGACGAACGAGACGTGACGAAATTCCTCGCGCGTGAGCGGGTTGGACAGATGCACTTCGATCACCGGTGTGGTGATCGATCGGATCGCATCGAGCAGTGCCACCGACGTGTGCGTATAGGCGCCCGCGTTGAGCAGCACCGCTTTCGCCCCGGTCGCCTGCGCCTCGTGCAGCCAGTCGACCAGATGGCCCTCATGGTTGGACTGGCGCATGTCGATGGAAAGCCCGAGCGTCTGGGCGCGATCTTCGAGCCGGTCGGCAATATCATCGAGCGTGTCCGAGCCGTAGATTTCCGGCTCGCGCAGGCCCAGCAGGTTGAGATTGGGACCGTTGAGAACGAAGATGGTGGGGTGTTCGGCCATGGGGACTTTCCGTTCGCTGGCCGGATGCCGCGAGAGGCCCCTATGCGGGAAACCGCCCGCTTAGGCAAGAATCCCGCTGCGGACGCTCATGGGACCGCCACCGTAGAGCCAGTCCCAGCGCGCCATCATCGCATCGGGGCGTGCGCTGGCGGCGCGGCCGAGCGGCAGCCGCATCGCCAGCGTTGCGAGCGGATTGCCCTCGTGAAAATCCACCCCGTTCGATCGCGCCATCGCCTGGATGCGCGCGGTGCGCGGCTGGCGCAGCGCGAAGAAGCGGGCGAGCGCGGGTTCGATGTGCTGCGGTTCGAGCGGCAGCAATTCTGCGAGCGCAAAGCCGTCCTCGATCCCCATCGCTGCGCCTTGCGCCAGGAACGGCAGCATCGGATGGCAGGCATCGCCGATCAGCACCGCGCGGTCCCGGTGCCAGGCGCGCATCGGCTTGCGATCAAACAGCGCCCAGCGCAACGGTTGTTCGACCCGCGCGAGCAGAGGGGCAAGCGCGCTCCACCCGGCGAAATCGGCGCGCAACCGGTCGGCATCGCCGGGCAGGTTCCAGCCCTCCTCGCGCCAGTCGGCCTGTTCGGTCACCGCGACCAGATTCACCATGTCGGGGCGGATGCGATAGGTCACCGCATGGCGGCGCGGCCCGAGCCAGGCCCCCACGCCGGGCGGCGGCGCAGCCGGATCGGCGGAATCGATCCGCACCAGCGCGCGCCAGGCGACATGGCCGGTAAAGCGCGGGGTGTCCGCTCCGAACAGATGTTCGCGGACCATCGAACGGATGCCGTCGGCGCCGATCAGCAGGTCGGCGGTCAGCGTTTCACCCGTTGCGGTGGTGATCGCGGCGCCCTCTGCGCGAATGTCGATTTCGGTCAGTCCCATGCCAAGGTGCAGCGCACCGGGTTGCACCTGTTCGAGCGCTTCGGCCAGGATCGCCACCAGATCGGCGCGGTGCAACGTCAAATAGGCTGCACCCCAGCGCCGCCTGGCTGCATCGCCCAGCGGGATTTTCAGGATCTCGCGCGCGCTGCGCCCATCGCGCAGGGTGATGGCTGCCGGGGTCTGGCCCGCGCACGCCACCGCATCGTCGACGCCCAGCGCACTCAGCACGCGCATCGCATTGGGGCCGAGTTGCAGCCCTGCGCCGACCTCTTCGAGCGTTGCCGCCTGCTCGATGACCTGCACTGCATGCCCCTTGCGCGCCAGCGCAAGCGCGGCGGCGAGCCCGGCAATACCTGCGCCGGCGATCAGGATGCGCATGTCAGGGTCCGGGGCGAGGGCATGAGGCCTGTCTAGCGCAGCGTGCAATTCATGCAACGCCCTGGCTTTCGCAGTTCGCCATCCGCCGCTATGCCAGCGGCCATGCTGCCCTCGCTGCTCATCATAGACGATTTCCTGGCCGATCCGCACGGCGCGCGTGCCGCCGCGCTCGGCCTCGGCTATGACCCCGCGACCCGCAAGGGCAATTATCCCGGCACGCTCTCGTCCGCGCCGCTCTCGATTGCCGGGCTCGAGGCGGCGGTGGCGCGGATCATCGGCGTGCCCGTCGTGCCGCAGCCTAGAACCACGCATGGCCATTGCCGCCTGACGCTCAAGGGCGATCGCGGGGTCAGCGGCGTGCATATCGACCCGTGCTTCTATTCGGGCATCCTGTATCTCAGCCGCGACGAGGACGCGCGCGGCGGCACCGATTTCTTCCGCCACAAGCGCACCGGGCTGGAAAAAGTGCCGACCGACCCGCTGGCCCTGGCGCAAAGCGGCTATGCCGATGCCAACGCCCTGGTCGAGGATGTCGTCAACCGCGACACCTTCCACGCCGCGAAATGGGAGCGCGTGATGCGCGTGCCGATGCGGTTCAACCGGCTGATCCTGTTCAGCCCTTGGCTGTTCCACAATTCGGCGGACGGATTCGGCACCACCGGCGAGAACGGCCGCCTCGTCCATCTGCAATTCTACGCGCGCGGCTGACCGGACCTTACGATTCGCCGTTCGCATTCATCGCACGCGCTTGCGCCTTTCTGCGGCGCAGATTTTCGCGCAGATTGGCGGCAAGCCTCGCCTTGCGCTCTTCTGCGGGGCTCGGTTTCGGCGGGGTGAGCGGCTTTTCCATCGGCTTTGCTGCATATCGTCGCACCGGCGCATTTGGCAAGACCGGCGAGGGTTGACAAACCATCGGCACCTGCGCATAGGCGCAGGCCTTGCGAGCGGGCAGCCACAGCGATCCGCTCTTGCAAGCCTGCGAAATGGTGTGCTGCTGTAGCTCAGTGGTAGAGCGCATCCTTGGTAAGGCTGAGGTCGGGAGTTCAATCCTCCCCAGCAGCACCATTTCGCCAATCCCCATCAATAAGGCGGTTTGACGCGTTCCTTCTGGGCCGCTGCCGCGTCTGCCCACCAGGTCAGTTCGTCGGCGAACTTGCCAAAGCTCCGCTCCAGCGATGCGCCGCCCGAGCCGATCGGCTGGCCCTGCTCGTCGAGCGTTTGCGTGATCTGCCCCACTGAGAGCATGCTGGGGATCACCACCATACCCATTTCGGACAAGGTCGGGTGCCAGGCCTGGCCGGCGCGCACGCCGGCGAAGCGCCCGGCGGAATAGGTGGCGAGCGCGGCGGGCCGCCAGAACCACTGTTCCAGATAATGGTCGGTCAGGTTCTTGAGACCCGGCTGCACGCCCCAGTTATATTCGCCTGCGACGAACAGGAACGCGTCCGCCGCCTCGATCTTTTTCGCCAGATCCTCCATCGCCACCGGCGCGGTGCCGGGCTCGTATTCCTTGTACATCCGGTCGAGCATCGGCAGCCCGACCGCCTTGGCGTCGATCAATTCGGCATCGACCCCGCGCTCGGCAAAGCGGCGCACGCAATAGTCGGCGAGCCGGATCCCCGCCCGGTCCGAGCGATACGACCCATAGAGCACCAGCAGTTTCTTCATCGGCAATCTCCTGTCGCGAACGATACGGTCGGACTGCCGGACGGTTCAATCGGTAAACACCACCGTCTTGGTTCCATTGAGCAGCACCCGATCGGCCAGATGGTGCCGCACCGCGCGCGCGAGCACGCGGCGCTCGATGTCGCGGCCCTTGCGCACCAGCGTCTCGGGCGAATCGGCATGCGTGATCTGCTCGACATCCTGCGCGATGATCGGACCTTCATCGAGATCGGCGGTGACATAATGCGCGGTCGCACCGATCATCTTCACCCCGCGCGCATGCGCCTGATGATAGGGCTTGGCCCCCTTGAAACCGGGCAGAAAGCTGTGATGGATGTTGATGCAGCGGCCCGAAAGGAACGCGGCAAGATCGTCGGAGAGGATCTGCATGTAGCGCGCGAGCACGACCAGCTCGGCCCCGGTCTCTTCGACCACGCGCTTGATTTCGGCCTCCTGCTCGGCCTTGGTCTCACGCGTGACGGGCAGGTGGTGGAAGGGAATGCCGCCAAGGTCCAGCCCGGCCAGCGACTCGACCGGATGGTTGGAGACGATGCCGACGACATCCATCTGCAATTCGCCGATTCGCCAGCGATAGAGCAGGTCGGCCAGGCAATGGTCGAACTTGGAGACGAGGATCAGCACCTTGCGCGGCGTGTCGGCAAGGCGGAGCGACCAGTCCATCGCATATTCCTGCCCGAGGTCCTGAAAGCGTGCATCGAGCGCCGCGGTCAATGTGTCGGGCAGGGTGAAGACCACCCGCATGAAGAAGCGCCCGGTCTCCTGATCCTCGAACTGCGCGGCCTCGCGGATGTTTCCGCCGGTGGCGAACAGCAGGCCGGTGACGCGGCTGACAATGCCGGGGCGGTCGGGGCAGGACAGGGTCAGGATATGCAGTGCGTCGCTCATGATCGGCCTTGGGTTCGCATTGGATCCCATGCTGTTGCCAAGAGCGTGGCCCTGCGTCGAGCCTTAATCTGCCAGCACGTCCTTCCATTCCGGATGACGCTGGAACGCGGCGACGACATAGCTGCAGCGGGGAATCACCTTCCAGCCCTGCGCGCGCGCCGTATCGATCAGCGTATCTACCAGCTTGCCGGCAATGCCCTGGCCGCGCATCGAATCGGGTACATAAGTGTGGTCGGCGCTCACGCGTCGCACGCCGCCGACCGCCGGTGCTTCGGCATAGGTCAGTTCCGCCTCGGCGCCCTCGGCGCGGTAGACGAAGCGCCCGTCCTGGCCTGCGGTTTCGTGATCGATCGTGATCTGTTGGGGACTGTCCATGCGGCTGCTCCTTGCGAAATCATCGCCCGGCCCGATATGGAGCGGGCATGAGGGATCGGCAAGAAGACGCCCGGGGGCGTCCAATCGTTGCGCGATTGCAACGCTTGCCATGATTCTGGCGGCGGGCCTGCCGCGCCATCCGCACGAAACCCTTTATCTATCAGCCGACTTGGCTTATATCGCGCGCTCGAAGAAACATCAGGAGAATTCGCTATACGTCCGCCAGCACCCCGTCGCGGCCTTGTTCTGCCACCCAAATCCGGCCCGCGCTTCAATCAGTTCATCCAGTCGCCCCAGGTTCGGGTGATCGATGAGAATGGCGAAAATCTTGGCGTATTGCGTACAGCAGATGCGATAGAGCGTGCCGCAGCGGTGGGTCTCGACCTGGTCGAGGTCTCGCCCAATGCCGAGCCGCCCGTCGCCAAGTTCCTCGATGTCGGCAAGTACAAGTACGAGGCCCAGAAAAAGGCCAATGCCGCGCGCAAGAACCAGAAGACGCAGGAGATCAAGGAGATCAAGATGCGTCCGAACATTGATGACCACGATTATATGGTCAAGATGAAGAAGGTGCATGCGTTCATCGAAGAGGGCGACAAGGTCAAGATGACGTTGCGCTTCCGCGGCCGCGAACTCTCGCACCAGCAGCTTGGCATGGCCCTGCTCCAGCGCGTGCAGGAAGACGTCAAGGAAACCGCCAAGGTGGAAGCCTATCCGCGTATGGAAGGCCGCCAGATGCTGATGGTGCTGGCACCCAAATAAGGGCGTGCTGGCGCCGCAATCGGCGCTCAGCGATATTTCGAGCGGCTCTGGTAGCTGATCGTGGCACGGTCATTGGCGGGCACGGTCACCTGCCAGACATGCTTGCCGTCCTTGCGAATCAGCTTGCCCGTGGCATTGCGGATATCGGTATCGGCGATTTGAGCGAGATCGATTTCGGCGGTGACGGGTTCGGCACTGGCATTGGTGAGTTCGAGCGCATAGCCGTCCCAGCCACCCTTGGCCGCCACTATCTTGCGCGTCGATGCCAGCCGCACCGCCGGACTGGCGCCGATGGTGAATTTCACCTCCTGCCCCACCGCATAATCGCGCATCCGGCCCTGGCCGATCAGCAGGCCGTTGCCGCCATCCCGGTCGAACACCGCGATGCGGCCCGAAGGTAGCGGCAGGCCGAGGCCGCTCGCGGTCTTGTTGTCCATGCGCAGCTCGATCTGGAGGGCGCGCGGCTCGCCCTCGCCATAGCCCATCGCGTTGCCGCGAAAGACCAGCCGTGCGGGCACGTTCTGCTTGGCGAGCAGCCGCACCTGCTTCTGCCCCCTGGCCGCAACGGTCGAGCGGAAGGGGACGCGGTAGAGCTTCAGATCTCCCAAAGCCTCCAGCTCTGCCTCCACATTGCGCGAGGCGGTGACCATGATGTCCATCGCCTCGCCGCGCACCGCGCCCGTCCGCGCCATCATCGCCGGGGCAGGCGGTGGAGGCGGAGGCGGAGGCGGGGGAGGCGGCACGGGATAGGCCATGCCTTCCGCCGTACTGCCCTGCGGCCAGCACTGAATAGCGAGTGGTGCCGCGCGGGGCCGATCCGCCAGATTGCGCATCGGCTGGCGGGTGTTGAGCGTGCCCGCGATCACCAGCAGCTCGGCATCGGCAAAGCTCTCGCCATTGCCATTGGCCAGCGTCAGCCAGGAAAACAGGTCGAGCGACTTTCCGTCCGCGCCCAGCTTCACGACATAATCGGCGTTCCAGTCGAAGCCCGAGGCGAGATAGGTCAACGTCACCTCGACCGTTGCGGCCTCGGGCGAGACGGTGTCGACCGACAGCACGGGCGTTGCGAACAGCCCGGCGGGCAGGTCGGTATAGACGACCCGCTCGGGCAGGCCGGAACATTGCAGCGCCTCGATGCCGCTATCGGTCTGGACCACCAGCGCGCCGCGCGATCCGCTGCGGATCACCGCCTGCTGCTCGGTCCGCTCGCCGGTCGCCGGATCGGTGCGTTGCAGCGTCACCCGGTTGCCGAGCGACCCATCGACCAGCGCGCCAGGCGAGAGCAGCTTTTTGTCGCGATTCTGCTCGATGATCCCGCCGGGCAGACCGCGGATCACGGCGGAGACCGCGACCATCCCTTCCGCGACGCCCGCAAAGCGGATCGTCGAGGGGCCTGCGGGAACGCTGATCGTGCGCTTTTCGGTGACGACCGCGAAACCGTTGAGGAAATTGAGGTTCATCCCCCCGCCATTGCCGCGCTGCGGATCGCGATAGATGGTGACCGCGACGGAACCGGGCTTAGGCGAGACGACTTCGGGGCGGGTTTGGGCCTGGGCGGGGGTAAGGACCACTCCAACTCCAGCCAAGATCAATGCCATCAAAGACCCCAGCACCCACCCCCGTTTGTCCCGAGCGTGTCGAGGGACGGCACGCAACCCTCGCCGATTACGTCCCTCGACTTCGCTTGGGACAAACGGAAAGGAGGCGGGTGGCTTGTGGCGCATTTCGAGATCTCAGATCAAGACCGCGTCTCGAAGGTCGCGGTCACCTCCGCCGTCCCATTGGCAGGCACATTCACCGCCCAGACCACCGCATTGCTGTTGCGCCGTTCGCTCTTCAGGCTCTCGGTCACCACCCGCGTGTCGGTCCAGCCGAAGTCGAGCCCCGCCTGCATCAGGTCCACCACCACCGCAGCGTCGCGCGCATTGGTGAGCTCGTAGCGCATGCTGGTCTGCCATTTCGTGCTCGAAAGCCGCTTGCGCTCGACCACCGTACTCTTGACCTTCACGTCGAACGCCTCGCCGGTCTTGAGCGCCAGCGCGCTGCCCATCGGTGTGTGGTCGATCGCGTTCTCGCCGATGAACTGCGGCGCGCCGCGCTGGTCGCGCTGGTAGAAGCGCACCGATCCGGCGGGCAGCGCATCGCCCAGGCCGCCCGACTTGCTCGAGCTGAACTTGACGACCGTGTCTGCACTGCGCGGTTCGTTGACGCTCGCCAGCCAGCCGACCCGATATTCATAGGCACGCGACGCGGGCACGCCCTGCACGTCGAGAAAGTTGACCTGCTTGGTCTGGCGGTCGGCGATGGTCGTGCGCCCAACGGGATAGAGATAATAATCGCCCAGCCGCTCGCGGTTCGCGGTCTCGGTCCCGGCGCTGCGGATGTTGCGGCCCCGGCTGCCGAAGCCCGATGCACCCTGCGGATCGCCTGCGACCAGCAGCGTATCGGCATTGCGATAGGTGGTGCCGGAGCTGTTCGATAGCGTCACCCAGCCCTGCACGTCGATGCTGCCCTTGGCCTCATCGAACAGGGCGACATAATCCGCCGACCAGCCAAGGCCTCCGGTCAGATAACGGATCGCCGCATCGCGCTGGCCTGCACGCTGGCTGTCCACGGTGATCGACAATGTCGGGCGTGCGCGCAGATTCTCGGGCACCTTGTCGAACACCGCGCGCACCGGCAGGCCATCGTCGCGCAGCACCTCGATACGGTTGCCGATCTGGACGACGACGCCCTCGTTCACCGACAGCACCTTGGCGCGCTCGCGCGTTTCCGCGCCGGTCGCCGGATTGGTGCGGACGAGCGTGATCGTCTCGCCCACCGCCTTTTCCATCAGCTTGCCGGGGGTCAGCAGGTCGTAATCGAAATTCTGCTCGACGATGGTCGCGCCATCGGCGGCGAAGCTGACCGTTTCGGGCCGGATCTGCGCGGAGACATCAGGAAATTCGAGCCGGCTGGTGCCGCCCGCGATATTGAGCTTGCGGATGTCCTGCACCAAAGAGATGCCGCCGTTATAGACCGTGACCGAGACATTGCCCTGCGTGCTCGGCGCATTGGGATCGGTCGCGTCCTGGGCGAGCGCGGGGCTGAGAATAGTCAGGCCGAGCGCGGCCGCTCCGATCGAGAACCGAGACGAACGCCGCATGATGACCTCCCCAGATATGTCGCTGGATCGTGGCTTATGCGGGCGCAAATGAACAGGGGCTAAATGGCTGGGCAAGCGCCGGTGCTGCGGCTAAGACAACCGCATGTTGCGCATCGCCTCGTACAATATCAACGGCATCAAGGCCCGTCTGCCGCGCCTGCTCGAATGGCTGGAAGAGACCCGCCCGCATGTCGCCTGCCTGCAGGAGATCAAGACGCAGGACGAGGGCTTTCCCGCGTCCGAGTTCGAGAAGCTCGGTTATGGTGCGATCTGGCACGGGCAGAAGGGCTTCAATGGCGTCGCCATCCTGGCGCGCGACGCGCAGCCGGTCGAGGTGCAGCGCGGGCTGGAGGGCGAACCCGAGGACGAGCATTCGCGCTATCTGGAGGCCGATGTGCACGGGCTTCGCGTCGCGTGCATCTACTTGCCCAACGGCAATCCGCAGCCGGGGCCGAAATTCGATTACAAACTGCGCTGGATGGAGCGCCTGCGCAAGCGGGCCGCGCAGATACTGGCCGAAGAGGTGCCTGCGGTGCTGGCAGGCGATTACAACGTCATCCCGCGCGACAATGACGTCTATTCGGTTCGCGCCATGGCATCCGACGCGCTGATGCAGCCCGAAAGTCGCGCCGGATACCGAAGGATCCTTGCAGACGGCTGGACTGACCCTATCGGAACACTACGCCCCGGCGGCGGAGTGTGGACATATTGGGACTATCAGGCGGGCGCCTGGCAGCGCGACCACGGTTTCCGCATCGATCACCTTCTGCTCAGCCCCGCCGCCGCCGACCGCCTGAGCGCGATCGGCGTCGACAAGGACCACCGCGGTCGCGAAAAGGCCAGCGACCACGCGCCCACCTGGGTGGAGCTGAGGGGCTGACTGGAGCGACAACTGTCTGACTTCCATTCTGGAATATGACAAATCGTGGTGCCAAATTGGTTCGCCTGAGTGATTTTCTTGGGTTGTTAATTTGCTGCACACAAACCTTGCAAAGACCGCTGATACATGCCGTGATACAGCCGCGACAGAATGCATATTCGATTAAATTGCTATTAAATACAGTAGTTTAGTTATTGCGAAGGCAATTGATGGCCCCATTTGTGTAAGCGTCGTCGATTTGGTTGAATGAATGTTCGTGATCGAGCAAATAGGTCTTTTGCATACAAATTTTGTATCATGTATATTGGTTGATGGTAGCTAACATGTAGGATATATCACTGCCTTCGTGGTGGGGGTTCCGGTCAGCATGATAGACACAAAGGCTAAGCTCAACGAAAGTATAGTTGGCCATTTTTCGAATGTCGGATTGGCTAACAGACTCATTAAAGCATTTATTCTTACGGGGGGATCTTTAGTAGCTGGTTTAGCTCAATTTTCAGATATTGATGACGCTGGTGCAAAAACATCCCAAATCGTTGGAATGCTTGGTTGCATAGTGGTCTTCATATCTGCCATTTGGATTGCTCTAAAAGATCAAGACTCAACTGAAGAGCTAAAGATTGCTTTTGAGTCTCAAAAAAAGTATGATGAAATAAACAGTAATATCTCAGAATTATATGAGATTTATGAAGATTTGGATAAGTCAAGAAATCTTATTGTTGTTAACAGTATAATTAGGGCGCTGTTGGAGCATAAAATCTGTCGAAACATCGGGTCAGAGGAAGCATTTGTTGACAGTGTTTTTGAAAATTGCAAGCGGCAGCTTTCGTTGGCAATGGGTTTGGTTGGGAGTGATGAGTGGACCATTTGTGTTTACATTGCAGAACGGAAGCCGGGAGCGCGCGATCAGTTGCGACTGCTAGGACATGCTCGTGCAATAGAGTGCACGAAGGACACGGCTAGGGTCTGGGACGAGGGCGTCGGCGTCGCCGGCGTTTGTTACGCCAATGCAGTTGAAGTGATTGTTCCGGATTTGCAATCCGACAGAATTGGAACCTTGTTTAATATCGGTCACAGAAAGCGGGATTACGATAGCTCTCGCTATCAATCGGTCGTTGCGGTACCCGTTCTTGTGGATGGGCATGCTCGACCGTGGGGTGTTGTCACTGCCACATCAGATCGCCGAAACCATTTTACGCCTGAGGCCTCCGGAATTCAGAACGCAGAGGGTGCCAGAATTCTCGCTGGGGCTATAGCGCTGTTCGTTGCCGTGCAGGCTCGGCTTGCCAAGCAGTCCGACCAAGCCTAGATTCAGAAAAAATTCATAGGGAAGGGGCAACATTGTGAGCATTATGACCCACACAACACCTTCGGAAGAGTTTACCATCGATCTTGCGATGGAGGACATTTTGTCAAAGGTTGCCGCCGGCACTGCTTCCAGCGATGAAAAGACTGAGCTTGCTCAACTGAGTGCTCGACGGGCACGTCTGATGCGGCGACCTAGAATTTTGACTGGGAGGCGTCGCGTCACGGCACTCTAGCCTGGCTGGATTTCCAACGCAGAAGTGTTGACCCGCGTGCATGAGTATTGAAGCGGCTTGGAGCCGATCAGGCGATAGTCGTGCCCTCAATCCGCTCGATTTCGCGCTTGGGTTCGGTCGTTTTAGCGCTCGGTACGGGGGCCAGCGACTGCAGCGCCGCGCCGGGCGTCACGCCGAGCAGCTGCTTCAGCCGCGCGCGGAAATTCGCGAGTTCGCTGCCCGAAAGCTGCGCACGGGTGGTGAACTTCACCGAATTGGGATCGACCGCGCGGCCACCGCGATAGAGTTCGTAATGCAGGTGCGGACCGGTCGACAGGCCGGTCGAACCGACATAGCCGATCACCTGGCCGCGCCGCACGCGCATGCCGTTGCTCACTGCAATGCGGCTCATATGGCCATAGCCCGTGGCGATATTGCCGCCATGCGCGATGCGCACGAAATTGCCGTAGCCGCCCTTGCGTCCGGCATAGTTCACCACGCCGTCGGCGGTCGCATAGATCGGCGCGCCGGTGCCTGCCTTGAAATCGATGCCGCTGTGCATGCGGCGGAAGCCCAGGATCGGGTGGCGGCGATAGCCGAAGCCCGATGTCACCGCACCGTTGACGGGGCGGGCGAACTCGCCGCGCGTCTCGCCGACGCCCGAGGCCTCGAACCATTGAACGTTGTTGCCAGTCTTCCAGCGCAGCATCTGCGCGCGCGGCTTGCCGCTGCGCTCGAGGCCCGCATAGAGCAGATCGCCCAGCTCCACCTCGCCGGTGGCGGCGCGCTTGTAGTCGACGATGATGTCGAACTGGTCGGTCGAGCGGATGTCGTTGCCGATCGAAAGCTGCGTCGCCAGCGTGCGCAGATAGGCCTGGATCGCAGAGGGCGGTGCCCCTGCGGCGCGCGCCGAACGGTACAGGCTGGAGCCGACCGTGCCGCGAATGCGCAAGGGTGTTGCATCGACCAGGATCGGCTTTTGCACCAGATCAAGCGCCGAGCCTGCGCGGACGATCTCGACATTGAGGTCGAAGCGCGCGCGGAAGGCGATGTTTTCGACCGGGCGCGGCTGGTTGCGCGCGAAGCGGCGGCCCAAGGTGATGTCGATGCGGGTGCCGTCGCGAATGTCGTCGAGCGGCACCACCGAGGAGACGAGATTGGCCACCGCCTGCGCATCGCCGCTGCCCACGCCCGCGCGCTGCATCACGCGCAGGAAGCTGTCGCCGCGCCCGATGGTGGCGGCGAGCTCGATCGTTGGGCGTTCGGGGGCCTGGGCCAGCGCGACCACGGCATCGGTCGCGCCCATGGCGTGCCCGGTGTCGCTGCCGAATGCCATCGGCATGATCGTCTGGCTGCGCAATTCCTCGCGCGCGGCAGGGGCCGGCGCGGTGGCGGCAGCGCCGATCGGGCTGACGCCGGGCCACAGGGCATAGGCTCCGGTGCACAGCAGGCACAGGGTGCCGAGCCCGCGAAACCATTCGAGGCTGCCGATATTCTGACCGAGATCGGGCGTCCAGTTGGTGTCGTGGATGAACTGGCGGGTGCGGGAAATCCGCTCCTTGAGCGCCTTGATACCGGTCGTCGGGGCGGGCTGGGCTGGGGCAGGCTGAGCGGGCCGGGTCGGCGTCGGGAGCACATCGGCCAGCGACAATCTGGCACTGGCGGCACCGGCCCCCAAAAGCTGTTCGCGTTGCTGAAACAAGACCGACCCCTTGCCGCCATTCCTCCCGTGCTGATCTCGAAAGACCGGCGCGATGGCGTTTTCCTCGCCGCAATCTGTGTGGACATGACCGGTTAAAGTCAAATTAACCCGGGGTGTAAAACCCTGTCTGCGGGATGAGCGGTGCAAGAAGCCCGATCAGCGGCGCAACCTATCCACAGGGCTTTGCATGCGGGTCTTGCAATGGCGGGAAGCTGCCATGATGTAGGGAGCTGGAGGCCGCTCCCATGACCCGATTTTCGCCGAGCCCCGTCACAGCCGTGCTGGGCCCGACCAACACCGGCAAGACGCACCTCGCCATCGAGCGAATGTGCGCGCATTCCAGCGGCCTGATCGGCTTTCCGCTCCGTCTGCTCGCACGCGAGGTCTATGACCGGGTGGTGAAGATCAAGGGACCGCACGAGGTCGCTTTGGTCACCGGCGAGGAACGGATCGTGCCCCCTGGCGCGCGCTGGTTCCTCTCGACCGCCGAAAGCATGCCGCTCGACAAAGGGCGCGATTTCGCCTTTGTTGCGATCGACGAGGCGCAGCTGGGCGCGCATCCCGAACGCGGGCATGTGTTCACCGACCGGGTGCTCAACGCGCGCGGACGCGACGAGACGATGATTCTGGGTTCCGAAGCCATGGCGCCGATGATCCGCGCGCTGGTGCCCGATGCGGAGATCATCGGCCGCCCGCGCTTTTCGACGCTCAGCTATGCCGGAATCAAGAAGCTCTCGCGCCTGCCGCCGCGCAGCGCGATCGTCGCGTTCTCGGCGGAGGAAGTGTACGCGGTCGCCGAGATGCTGCGGCGCTTTCGCGGCGGCGCGGCGGTGGTAATGGGCGCCTTGAGTCCCGCGACGCGCAACGCGCAGGTCGCGATGTACCAGGCGGGCGAGGTCGATTATCTCGTCGCCACCGATGCGATCGGCATGGGGCTCAACATGGATGTCGAGCATGTCGCCTTTGCCTCGCTGCACAAATATGACGGCGCGCGCCGCCGGCGGCTGACGCTGGCGGAAATGGCGCAGATCGCCGGACGTGCCGGGCGCCACCAGCGCGACGGCACCTTCGGATCGGTCGCCGGCCATCACGATGCGCAGTTCACCGACGAGGAGATCGAGCGGATCGAGCAGCACAGCTTTCCGCCGCTCAAGTCGCTGTTCTGGCGCGAATCGCGGCTGCGTTTCGACAGCCTGGGCACCTTGATCGCCGATCTCGAGCGGTTGCCCTCGAGCCCGGTGCTGAAACCCGCGCCGGAAGCGATCGATCTTGCCGTGCTGCGCCGCCTGGCCGACGATTCCCAGGTCGCGACCAGCGTGCGCGGAACGGCTGCGGTGCGGCGCTTCTGGTCCGTATGCTCGCTGCCCGATTTCCAGCATCGTGGCGCGGAGCATCACGCCAATTTCGTCGCGCAGCTCTGGCAACATCTGGGCCAGGGGCTGGGCCACATTCCGGTCGATTTCATCGCGCGCAAGATCGCCGATCTCGATTCGGTGCAGGGCGATGTCGAGAAGCTGGGCGCGCGCATCGCGGCGATCCGCACCTGGGCCTATGTCGCGCAGCGCCGCGACTGGCTCGCCGATCCCGCCGAGATGGCGGGGCGCGCGCGCGAGGTCGAGGAGCGATTGTCCGATGCGCTGCATCGCGCGCTGGCGCAGCGCTTCGTCGACCGGCGCACCGCGGTGCTGCTGCGGGGCCTGGGCGGCGATGCGTCGCTCCTGCCCGTCACGCTGGAAGAAGGCGATGCGATCTGCGTCGATGGCGAGCCGATCGGGCATCTGAACGGTTTTGCCTTCGTGGTCGACGCGCAGGCACGGCTGGCCGATCGCAAGCTGCTCGTCGCGGCTGCCGACCGGCATCTGCCCGGCCTGCTCGCCCGGCGCGCGCGCGATCTGATCGCCGATGGGCCGAAGGCGCTCGCTATCGGCGCGGATGACAAGGGGCGGCCGGCAATGTTCTGGCGCGGGCAGCGCATAGGCCTGCTCGTTCGCGGGGCTTCGCTCGGCCATCCGCGCTTCCAGCCCGACCGCGCGCTCGATGCCATTCTGCGGCCCGATCGCGAGGCGCTGCTCGCGCATATCGGTACCTGGCTCGAAGCGCATCTGCGCAAGGCACTTGGCCCGGTCCGTGCGCTGACCAGGGCCGCGGAGGACAGGCGCTGCTCGGGCCCGTTGCGGGCGCTGCTGGTGCAACTGGTCGAGGCAGGCGGGGCAATCGCGCGGACCGAGGCCGAGCCGCTGATCGCCGCGCTCGATGCGCCTTCGCGGCAGGTGCTGCAGCGGCTGGGCGTGCGTCTGGGCAGTCTCGACATTTTCTGCGCTGCGATGATCCGGCCGGATTGCCAGGCGATGCTGCGGCTGATGCGCGCGGTGCGATCGGGCACAGTACTGCCGCAAGCACTTGATCCTGCCGTCGAGAGCCTGCGCACGGTCGTTCCGACATCGGCGCTGCCGGGCGAGGGACACCCGGCCTACCGCATGCTCGGCGATCAGGCGCTGCGCGTCGATATGGCGGAAAAGCTGATCCGCGCCGCGCATGACGGCAAGGGCGAGGCGCAGAGCTTCGCCATCGATCCTGCGCTCGCGATCTCGATGGGGCTGAGTTCCGCCAATGCCGAACGGCTGATGCGCGCGGCAGGCTTCCGGCGCGACGCGGCCAAGGGCGAAGGCGCGGCGGACAAGCAAAAGTTATGGCGCTGGCGGGGGCTGGCGCGGAAAAAGGCTCAGGTCCCAGCGGCGGGCCCCGAGAATCGGGGGCATTTTGCCGCGCTGAAGGAATGGAAGGTGGCGATTGGCTGAAAAGGGCGGCGGAGCATCCTCATCGATCGGCAGCACGGGCGCGCATATGCGCATGGACCTGCTGCTCTGGTATCTGCGGCTGGTGCGCAGCCGGTCGCAGGGCAAGATGCTCGCCGAACAGGGGGTGATCCGCAGCAACGGCAATCGCGTGGTCAAGGCGCATCACGCGGTGCGCTGCGGCGATATCCTCACCGTGCCGCAAGGCTCGCGCGTGCTGGTGCTGCAGATCGATCAGCTGCCCTGGCGACGCGGCCCGGCAGACGAGGCGCTGGCCTGCTACAGCGAACCCGGCGAGGTTCGCGCCACCGGCTAAAGCACGGCTTTGGCACCCCAAGGCAGCGCCATATTGACGCGTCGGCCTTGTCACAATAGCAAGGCGCCCAGAATCACTGCGGCATGACCATGCCATCACCACGCCCGACCGGCCTTGCGCGCCGGCACGCATTCAGGGGAGCGATCACAGCCGATGACCTATGTTGTCACCGACGCCTGCATCAAGTGCAAATATATGGACTGCGTCGAAGTCTGTCCGGTGGACTGCTTCTACGAGGGCGAGAACATGCTGGTGATCAACCCCAGCGAGTGCATCGACTGCGGTGTGTGCGAACCCGAATGCCCGGCCGAAGCGATCCTGCCCGATACCGAAGACGGCCTGGAAAAATGGCTCGAGCTCAACACCAAGTACAGCGCCGAATGGCCGAACATCACGGTCAAGCGCGACAGCCCGCCCGATGCGGACGAGTACAAGGGCAAGGACGGCAAGTACGAAGCCTATTTCTCGCCTGAACCCGGCGAAGGCGACTGATCGACAGGGTGGGTTCGATCGGTCTTGCTGATCGACCCGTGCGTTGTACGCCTACCCATCCTCAGCCCCTCCCTTGCAGGGAGGGGAGCTATCCGGCATCGACAATCTAGCTATTCCCCTCCATGGACAGGGAGGGGCAAGGGGTGGGTCGTCTGCGCCGACCTCTTTTTGAGAGTTTCCGCACTGCCCCGCTGCAAACGTTGGCGGTTTCCGTAGCGTAATTCTCCCAACACGATTGTATTTTTGTTCGCAGCCCCCATCTAGGACCGGAATGGCCATTACGGGGTGGCTATTTTGTGACGAATCTGTTAAGTGCGGCCTATTGGCGCAGCGGGTTTGCGCTGATGGGTGTCCCACATTCGGCACATTTTGAGGAGAATAGCTCGAACGGCTGACATGCGAGTTCGAAAAGGCTCCCGCTTCCCCTGAATACAGAAAGGTTTTTGAATGGCCGCCAAAGCGCTGTCTTTTGATGTAGGCGATTATGTGGTTTATCCCAAGCACGGTGTCGGCCGTGTTGTGGAACTTCAGAAGGAAGAAATTGCCGGCATGCAGCTCGAGCTGTACGTGCTGCGCTTCGAAAAGGAACGGATGACCCTGCGCGTTCCTGTGAACAAGGTCGAAAGCATCGGCATGCGCAAGCTGTCTTCGGACAAGACGCTGCGCGAAGCGATGGAAACGCTGAAGAGCAAGCCCAAGGTCAAGCGCACCATGTGGTCGCGCCGCGCCCAGGAATATGAAGCGAAGATCAATTCGGGCGACCTCGTCTCGATCGCCGAAGTGACGCGCGATCTGTTCCGTCCCGACGACCAGCCCGAGCAGAGCTATTCGGAGCGGCAGATTTTCGAAGCCGCCTCGAGCCGTCTGGCCCGCGAGCTGGCCGCGATGGAAAAGACCGACGAGCCCGCCGCGCTCAAGAAGATCCTCGAGATCCTGAACGCCGCCGCGCCGCAGTACTACGAAGCCGCCGAATAAGCGCTTTCGCGTTCGACGCATCAGCAAGACCCCGGATTGGCAGAGGCCGATCCGGGGTCTTGCTTTGTGTGGAGATCGATCGCTATCCGTCATTCCCGCGAACGCGGGAATCCCGCTTTTTCAGCATCGGTAGCACAGAAGCGGGACCCCCGCTTTCGCGGGGGTGACGAGGAAGGCGGTGTGCCGAGACCGGTTGCGATGCCTTTCGGCTTGAGGCACGCTGGCGCAATTCCATCAGGGGGAGCCGTCGTGACAAGCCAGGCCTGGCCGCCGATCGATCATCGTCCGGGTCTGACCGTGCCCGCGCTGCTGTTCTGGGCGGCCGTGCTCTCGACGCTGCCCGTGCTCTGGCTCAACGTGCTGCCTGCGCTGGGTGGCGGGGCGCAGCGGGGCCATGCTGATCACAGCCTGTGGATCGTGCTGCATGCGCTGACCGGATTTCTGACGCTCGTCTCGGGATTCCTGGCGCTGTACATGGGTTGGACCCGCGCGGCGTTCGACTATCACCGCCATACCGGCTGCACCTATGTCGGCGCGGGCATGACCATGGCGTTCGTCGCGCTATTTCTCGCGATCAGCGACCCACACCGCAATCTCGCCAGCGGCTGGGCGACAGGCACGCTTGCAGTGGTCTGGCTCGTCGCCACCTCGATGGGCTGGTGGCGGGGCAGCCAGAAGCGCTGGCGTGTCCACCAGATGTGGATGATCCGCTCGCTGGTGCTGACCTTGACCTTCGTCTTCTGCCGCCTCGCGCAGCGGCTGGACGACATGGACGGGATCGCCCCGGCGCTCGCTATCTGGGCGTACTGGGTCGGACCGCTGCTGATCGCGGAGATCGCCCTGCAGCTGTGGAACCGCCGCAGCCCCGCCCGCTGACGCGACCTCAGCTCTTGTACAGGCTGTCCAGCCGCTCCTGGTAGCGCCCCTTGATGACATGCCGCCGGATCTTCATCGACGGCGTCATTTCGCCATTCTCGATCGTGAATGGCTCGTCGGCAAAGTTGAACTGGCGCACCTTCTCGATCACCGAAAGGTCGGCATTGACCCGGTCGATCGCCGCGCGCACCGCCGCCTTGAACTGCGGATTGGCCTGGAGTGCGGCGAAATCGACCTTGAGGCCCTGCGCGCTCGCCCATTCCATCGTCCATTCGGGATCGGGCACCACCAGGCCTACCAGATAGGGCCGCCGGTCACCGACCACCATCGCCTGGTGAATCTCGGGCTGCAGCGTCAGCATGCCCTCGACCTTTTGCGGCGAGACATTGTCGCCCTTGTCGTTGACGATCAGGTCCTTCTTGCGATCGGTGATCGCGATGCGCCCGGCCTCATCGATGTAACCGATGTCGCCGGTGTGCAGCCAGCCGTCCTTGAGCACGCGCGCGGTCTCTTCCGGGTTCTGCCAGTAGCCGTGCATGACGAGTTCGCCGCGCACCAGGATCTCGCCATCCTCGGCAATGCGCACCTCGGTATCGGCAAGCGGCGGGCCGACCGTGTCCATCTTGATGCCCACGCTGGGCCGATTGCACGCGATGATCGGTGCTGCCTCGGTCTGGCCATAGCCCTGCAGTAGCGTGATGCCGAGTGCGTGAAAGAACACGCCGATCTCGGGATTGAGCGGCGCGCCACCCGAGACCATCGCCTTGACCCGTCCCCCGAACCGCGCCTGGATCTTGGGGCGCAGGCTGTTCGAGAGGATGAAGTCCATCGGCTTGTCGAGCACGCCATCCCTTCCGGCGAGCTGCTTCTCGCCCAGCGCCATTGCGCGCTCGAAGAGGAAATTGGCGACCTTGCCCTGTTTCTGGATCTGCTTGAGGATACGCGCACGCAGCACCTCGAACAGGCGCGGCACTACCACCATCAGCGTCGGGCGCACCTCCTCGATATTGCTGGCGAGCTTTTCGAGCCCTTCGGAATAATAGATCTGCGCGCCGAGCCCGATCGGGAAGAACTGTCCTGCGCTGTGCTCATAGGCGTGGGAGAGCGGCAGGAACGACAGGAAGACCTCGTCGTCCCAGCCGAAATCCTCGGAGATGACGCGGGTGGGGCCCGCGATATTGTGCAGGATCGCGCCATGGTGCTGCATCACCCCGCGCGGCGCCCCGCCGGTGCCGCTGGTATAGATGATGCACGCGGTGTCTTGCCGCGTGAGCGTCGCCGCATCGGCACGGACGGCAGGCATCAGTTCGGCCTGGCGCGCGGCATCGCCGGTCACCAGATCGGACCAGTTGTGCGCGCGGAAGCGGCTGGCCTGGCCGACCTTGACCGGCTCCATGCCGATCACGTGCCAGGCATTGCCTGCGCGCAGCACGGCGGGCAGCAATGTGCGCGCCAGCTTGGCATCCGAAACGATGACGGCGCGCGCGCCCGAATTGTCGAGAATGTGCTGGTGGTCGCGCTCGGTATTGGTGGTGTAGGTCGGCACGGTGACGCAGCCAGCGGCCATGATCGCCAGGTCCGCGATGCACCATTCGGGACGGTTCTCGCTCACCAGCATCACCCGGTCGCCGCGCTGCAGCCCCATGTCCTTGAGCGCGTGCGCCAGTTCCGCGACCTGACCCGCCGCTTGCCGCCAGCTGATCGGCGTCCACGCACCGCCGCGCTTGGCCCAGAGGAACGGCGCATCGCCCAGCTCGTCGGCGCGCGCAAAGAACAGGTCGAGCAGGTTGTTGAAACGGGCAAACTGGTCGAGCGATTTGTTGGCGATCACCGGGTCAGGGCTCCTCTGGCTGCCGCGTTCATGTCTGCGGTCTTTGGACTAAGGGTCTAGCGGGCTTTGGGTGCAGGGGCAATCAGGGCCGCGCGCTTCACAGCGCAAGTTTGCGCCCCGCCTTGCCCAGTGCCGCCTTGTCCTCGGCATCGAGCCCGAACTTGAGCCCCAGCCAGACCAGCGGAAAGAAACAGGCGAACTGGATCGCGGCGCGCGGCACCATGCCCAGCCCCTGGAACAGCCAGCCGACCAGCCAGAGCGCAGCAAATCCGCCCAGGCCGCAGGCGAGGGCGCGCAGGAAATGCCGGTCGAACGGACCCAGCCGATCGCTGATCCAAAGCTCGGCCACCGCTGCCCAGCTCGACACGATCACACCCGCGCTCACCGCCAGCGCCATGCCGGTTGCGCCCATGTCGTCGACGGTCAGCCAGCCGACCAGCCCGGCTGCGGCGAGCCCCGCAATCGAATTGGCGAGCGGCAGCAGGCGGTGCCCGGTCATCTCGACGATCGGCGTCGCCGCACCCAGGATCGTCTCGCCCGCACGGCCGACCAGCAGCACGACCAGCACCGGCAGCGCATCGGCGGCTTCGGGCGAGAACAGCAGCAATGTCGCGTCACCCCCTGCGATCATCACCGCGGTGAGCGGCAACACGATGATCGCGGCGATGCGGTTGGCAAAGCGGTAGAGCGGCGCGATCTGCGCCTTGTCGGCGGCCCGCTGCGCAGCGCTCAAGGGCGCGAGGACATAGAGAAAGGTCTGGCGCACGATCAGCGGCACCGAGGCTATCTTGCGCGCGATGCCGAACAGACCTGCCGCCACCGCGCCGCCACCACCGCTCAGCGCAAGGCCGAGCAGCACCGGCGGAAGGTCGTTGAACGCGCGTCGCGCCAGGTTGGGCGGCATCGTCGCCAGGCCCGATTTCAGCGTGTCATGACGCAGCGCGGGCGGCATCGGCGCACGCCATAGCAGGCCGAGATCGTAATAGCGCCCGAGCAGCCGCACCGACAGCCAGGCGGTGACGCCCAGAGAGACGATATGCGCGACGAACAGCCCGAACAGCCGCACCCCCAGCGCATAGAGTGCGACCGCGACGATCAGCCGCGCGATCTGCTCCCAGAAGATGCGCAGGCGAATCTCGGGCCCGAAGGCGCGACGCGCACGCGCAGCGGCGGTGGCGATCTCGAGCGCGACGGTGAGCGGCAGCGTCCACACGAACAGTGCGATCAGCGCGGGCAGGTGCGGGCGCATCGCCGGTTCGACCGAGAATTGCGGCGCGATTCCAGGCGCGGCGAGGGTGATGCACAGCGCCGCGAATGCGGACGGGATCACCGTCACCAGCAGCGCATAGCGCACCACGCCATGCTCGGCCTCGCGGCTGGCGGCGGACGGGATCGAACGCTGCAGCCCCTGCGCCAGCGACAAGGTGGTCAGCGTCGAGAGCACGTTCACTGCCGCCCAGAGCACGACATAGCTGCCATAGGTGGCGAGGCCGAACATCCACACGAAGGCGGGCTGGGTGACGATCTCGATGATCGCGCCCATGCGCGCCAGGCCCGACAGCGCCGCGCCGCTCGCGACATCGGCACGGCTGACAGCGGGTGCGGTAGTGGCAGGATCGGGCGTGTCGGCGGCCACGGGCTGCGGCCTATTCCTCGGTGCGGATAAGGACGGTCTCGCCGACCATCAGGAACAGGAAGAAGGGCGACCAGGCCGCGAGGATCGGCGGATAGGCGCCCAGATTGCCCATCGCGAGCGCGAAATTGTCCGCGACGAAATAGGCAAAGCCCAGCGCCATGCCGATCACGGCGCGGATGAACAGCTGGCCCGATCGCGCCAGGCCGAAGGCGGCGACTGCGCCGAGCAGCGGCATCAGCAGCGCCGAAAGCGGGCCGGAGAGCTTGTGCCACAGGTTCGCCTCAAGCGCGGCGGTCGGACGCCCGGCGGCCTTGAGTTCCTCGATCGCGGTCCAGAGCTGCGGGAAGGAAAGGCCATCGGCATTGACCTTGCTGAGCGTGAACTGATCGGGCCGGACATTGCCTGCGGTGACGATATCGCCCAGCACCTGCTTCTGCCCCGTGGCGACATCGAACTGCGTCGCATCGGTCAGCTTCCAGCCCTTGCCGGTATAGGTCCCTTCGCTGGCCTTGATGATCCGCGCCATGCCGCCCTGGCTGTCGCGCTGGTACACCGCGACCCCGGTCAGCCGCGTCGCATTGCCCCGGCCTTCGACGGTATCGGCCTGGATGATATTGTCGCCTTCGCGTACCCAGATGTTCGACTTCACGTTGGAATCGCGCGGGATCGGGCCGAAATCCGCCGCTTCCCAGGCATCGAGCGTCGCGGTGGCGCGGGTGAGGATGCGTTCGGAAAAGACGAAGGTGATGGCCGAGACGCCGAAGGCCGCGATCAGCAGCGGCGCGAGCACCTGATGCGCCGACAGCCCCGCCGCCTTCATCGCCACGACCTCGCTGTTCTGGTTCAGCGTCGCCAGCGTGATGATCGTCGCGAGCAGCACCGAGAAGGGCAGCACCAGATCGATGATCTGCGGCGCGCGAAGCGAGATATAGGTCAAGAGCTGCGCCTGGCCGTTGCCCGGATAGGCGAGGATCTTGCCGCTTTCGCCCAGCAGGTCGAGCGACTGCAGCACGATGAACAGCAGCGCCACCACCGCCAGGATGCTGGTGAGGAACTTGCGCGCCATGTAGATGGCCACGGTGCGCGACGGGAAGAATTCGAAATGCATCGCGCTTGCGCCTATTCCTGGAAGGACCGCTTGCGGCCGAAGCTGAACAGCCCGCGCACCGCCGCGCCCGATTTGGCGAAGACCTTTTCCAGCGCGCCGATCGGTTGACCGCCGGGCACGAAGGCCACCTGATAGTACATCCAGGCGATCAGCGCCGAGAACAGCGCGAACGGGACCCACAGCGCGATGATCGGGTCGACCAGCCCCAGCGCGCCGACATCTTCGCCATATTCGTTGATCTTGTGATAGGTCACGATCATCACGATCGACAGGAACACACCCAGCGCGGAGGTCGAGCGCTTGGGCGGGATCGCCAGCGCCACCGCGAGCAGCGGCATCAGCAGCATCATCACCACCTCGACCATGCGGAAATGGAAATTGGCGCGTGTCTGGTTGCGCTGTGCTTCGGGGATGCTGGCATCGGTACCGATGCGGACGAGTTCGGGGATCGTGTATTCGCGGTCCTTGCCGCCCCCGCGCCTGCGGAAGGATTCGATCTTGGGCAGGTCGATCGGCAGGTCATGGTTGCTGAAGGTCAGCACGCGCGGGGTCTTGTAGTCAGGCGAATCGTGCACCAGCGTGCCGTTGGTCAGGCGGAAGATGATCGTGTTCGGGTCATCGGTCGCCAGGAACTTGCCGCGCTCCGCCGTGACCGACAGCGACGTGCCCGACTTGGCCTCGGCACGCACGAAAATGCCGTACAGCTCACGCCCGCCATCGCGGCTCTGCTCGATGCGCAGCGTCATCCGGTCGCCCAATTGCGTGAATTCGCCGACCTTGATCGAGGCACCCAGCGCGCCCGAGCGCAGCTCGAAGCCCAGTTCCTCATAGGCATAGCGGGCCTTGGGCTGGATATAGCCGACCAAGGCCAGGTTCACGAGCATCAGCCCGACCGCGAACATGTACGGCACGCGCAGCAGCCGGGTGTAGCTGAGGCCCACCGCGCGGAACACGTCGAGTTCCGACGACATGGCGAGCTTGCGGAACGCAAGCAGGATGCCGAGAAGCAGGCCGATCGGGATGCCGAGCGAGAGATATTCGGGCAAGAGGTTGGCGAGCATGCGCCACACGACGCTGACCGGGCCGCCTTCGGCCGCGACAAAGTCGAACAATCGCAGCATCTTGTCGAGTACCAGCAGCATGGCAGCCAGGATCAACGTGCCGACCAGCGGAAAGAAGACGAGACGGGCGATATAAGCGTCTGTGGCGGTTAGCAATTTCAACTTATTGTCGCCCTGTCACCATGATTTGGCCGCAAACGCTTCCCATAAGCAGATGGTAAAGGGGGCTCATCAGCCTTGTCCGCGCCATCCGGAGCGGCACGGCTATAGCTTCTGGGATTGATTACGTCATGTTCAAAATTGCGGCAAAATCACTGGCTTGTCTGGCTGCGGGCGGCATCGCCTTCGCGGCCCTGACGCCTGTGGCGCATGCGCAGCGTCAGGAAATCGCCAACGACATGCGCAAATGCGCTGCCGGAGCCGACGGCCCGGCGGTGCATGTCGAGGTCAGCGGCTTCAAGGCGAATACCGGCCGCATCCGCGTGCAGGCCTATCCCGCCACCAAGGCGAGCTGGCTGGAAAAGGGTGCGTGGATCAACCGCATCGACACCGCCGTCGCCCCGCGCGGTGGCAAGATGAGCTTCTGCGTGCCGCTTCCGGCTACCGGCGCCTATGGCATCGCCGTGCGTCATGATGTCGATGGCAGCGGCAAATCCGGCTGGAACGATGGTGGTGGGTTCTCCAACAACCCCTCGCTTTCTTTGCTCAGCCTCAAGCCCTCTGCGGGCAAGACCGCCATCCGGGTGGGTCCCGGCGTTACGCGCATCCAGGTGGTCCTGAACTACCGCCAGGGGATGACGATCAAGCCGATAGGATGACCTGAATGACTCTCGTTGCGCTCATTTCCAATCCGCGCTCGACCGGCAACAAGGCGATGTTGCCGGCGGTGCGCGATTATTGCGCGCGCAACCCGGACATCTTCCACTACGAGGTGGAAGAGGTGCACCAGATTGCCGACGCGCTGCGCGCGATCGCGCTGGTCAAGCCGCGCGTGCTCGTGATCAATGGCGGCGACGGCACGGTGCAGGCGACGCTGACCGAACTCTACCATGGCGGCCATTTCGGCAAGTCGCCGCCTGCGGTCGCGGTGCTGCCCAACGGCAAGACCAACCTCATCGCGCTCGATCTGGGCGCGCGCGGCAAGCCGCTGCCCACGCTCGACCGCATCGTCGAGATCGCGCGCAATGACCTGGAAAGCCATATCGTGGTGCGTCAGCTCATCGCGCTGTCCGACGGCGAGGACGGGCGCCCGGTACTGGGCATGTTCATGGGTGGGGCCGGGCTGGCCGAGATCATCCTCTATTGTCGCCAGAAGATTTACCCGCTGGGTCTGCCCAATTCGGTCAGCCATTTCATCGCGGCGATCGCGGGGCTGTTCACCATGCTGTTCGGGCTCACCGCCAAGTTCCTGCCGATCACGCGCTCGGCGCTGCGCATCTCCTATTTCCAGAAGGGCGAGCTCAACGGCAGCTTTCTGGTGGTGATGGTGACGACGCTGGAAAAACTGCTGCTGGGCAGCCGCGCGGATAGCGGACCATCGCCGACCGGGCATCTCAAGTTCATCGCGGTCGAGCATAATCGTGCCGGGCTGACGACGATGCTGATCGACACGCTGATGGGCCGGTTCGGCACGCGGCGCGGGCGCGGCGTGCATCTGGCGCGCGAGGACATGATCCGCATCGACAGCGACCGCACGCGCAGCCGGGTGATCCTGGACGGCGAGATTTTCGAGGCGAGCGCGGGCAAGCCGATCATCCTGCGTTCGACCGATCCGGTGCCGTTTCTGCGCCTGGCAGCTTGATCGCTTGGCCATGAACTGCGGAGGCGGATGTTCATCGCCTCTCCCTTGATGGGAGAGGCAGCGAGACTTGGTGGCTTTGCCACCTAGTCGCAGCGGTGAGGGTGATCGGGCAGCTGCGTGAAAGGTTTCGCAGTTTGACACCAGCAGCTACATTCCGAGAACGCACCCCCACCCAACCCTCCCCCATCAAGGGGGAGGGCTTTCGATACTAGCTGGTCATGGCCCCGACTCTCCAATCGCTCATCGCCGCCGAAGCGCTTCAGCCGGTCGACCCACGCGTCGCTGAGTTCGCGCGCGCAATCATCGCCCCGTTCGGCGAGACGGCGCGGGCGGTGATTTTCTACGGTTCATGCCTGCGCGAGGCGCAGCTCGACGGGTTGATGCTCGATTTCTACATCATCGTCTCGGATTATGCGGCGGCCTATCGCGCGGCGAACAAGGCCGGGTGGATGGCGCGAGCCAATGCGCTGATCCCGCCCAATGTCTTTCCGGCGGCGCATGACAATCTTGCCGCCAAATATGCGGTGCTGTCCGAGGCGGACCTGGCCAGAGCGTGCTCGATGCAGGCGGGCGATGTCTCGGTCTGGGCGCGCTTTGCCCAGCCGGTGCGGATCGTGTGGAGCGCCGATGCTGCCGCCGAGGCGCATGCGCTGGATGCGTTGTGCGCGGCGCCGGTGACGCTGCTGCGCCATGCCGCGCCGGTTGCAGACAGCGCCAGTGCCGATCCGCTGCACATCTGGCGCACCGGCTTCACCCGCACCTATGGCGCGGAACTGCGCGCCGAACGCGGCGACCGGCCTGACAAGGTGGTCGATTTCGCGCCCGATCATTATGCGGCGGTCGGCGCAGCGATCGCGCGCGAAGTGCCTGATCTGGCCGCCATGCCGCGCGAGGAGGCAGAAAACCGCTGGGCAAGTCTGCGGGCACGCGGCAAGCGGTTGACGGTCGCTCGGCTCGCCAAGGCGAGCTTCACCTTCGCCGGCGGCATCGATTATCTGGCCTGGAAGATCAACCGGCACGCGGGCACGCAGATCACGATCCGACCCTGGCAGCGCAAATGGCCGTTGGTCGCGGCGCTGTTCCTGGTGCCGAAGCTGCTGAAGAGCGGCGCGGTCAGATAGCGTCCGTGCGAAACGAAAAACCCCCCTTCCGGTCCATCCGGAAAGGGGGTTGATCGAATATCGGCTCAGGCCATTGAGTTGTCGGTAACGGCCGTTGCGTCTCCCCTACGGTCGAACCGCAGGTCGGTTCCGATCCGATGCGATTAACGGATCAGGCTCAGCACGCCCTGCTGGCTCTGGTTGGCCTGGGCGAGCATCGCGGTCGAGGCCTGCGCCAGGATCTGCGACCGGGCGAGGTTGGTCGATTCTTCCGAGAAGTTCGCGTCCTGGATGCGCGAGCGCGCTTCCGACAGGTTGGTCGAGCGGTTGACCAGGCTGGAGACGGTCGCCTGCAGACGGTTCTGGCTGGCGCCGAGACCGGCCTGTGCGGTGGTGATCGTGTTCAGCGCGGTATCCAGCGCGGTCAGAGCAGCGCTCGGGTCACCCGTGCCGGCCAGCGCGCCGATATCGACGCCATCGATGCCCAGGCCCACGGTGGTCACGTTGGCGAGCGTGATGTTGACCGTGTCGCCCGATGCGATGCCGGTCTGGATGGCGACCGGGCCTGCAGTGTTGAGCAGGGCCACGCCGTTGAAGGTGGTCTTGTTGGCGACATCGTTCACCTGCGCCTTCAGCGCGGTGACTTCCGCCTTCAGCGCGGTGACTTCCGCCTGCAGGTTGGTGCGGTCGCTGTCTGCCAGCGTGCCCGAAGCCGATTGCACCGCCAGCTCGCGCATACGCTGCATCATGTTGACGATTTCGTTCATTCCGCCTTCGGCGGTCTGCGTCAGCGAAATGCCGTCATTGGCGTTGCGGACGGCCTGGTTGAGGCCACGGATCTGCGAAGTCATGCGCGTGGCGATGGCATTGCCGGCTGCGTCGTCTGCGGCGGAGTTGATGCGCTTGCCGGTCGACAGGCGGTCGATCGACTTCGACAGGCTCATCTGAGCCGAAGTCGAAGCGTTTGCAGCACGGAGCGCCGAAACATTGGTACCGATTACAGTCATCTGTGGTTCCTTCCACTATCCTGGGGCGGCTCCAAAAAATGTAGCGGCCTCAATGACTAAGACGGTGGGGCTGACGGGAGATTAAGCAGAAAGCGTCAAATTTTCGTCTGACGTGTCAATTTTCCGCCGGATCGCCGCGCCAGCCCCTCACGTCATTAGCGGATCAGGCTCAGCACGCCCTGCTGGCTCTGGTTCGCCTGGGCCAGCATCGCGGTCGAGGCCTGGCTGAGGATCTGCGACTTGGCGAGGTTGGTCGATTCCTCGGAGAAGTTCGCGTCCTGGATGCGCGAGCGCGCTTCCGACAGGTTGGTCGAGCGGTTGACCAGGCTGGAGACGGTCGCCTGCAGACGGTTCTGGCTGGCACCGAGATTTGCCTGGGCGGTGGTGATCGTGTTCAGCGCGGTATCGAGCGCGGTCAGCGCGGTGCCAGCACCGGCGGCGGTGCTGATGTCGATCGTGCCGATGGCAAGACCGGTTGCACCCGTGGTGACGTTGGCAAGCGCGATGTTGACCGTGTCGCCCGAGCCGATGCCGGTCTGGATGGACACGGGGCCGGCAGTGTTCAGCAGCGAGACGCCGTTGAAGTTGGTCTTGCCCGCGACGTCGTCGACCTGCGCCAGCAGGGCGGTGACTTCCGCCTGCAGGTTGGCGCGGTCACCGCCGGCCAGCGTGCCCGAAGCCGATTGCACGGCCAGTTCGCGCATACGCTGCATCATGTTGGTGATTTCGTTCATGCCGCCTTCGGCCGTCTGCGCCAGCGAGATGCCGTCGTTCGCGTTGCGAACCGCCTGGTTGAGGCCACGGATCTGCGAGGTCATGCGGGTGGCGATGGCATTGCCGGCCGCGTCGTCAGCGGCGGAGTTGATGCGCTTGCCGGTGGACAGGCGATCGATCGACTTCGACAGGCTCATCTGAGCCGAAGTCGAAGCGTTGGCAGCACGGAGTGCTGCGACGTTCGTTCCGATAACAGTCATAAGTTGGTTCCCTTCACGTCTTCCTTCCGGCAGCTCGTAAAAGGAGCGGCCTCACCATCTTTGACGGTGAGGCCGACGGAGAATTAAGCAAAAACCGTCAAATTTTTGTCGGGCGCGTCAAATTTCTGACTGATCGCCCATTCCGGTCCTTTTATCGGATCAGGCTGAGCACGCCCTGCTGGCTCTGGTTGGCCTGGGCGAGCATCGCAGTCGAGGCCTGACTGAGGATCTGCGACTTGGCGAGGTTCGTCGATTCCTCGGAGAAGTTCGCGTCCTGGATGCGCGAGCGCGCTTCCGACAGGTTGGTTGCGCGGTTGACCAGGCTCGACACGGTCGCCTGCAGACGGTTCTGGCTGGCACCGAGATTCGCCTGTGCGGTGGTGATCGAGTTGAGCGCGGTGTCGAGCGCGGTCAGCGCGGTGCCTGCGCCAGCGGCGGTGCTGATGTCGATCGTGTCGATCGACAGGCCGGTCGCGGTCACGTTGGCGGTCGCGATTTCGACGGTATCGCCCGAGCTCACGCCGGTCTGGATGGCGATGGTCGGAGCGGGCGCCGGGGTCTGCGGCACGTTCAGCAGCTGCACGCCGTTGAAGGTGGTCTTGTTGGCGACGTCGTTGACCTGCGACAGCAGGGCGGTGACTTCCGCCTGCAGGTTGGTGCGGTCGCCTGCGACCAGCGTGCCCGAAGCCGACTGGACGGCCAGTTCGCGCATACGCTGCATCATGTTGACGATCTCGTTCATGCCGCCTTCAGCGGTCTGCGCCAGCGAGATACCGTCGTTCGCGTTGCGTACGGCCTGGTTGAGGCCACGGATCTGCGAGGTCATGCGGGTGGCGATGGCATTGCCTGCGGCGTCGTCGGCGGCGGAGTTGATGCGCTTGCCGGTGGACAGGCGATCGATCGACCGGGACAGGCTGCCCTGAGCCGCGGTCGAAGCATTGGCAGCCCGGAGGGCTGCAACGTTCGTTCCAATAACGGTCATTGTTGAGTCCTTTCACTTCTTCCCTGGGGCCACCCCATTGCTGGGGCGGCCTCAAGCGCTTTGACGGCGAGGGCTGACAGGAAATTAAGTGGAAAACGTCAGTTTTTTGGCGGACGCGTCATAATCTTGACGAACGCCCGTCAGCCCCCCCTGCGTCGCTTAACGGATCAGGCTGAGCACGCCCTGCTGGCTCTGGTTGGCCTGGGCGAGCATCGCGGTCGACGCCTGGCTGAGGATCTGCGACCGGGCGAGGTTGGTCGATTCTTCCGAGAAGTTCGCATCCTGGATGCGCGAGCGGGCTTCCGACAGGTTGGTGGCGCGGTTGACGAGGCTGGAGACGGTCGCCTGCAGACGGTTCTGGCTGGCGCCGAGATTCGCCTGTGCGGTGGTGATCGTGTTCAGCGCGGTGTCGAGCGAGGTCAGCGCGGCGGCGGCACCGGTATCGGTGGCGATGGTGATGGCGTTGATGCCAAGACCGGTGGCGGTGACATCGGCAAGCGCGATGTTCATGGTGTCGCCCGAAGCGCTGCCGGTCTGGATGGCGACCGGGCCTGCGGTGTTCAGCAGCGAAACGCCGTTGAAGGTGGTCTTGCCTGCGACGTCGTTGACCTGGGCGATCAACGCGGTGACTTCCGCCTGCAGGTTGGTGCGGTCACCGGCAACCAGCGTGCCCGAGGCCGACTGGACGGCCAATTCGCGCATGCGCTGCATCATGTTGACGATCTCGTTCATGCCGCCTTCGGCGGTCTGGGTCAGCGAGATACCGTCGTTCGCATTGCGCACGGCCTGGTTGAGGCCGCGGATCTGCGAGGTCATGCGGGTGGCAATGGCATTGCCGGCCGCGTCGTCGGCGGCAGAGTTGATGCGCTTGCCGGTGGACAGGCGATCGATCGACTTCGACAGGCTCATCTGGGCCGAGGTCGAAGCGTTGGCGGCGCGAAGCGCCGCGACATTCGTTCCGATAACAGTCATCTCATATTCCTTTCGATGGGGCGCTCGGTCCCTCCTAAGCGGCCTCGAAAGGAATTAACGGCGGGCAATGACGGGCTTTAAGTCAAAATCTGACCAGTATTTTGACGCCCGTCATTTTCCCGACGATGCTGTTATCAGTTTTTCCTCCGGTCTTACGAGCGGATCAGGCTGAGCACGCCCTGCTGGCTCTGGTTCGCCTGGGCGAGCATCGCCGTCGATGCCTGGCTCAGAATCTGCGCCTTGGCGAGGTTGGTCGACTCGTCCGAGAAGTTGGCGTCCTGAATACGCGAGCGGGCTTCCGACAGGTTGGTCGAGCGGTTGATCAGGCTCGAGACGGTCGCCTGCAGACGGTTCTGGCTGGCACCCAGGTTCGCCTGAGCGGTGGTGATGTTGTTCAGCGCGGTGTCGAGCGCGGTCAGCGCGGTGCCTGCGCCTGCAACGGTGCTGATATCGATCGCGCCGACGGCAAGGCCCGTGGTGGTGACGTTGGCCAGCGTGATGTTGACGACGTCGCCCGAATCAATGCCGGTCTGGATCGCGATGGGGCCGACAGCGGTCAGCAGCGACACGCCGTTGAAGTTGGTCTTGTTGGCAACGTCGTCGACCTGGAGGATCAGCGCCGCGACTTCCGCCTGCAGGTTGGTGCGGTCGCTGTTGCTCAGCGTGCCCGATGCCGACTGGACGGCCAGTTCGCGCATGCGCTGCAACATGTTGGTGATCTCGTTCATGCCGCCTTCGGCCGTCTGGGTCAGCGAGATGCCGTCATTGGCGTTGCGGACGGCCTGGCCGAGGCCACGGATCTGCGAGGTCATGCGGGTGGCGATCGCGTTACCGGCAGCATCGTCAGCGGCCGAGTTGATGCGCTTGCCGGTGGACAGGCGGTCAATCGCGCGGCCCAGCATGGCCTGGGCAGCGGTCGAGGCATTGGCAGCGCGGATGGCGCCGATATTCGTTCCGATAACAGTCATCAGTCTTTCCTTTCGCTTGGTCAATCTTGCGGCGCACTGCTTCTGTCAGCGGCCTCGACATGGTTAACGGCGCGGTTGGAAAGCCATTAAGAAGTTTTCACACACCTTTCGAACAGGTTGTCATTTGGCCGACAGGCGTCAATTTCTTGACGCCTGGGCCGGGCAAAACCCGTCAATTTTTTGGCAGGGATGCCTTGCCTTATATATATAGGGGGGTGTGGGCGGCCATTTTCTGCCGTTTTCCCGATTTGGCACGGCGATTGCTTTGCTTTGGACCTGCGGGGGCCAGTGTAACGGCTGGCCAACGCGATCCATTAAGTCGGGGGACTGAAAAAATGATCGAATGCACTATCAGCGAGGCGGTTCGTGAAAATCTGCCCATGCTGGAAAGCTGGCTCGCATCGGCCTGGATCAAGCCGGTTGCCGCAGGTGCTGCGACCGTGCAGACCGCCAAGGTGCTGATGGCCGCGGAAATCGCGTCGGCCAGCCATCGTGACATTCTCATCGATTTTCGCGACGGCGCACCGTCGCTCGTCCGCGCTGCCAACGGCCTGCCCGCGCGCATCGCCTTCGGCTTCGACGACATGGCGCTGGGACTGGCGCTGGTGGCAGAACTGCTGCGCGCCGGACGCGGCCCCGCCGTCGGCGAACCGGCCATGGCCAAGCTGATGGGCTATGCCGCCCGCATTGCACGCAGCGAGGCTGCGGTGCTGATCCAGGGCGAAACCGGCACCGGCAAGGAAGGCATGGCCCGGCTGGTGCATGACGAAAGCCCGCGCGCCAAGGGTCCGTTCATCGCGGTCAACTGCGCCGCTCTCCCCGAAACCATGGTCGAGGCCATCCTGTTCGGCCACAAAAAGGGTGCCTTCACCGGCGCGTCGGCTGATGGCGAGGGCCTGTTCCGCGCGGCCGATGGTGGCACATTGTTCCTCGACGAAATCACCGAGCTGCCGCTGGCGCTCCAAGCCAAGCTGCTGCGCGCGCTGCAGGAAGGCGAAGTCCTTCCCGTCGGCGAGACCCGCGCGGTCAAGGTCGATGTCCGCATCGTCACCGCCGCCAACCGCGACGCGGCCGAGCTGGTCGCCGCCGGCGAATTCCGCGAAGACCTTTACTGGCGCCTCAACGTGATGCCGATCGCACTCCCCCGCCTTGCCGATCGTCGTCAGGATGTCCGCGCCATTGCCGCCGCCATGCTGCTGCGCATGCAGAATGCCGGTGACGACTTTGCCTGGCTGAGCGCCGAAGCGCTCGAAACGCTGCAGGCGCACCAGTGGCCCGGCAATGCCCGCGAGCTGGGCAACGTGCTGCAGCGCGCGCTGGTATTGCGCGAAGGCGATTGCATCGAGGCTGAAGATCTGGGCCTTGCCCCCGCCCGCCTGTTCACGCCCGCTCCGGTCCAGCCCGTCGCCGCACCGCAGATCAGCACGCCGCGTGCCGATCCGGTGCCTGCCGCCGGTTCCGCCCGCCTGATGCGCGGCAGCGATCTGCACAGCCTGTCGCGCGCGGTCGAGCATGACGCGATCCAGCGCGCGCTCGACGAGAATGGCGGCAACCGCCGCGAAACCGCCAAGATGCTCGGCATCTCCGAACGCACCCTGCGCTACCGCCTCGCCAATATGCGCGAGCTGGCAGCCGCAGCCTGATCGATAACGGGAAACAGAACCCATGAGCACCAATATCAGCAGCTCGATCATGGCCGCGCGCAACGCCATTCTGCAACAGAACAGCGCGCTGCAGCAGATCAGCAAGAAATCCCCGATGCTGGGCACCGAGCCGACCGAGACCCGGACGGACGGCTTTTCGGGCACGCTCAAGACCGCGCTCGACCAGGTCAACCAGGTGCAGCACGCCTCGTCCGAGGCCGCAACCGCCTATGAAATGGGCCAGACCACCGACATCGCGGCGGTGATGATGGCCAAGCAGAAGGCGTCGATCGGTTTCGAAGCGACGCTGCAGGTCCGTAACAAATTGCTGTCCGCCTATCAGGACATCATGAACATGCCGGTGTAATCCATGTCCGACATCACCATCACCCCCAATAATGTCGACGGATCCGCTCCGGCCGTGATCCCCGGAAGCCCCGGCACCGGCGCAGGTGCCGGCGCGCGTGTGCTCAACGGCACCGCGATCCCGGCCCAGGTCCGCAATTTCATGAGCCAGCCGGCGGTGTCCAAGGCGATGCCGCTGGTCGGCTTTCTGGGCGTCGTGCTGCTTTCGGTGCTCGCCTGGGCTGCCTTGCGCGAACCGCCGCAGCGCGATCTGTTCCGCGGCCTGCCCGATAGCGACAAGGCAGCGGTGATCGCCGCGCTCGACAGCTCGACCATCCCGTACAGCTTCGAGGAAAGCTCGGGCACGATCATGGTCTCCGAAGATGATTACCACAAAGCCAAGATCGCGCTCGCCGCGCAGGGCCTGCCCAAGAGCGCGCCGAGCGGTGACGAGCTGATCTCGTCGATGCCGATGGGGGCCAGCCGCGCGGTGGAGAATGAAAAGCTCCGCGCCGCGCGCGAGCTCGATCTGGCGCGCAGCATCGAGGCGATGGAATCGGTGGTCTCGGCACGCGTTCATCTCGCGGTCGAACCGCCCAGCGTGTTCATCCGCGACCGCAACGAGCCGGCCGCCTCGGTCGTGCTCCAGCTCGCCAATGCCGGACGCCTGCCCGAATCGCAGGTCCAGGCGATCATCCATCTCGTCGCCAGCTCGGTCCCCGGGCTGTCGGCCGACAATGTCTCGGTCGTCGACCAGAATGGCCGCCTGCTCTCGGGCGATGGCAAGAGCGGCATGAACGGCGTGGAACAGCAGATCGAGATGAAGGAAGCGATCGAGGAGCGCTATCGTCGGCAGCTCAACGCGCTGCTGACCCCGGTTCTGGGCGCCGGCAATTTCGTTGCCGAGGTCTCGACCGAGATCAACATGACCGAGCGCCAGGCGACCACCGAAAGCTTCCCTGCCGATGAAGCGCGGGTGAAGAGCGAGCAGACGTCGATCTCGACCGAGACCAGCCCTGCTCCTGCCGGAGGCGTCCCCGGCGCGCTGGCCAACCAGCCGCCCGCCGATCCCACGGTTACGCCGCAGGCCGGTGGCCAGCTGGCCGGCGCAGAAGCCGCCCCTCCCGGTGCACCGACCACGCGCAACGAGCAGACCAACCGCAATTTCGAACTGGGTCGCCAGATCGCGGTGACCAAGGAGCCTTCGGGCAAGGTCACCCGCATTTCGGTCGCCGTCGCGGTCAAGAACCTGCCCGGCGGCAAGGAACGCAGCCCGCAGGAAATCGCGGCCATCGAGGCGCTGGTCAAGGGCGCGATCGGCTTCGACACTGCGCGCGGCGACCAGGTCGCGATCTCGTCGCGCAATTTCGAGCCGGTCACCAAGGTCGAGGAGCCGTTCTACGAAGCCAGCTGGTTCAACATGGTGGTGCGCAACGTTTCCGCGCTGCTGGTGGCGCTCGCCCTGATCTTCGGCATTGGCCGCCCGCTGCTCAAGCGCTACACCCGCCAGAAGGCCGACGAGAAGGCCGCGGCAGATGCAGTCAAGGCGGCGGAAACCGGCGAACTGCTGTCGCAGGCGCTGGGAACCGACGGCAAGGACGCGAACGGTGCCTCTGGTGGTGCGGCTGCCCGCACGCCGAAGGAAAACGAACCGGTCACGCTCGACATGATCAATGCCGCTTCGACCTATCAGGAGCGCGCGCTGCTGATCCAGAATTTCGTCCGGCAGAATCCCGACCACGCCACTCTGGTGGTCCGTGAGCTGCTGAAGGGCAATGCCGACGCTGGCAAGGAGCCTGCCAATGCCTGATGTTCTCGACACCATGACCGAAGAGGGCGGTGCCGCCGCTCCCGCACGGCGCCCGATCCCCGGCCAGCAGGCTGCCGCGATCCTGATGCTGCTGTTCTCCGAAGAGCAGGCCGCCGAGATTCTCGCCCGGCTGGAGCCCGAGGAAGTCCGCCAGCTCAGCGAGATGATGTACACCGTCGCCGATATCGGTGCCGAGGACATCAACGAAGTGCTCGATATGTTCATCGACAAGGCGCGCAACCGCACGATGCTGGGCTACAAGGCCGAAGAGCAGATCGAGGGCATGCTGAAGCGCGCGCTGGGCGACCGCCGTGCCGAGACGATGCTGACCAAGATCGCGCCGAAAAAGGCCGGTGGCGGGCTCGAGGCGCTCAAGTGGATGGACCCGGTCGAGATCGCGCTGCTGGTCGAGCATGAGCATCCGCAGATTGCTGCCGTGGTGCTGTCGTTCCTCAAGCCCGAAATCGCCGCCAATGTGCTGCAGCTGCTGCCCCCCGAGGCGCAGGAGGACGTCGTCTTCCGTCTGGCGACGCTGGGGCCGGTCAGCCCCGAAGCCGTCGAGACGATCGAGGCTCTGCTGGTCAACCAGGCCGGAGCACCGCGCAGCGGCGGCGGCGCGTCGTCCTCGGGCGGCACGTCCGATGCGGCGGCGATCATGAACATCATCAACAAGCGCGAAAGCCAGCGCATCATCAAGGCGGTGACCAAGCGCGACAAGGATATTGCCCGGCGGATCGAGGACGAGATGTTCGTCTTTGCCGATCTTATCCGGCTCGATGCCAAGGATCTCGGCACGCTGGTGCGCGGGCTCGAATCCAAGCTGCTGGTGCCTGCGCTCAAGGGTGCCGAAGACAAGCTGCGCGACAAGATGTTCGGCTGCATGTCGAGCCGCGCGGCGCAATCGATCGCCGACGAAATCGCCGATCGCGGCCCGATGCCGATGTCCGAGGTGCTCGAGGCGCAGCGTGCGGTCATCCAGGTGGCCAAGCGCATGGCCGATGCCGGCGATATCGTGATCGGCGGAGGCGGCGACGAATATGTCTGATCGCCCGATCTCCATCACGCCCACCGGCGAGGCGCAGTTCATGCCGGTCTGGCAGATGCAGCCCGCCGCCAGCGCCTTCCGTCCGTCGCCGATCTTCTCGTCGATGGCCGACCTTGCCGAAGCCGATCTTCATGCCGAGCCGATGGATTTCGGCGAGGAAGACGGGTTCGATGGCGATCTGATGGTCGAGACCGGCCCGTCGCAGGACGAGCTGCTGGTCCAGGCCTATGAACAGGGCGTTGCCGATGGCATCGCCCAGGCCCAGGCCGAGATGCAGGCGAGCGACGCTGCGACCCAGGCCCTGGCCCAGGCGATCACCGCGCTGCGCCCGCAGCTGTCGCAAGGGCTGTGCGCGATGCTGCTGCATGCAATGAAGCAGATGCTCGAACGCTCGAGCGGATTTGCCGAACCCGACGCTGCCGTGCTCGAAAGGCATTGCCGTTCACTCGCCACGCTCGTTACGCGCGACATGCGCGGCAGTGCGCTGCACCTTCACCCCGATGACCTCAAGCTGCTCGGCGATGCCGATTGCGGACTGGTGCTCACCGCCGATCCGTCGATCCGCCGTGGTACGGTTTCCTTGAACCATGCAGATGGCTGGATCGAGCAGGGCACCCAGCCGATGCTCGACGCTCTGCAGGGCCTGATCGACGATCTGGAGGGCGACCAGTGATCGCGGCGCAGGAAGAGGCGGTGCGCCAGTTCACCGACAAGATCGCCGCGCTCGAGGCAGGCCCGCGCCGCGTCGGCCGACTGGTCGCGCATGAAGGCGGCATGCTCGAAGTCACCGGCTTCGACTATCCGATCGGCTATGGCGGATCGGTGCGCGCCGCCGATGGCCGCCGCATCCGCGCCGAGATCGCGGGTTTCCGCGGTTCGCGCGCGATGATGGTGCCGCTGGAAAGCGATGCCGCGCTGCGCAGCGGCGCGCGCGTCGAGCCCGATGCCCAGGCGAACATGGCCGTGGTCGGCGATGCGCTGCTCGGCCGGATCATCGGCCCGATGGGCGAGCCGCTCGATGGGCTGGGGCCGATCATCGCGCATGACCGCTGGCCGCTTGCGGGCAAGCGCGAGAATGTGCTCAACCGCGGGCGCGTCACCAAGACCATCGACCTTGGCGTGCGCGCGATCAACGCGCTGCTCACCGCAGGCCATGGCCAGCGCATTGCGGTGGCGGCCGGTTCGGGCGTCGGCAAATCGGTTCTCATCGGCCAGATCATCGGCTTTGCCGAGGCGGACGTGATCGTCGTCGGGCTGATCGGCGAGCGCGGCCGCGAAGTCAGCGATTTCGTCGAGACCAAGATGTCCGGACCGATGAAGTCGCGCACCGTCACCGTCGCGGTCCCAGCGGACCACAGCCCGATCCTGCGCCTGCGCGCCGCCTTCCGCGCGACAGCGATCGCCGAATATTTCCGCAAACAGGGCAAGAAGGTCCTGCTCATCATCGACAGCCTCACCCGCGTCGCACATGCGCAGCGCGAGATCGGCCTGGCGCTGGGCGAGCCGCCGACGATGAAGGGCTATCCGCCTTCCGCACTCGCGCTCATCCCCAAGCTGGTCGAGCGCGCGGGCAATGACAAGGAAAGCGGCGGATCGATCACCGCGCTCTATACCGTGCTCGCCGATGGCGACGATCTCGATGACCCGGCGGTTGATGGCGCACGCGCGATCGTTGACGGGCACATCATCCTGTCGCGCTCGATGGCCGAGCAGGGCATCTTCCCCGCGATCGATATCGGCAAGTCGCTGAGCCGCGTCGCAACCGACATCATCACCGACGAGCATCGCCGCGCGATGGCGAATTTCCGCCGCATCTGGTCTGCCTATGAGGAAAATCGCGATCTGCTGCTGATGGGCGCGTATCGCGAGGGATCGGACGCCAATATCGACGAGGCGGTGGCGCGCCGCCCCGATCTGCTGGCGTTCATCCGCCAGGGACCGCACGACCGGATCGATCTCGACGAAAGCGTCGCTGAACTGCTGCAGAGCTTTGGCGCATGAGCCTGAAGCCCAAATCCTGGAAGCGCGTGCATGCGGTCCGCGAGGCGCAGGTCAAGCTCGCCATCGGTGCGGCGGCCACGGCCCAGCGCAACGAGGCGGTGCTGCTGAACAATGCCGAGCGCCTGAAGCGCTTGCGCGACAATGCGTTCGATGCCGGGCACTGCCAGAACGGTGCGGCGCTGCACGCGCAGCTCGAGCTCGCGCAGCGGCTGATCCGCGCCGATGGCGAGATCAACGTCGCGCTCGGCCGGGCGCGGCAAGCGCTTGCCCAGGCAGAGCGGCAACGCACTGCCGCCTATATCGACCGTGAAACCACATCCAAGCTGCTGGGCAGGGCCATCGCGGCGGCGGACGAGACCGCCGAGCGCAAGGCCGCGCGCCTGCCGCTCAAGAGAAAATATCCCAAGGAGGCAGAGGAATGAGCCAGGACATGATGCAGGCCCTTTCAGGGTCGTCGCTGCTTTCGCTTTCAATTGGCACGCTTCCTGCTGTAAAACTGGGCATGAACCTCGACGCCAACCCCTTTGCCAGCCAGCTGGCGCTGATGACCGGAACGGATGCTGCCGTTCCGGGCATGATCGCGCCTGTCGCGGTCGCGCAGGGGGCGGGCGAGGGTGCCTTTGCCGCAACGCTCGCCGATCTGGGCGAACCCGCACCGGCAGCAGCGCCGTCCGCCGAGCCTGCTCAGCCGGTGCTGCCCCAGCCAGCCAAGTTGGCCGTCGCGCCCCAGGCGCCGGTCGTCGTCGCGCTTCCCGAAGAGGCGAGCACCTCGCAGCTGATCGAGGCGGCGCTGAGCGGTGCTGCCACCATCACCCAGGCCCCGCGCGCGTACGATATGCCGCGCACGGCGCCGACCGTAACACTGCTGCCGGAAGATGCCGACGCTGCAGCCCTGCCCGAACAGGCCAAGGCGCAACCGGCGCTGACGGTTCAGCCGCTGCCGCACGCATCGGATGTGCCGCATCTCAGGAATCTGATCCGCGCTGATGCCCCGATGCCGATCCGGGCACAGATCGAGGCCGACGCCGAAACCGAGGCGGCTGTTGCTGCACCCGCCAGCCCTGTCGCAGCACATCTCCGCGAGCCGGTTGAGCGCGCCGACACGTCCGTCGCCGGCGAAACCTTGCCGTTGCAGGCTCCGGTCATCGCTGTCGCACCGGTGGCGCCGCGCCGCGAAGCGCCGGTGACCGATCTGGAGACGACCGGCATCGCCGCGGATGCTTCACTCGAAGCGCCGCGCCACGCAGCCGCACCGCAGGTCGCGGCAACGCCGCGGCAGACCGCCGATAATGACCGGCCCACGATCATCACGCCCCAGGCTGTTGCTGCTCGGCCGCAATCGGCTGCAGGCCTGGTCGCGCCCACGCTCGTCGTCCCGGCCGCCGACAAGGCTCAGCCGAGCCTGGCAGCGCCTGCGGCTGCACAGCCTGAAGTGACGTCCGAAGCGCCGCATGTGCGCAAGACGAGGATCATGCGCGAAACGGTCGAGCCGGTTCAGTCCAATGGATCCGATGCGCCGATCGTCACCGCAGGTCCGGCGACCGTTGCCCAGACCGCCCCCGTGGCAAGCGAGCCTGCGCCCCTGGCCGCAACTGCTCCGGCCGCGACCAAGCGCGCCGTCGCCGATCGTGCACCCGTTCGCCCATCGGTGGCCCGGACAGAGGCCGCCCCCGCTCCGATCGCACCGCAGTCGCTCGAGACACAGTCCGCAGCGCAGCCGGTCATGGCGCAGGCACCGGTTGAGGCCGCTGCAGCGCAGCCCGTTGTCGAAGTCAGCCAGATGGTCGGCGAGACACTTGCTGCTGGTGACAGCGCCCCCGCCGCTGCAACCCAGCCTCTGGCGGCCAGCACGCCAGCAACCGCGCGTCCGCTGCCGAATGCCGCTGCGCCTATCGAACCACGCCAGCAGGCGACCGCACCGCAAGTGACCGTACCGACGGCGACCGCGCCCGATGCCTCGCGTGTCGCGCAGGCCGCGCCGATGGCGATGGCCGCCCCGGCTCAGCCGCAGGCGCCGCGTCCGCAGGCCAGCGCGCCTGTGCGCCGCACGCTCGACACGGCCGTACAGGCGCCGCGCTCCGCCGATCTGCGCTCCGCTATCATGGAGCGTACCGAAGCGTCCATCGAATCCGCCGTCTCCAGCCTGGCGGCCGAGCCCGCCGCACCGATCGTGAGCGAAGCCGTGCCCCCTGCCTGGGCCGCGGCGCTCAACGCGGTCAACGCACAGACCCAGCCAGTGACCGGCGCTGCCGCGCCGCAGGCCGCCGCGCAGACGCAGCTTCCGGTGCACAATCTCGCCTTTGATGCGGGCTTTGTCGTCGGGATCGAAAGCCAGATCGCGAAGCTGGTCGATGGCGGGCAGATGGTGAAGATTCAGGTCATGCCCGAGCATCTCGGCCGTATCGATATCGAGATGCTCGCCGGACCCGAGCGCGACCAGGTGCGCATCGTCACCGAGCATGACGCGGTCCGCGACACGCTGGTCAGCTCGCAGCACCGGCTCGAACAGGACCTGCGCAGCAACGGCCAGCGCAACACCGAAGTGACCGTCGAACTGCGCCAGCAATCGCCGGGTACGCAGAACGGATCGGCGCAGCAGCAACAGCAGCGCGGCCAGTCGGGCGCTGAAAGCGCCTCTGCCCGCGACGCCGCACAGCGCCAGCCATCCGCCGAACAGACGTCCGACGCCAATCCGGCACCGCGCCGCCCGCGCGGAAACGTCCGCTACGCCTGATTTTTTGAATGCATGAAATTCTCTTGAGGGAACCGAGAAATGGCTGAAACCGAAAAGGAACCGAAAAAGAAGGGCGGCATGGTCAAGAAGCTGCTCATTCCGCTTGTCGCCGTGCTGGTGCTCGGCGGTGGCGGCGCGGCTGCAGGCTTTTTCGCTGCCGGAATGATCGGCGGCGGCGAGCATGAAGACCCCAATGCGCCCAAGGTGGTGCTGAAGGACGGCACGACCGTGTCTGCCAAGGCGGCCGGGCTGAAGCAGGTCGCCTCGGGCAGCCATCTCGATGCCAAGTTCAAGGTCACCTATCTGCCGATCGAGGAGCCGTTCACCGCCAATCTGCGCGGCGGCGGCGGCTTTGCCCAGATGTCGCTCGCGGTCTCGACCTATTTCGACGAGAAGGTTCCCGCCGCGTTGACCGAGCACAATATCGCGATCCGATCGGCGATCCTGATGGCGATCAGCGATTTCGACCCGATCCAGCTCGAGACGATCGAGGGCAAGGAGCAGCTCAAGGGCCAGCTCAAGAAGGTGATCAACGACGTGCTGGTCGACAAGACCGGATTTGCCGGCGTCGAGGACGTCTATTTCACCAGCTTCGTGGTCCAGTAAGCCAAGGCCTTTGATCCGATGAGCAGCAGCGAACTTCTTGATGGTGCAGAGGGCATGGCCACAGGTCCGGCCGAGCGCCGCCTGGCCGAGCACAGCTTTGCCAAGGCCGACGCCGACCAGAAGACGGTCGTGCCGGTGCTGCGCCGCGTTGCGCGATCGCTCTGCGCGGGCCTGCGCCATGCGCTCGAGCCGATTGCCGGGGTCAAGCTGCGCGTCGATGCGCCCGATGCCGAATTCACCCAGTTCGATGTCTGGTGCGACCGCCAGGCCGAGCTGGTCAGCATCAGCCAGTTCCAGCTCGCGCCGATGCAGGGCCGCGTGCTGCTCAAGATGGAGCCGGTGTTCGTTTCGGCGATGCTCGACGCGTTCTTCGGCGGCGCACCGCGCGAGATGGCGTCGCCCAAGAAGGAATTCACCCAGACCGACATCCGCCTGATCGGCCGCATCGCGCGCGTGATCGGCGAGCGGCTGGGCGCATCATGGAACGAGGTCGGCAATTTCGCCTGCCATGCCGCAGGCCATTCGACCACGGTCGACGGCGCGCGCATCGCCGCGCCGCTGGCGCGCATGGTGGTGCAGCGCTTCCGCATCACGCTGCCCGATAATATCCGCTACGAGCTTGAGCTGGTCTATCCGCTCGACGGGCTGCAGGCGGCCGAACAGTGCCTGACGCCCGCCGGGATTGCCGACGACCAGATGCCCGATCCGGCCTGGCGCGACCAGATGAGCCAGGCGCTGGCGCATGTCACGCTGCCCGTGCGCTCGGTGCTGGCACGCCCCGTGCTCACCCTGCCGCAGCTTGCCGAACTCAAGCCCGGCGACATCATTCCCATTCCACCGGCGCGCAACCTGCCGCTGATCATCGGCGACCGCATTTTCGCACGCGGCAGCCTGGGTGAACAGAACGGCCTGGCCGCGTTCCGCATCGAAACCATAGAAAGAGGATAAGCCCCATGAGCGACATGACCGAAGCACCGATGCTGGGCGCACCGGCAGAGCCTTTCGACATGGGCGGCAACGGATTGCACGAGGCGGCAAATCATTACCGCTTTCTCGCTGACATCCCCGTGCGCCTGTCGGTAGAGGTCGGCAGCGCGTCGCTGCGCCTCGCCGAAATCATGGAGCTTTGCGAAGGATCGGTGGTCGAGCTCGACCGCCAGGCCAATGACCTGCTCGACATCAACGTAAATGGCACGCTGGTTGCAAGAGGGGAAGTCGTGACCATCGATGGCCGGTTCGGAATCCGGGTGGCCGAGGTGGTGTCGAAGAACGTCGGCCACGCACGGGTCGAACGGCGCATCTGACCGGACTGCTCCAGTCCCCGTCGCCCGCGCCGGATCATCCGGCGGCACGGCACAGGGAATTGGAAGCGGACCGGAATGACCTATTACATCATCAAACTGCTGATCATGCTGCCGGTGATGGGCGGCATGATCTATGGCAGCCTCTGGCTCTACCGCAAATACCAGCCCGGCATGATGGCCCGGCTCGACATGGCCGGCCCGCAGCGCGAGCTCAAGGTCACCGAGACGGTCAGCATGGGCGTTTCGGGCAAGCTCGCCGTGGTCGAGTTTGCCGGACAGAAAATCCTGCTTTCGGTAACGCGCGCGCGGATCGACACGATCGCCAGCGCGGATGCCGGAACCGGTCCGGCCAGCGCTAACCTCCCCCCGGCGGCGCTGGCCGGACATAATCGCGATCTGCTGGCCGCCCTGCGGGAGCGCGGCGCATGATCGTGGCAAGATCTCCTGGCCGTTTCCTCGCCATCGTCATTGCGGCGCTGGCGATGCTCCTGGCCACCCCTGCCATGGCCCAACAGGCCCCCGCGCCAGCAACCCCCACCGTTGCCGTGACTGGCCAGGCCGCGCCCGCCGCACCGGCTGCGAACGCCACCACCACGGCAACCCCGCCGCCCGCCGAACGCGCCACCGGCTCGGCCACCGGCACCCCCGGTGCGTCCGAGGCGCTCAGCCAGGCGCTCGATGATGTCGCGGGCAATGGCAAGCCGCTCACGCTCAGCCTGCAGATCCTGGTCGTCATGGGTCTGCTCACCATCCTGCCGTCGATGGTGCTGATGATGACCAGCTTCACGCGCATCATCATCGTGCTGTCGATCCTGCGCCAGGCGCTCGGCCTGCAGCAGACGCCGCCCAACCAGGTGCTGATCGGCCTGGCGCTGTTCCTGTCGATGTTCGTGATGGCCCCCACCTTTACCCAGATCAACGATCGGGCGGTCGCACCTTATGCCGCCGACACGATCGAGCTGGAAACCGCGATCCAGATTTCGGGCGAGGAATTTCACAAGTTCATGATCAAGCAGACGCGTCAGACCGACCTCAAGCTGTTCATGGACATGGCCAAGGCCAAGCCGGTCGCAGCGCCGAAAGACATTCCCTTCTCGATCCTGCTGCCGGCGTTCGTCACCAGCGAGCTCAAGACCGCGTTCCAGATCGGCTTCATGATCTTCCTGCCGTTCCTGGTGATCGACCTGGTCGTCGCCTCGACGCTGATGGCGCTGGGCATGATGATGCTGTCGCCCACGATCATCTCGATGCCGTTCAAGCTGCTGCTGTTCGTGCTCGTCGATGGCTGGGCGCTCACCATGGGCTCGCTCGCCGGATCGTTCGTGAACTGACGCCAGGACGGAAACGGACATGGAACAGACCGACTATTTCATTGGCCTGGCGCAGCAGACGCTGTGGATCACGGCGCTGGCCTCGGCCCCGCTGCTGATCCCCGCGCTGCTCGTGGGCATGCTGCTCGGCATGGTCCAGGCGGCGACCTCGATCAACGAGGCGACCTTGAGCTTCGTGCCCAAGCTCGTGGTGCTCGGCGTCATCCTCGCGCTGTTCGGCGGGTCGATCCTGTACCTGATCGCCGATTTCACCGTCGAGATGTACAGCCGCATTCCGGATCTGCTGCTGTGATCGCACCGGGCTTTGCCGGCGTCGAAGCGCAATTGTGGATCTGGATCATGGCGATGATCCGGCCCGGCGCGGCGTTGATGGCAGCCCCCGTTTTCGGTGCGACCTCGGTTCCGCTCCAGGTGCGCATCATCCTGTCGGCGATGATCGGCATCGCCGCGACCAACAGCGCCACCATCAATCTGCCCGATGCGACATTGGTCAGCTATACCGGTTTCCTGTTCATCATTGGTGAGATCGTTTGCGGTGTCGCGATCGGTTTCGCGCTTCAGATCGGCTATTCGGCGGCGTTCGTCGCGGGCGAGCTGATCAGTAACGCGATGGGCCTGGGCTTTGCCTCGATGGCCGATCCGCAGAGCGGCCAGTCGAGCCCCGTGATCGGCAGCTTCCTGTCGATCATCGCGGTGCTGCTGCTGCTCGCGATCGACGGGCATCTGATGCTGATCGCGATCATCGTGCGCAGCTATGAGGCGCTGCCGCCGGGCGATGCGATGCTCTCGCCCCGGCTGATCATGGACTTGGTCGAGTTCGGCGCGATGCTGTTCTCGATGGGGCTGGTGATCGCGCTGCCGGTGGGTGCGGCGCTGATCATCGTCCAGCTGGTCATGGCGATGCTCGCGCGCTCGGCGCCGCAGCTCAACCTCTTTTCGGTCGGCATCCCCGTGGCGGTGCTGGCCGGCATCGTGCTGCTCGCGATCGCGGCGCCGGTGCTCGCCGATGGCGTGATGCGCGCAATGGAAACCGGGCTGGAACAGTCCGAAGTCATGGCAGGGGAGGGCTGACGCAATGGCAGACGGCCCATCCGGTGGCGGCGAAAAAACCGAACTCCCTACCGAGAAGCGGCTCAGGGAGTCGCGGGAAAAGGGTGATGTCCTCCAGTCCAAGGAACTCGGCACCGCGATGATCATCATAGGCGGCACGATGGCCTTCGTGCTGTTCGGTGACATGATGGTCTCGTCCATTGCCGGCATGCTGCGCGCCGCTTTGGTGTTTGACATCTATCAGGCGACCGATTTCAATGTCGGCCAGCGCACGCTCAGCCTGCTCATGCCGCTCGCTCTGCCGTTCGGCGGGCTGTTCGCGTTCCTGCTGGTCGCCTGTATCGCGACGCCTGCTGCGCTGGGCTCGCTCGGCTTTCGCTGGAGCGCCATTCAGCCCAAGGCATCGAAGATGAACCCGATGTCGGGCCTCAAGCGCATGTTCGGCACGCACGGACTGATCGAGCTGGTCAAGTCGATCGCCAAGGTGGCGCTGATGGGCACGATCGGCGTGGTGATGGTCATGTCGATGCTGCCGCAAATGGCGCAGCTGGGCCATGGCGACGTGCGCCAGGGGATAGCCGCGTTCGGCGACCTGTTCTCGATGACGCTGCTGGCGATGGCGGGCGCACTCGGCCTGATCGCGCTGATCGACGTTCCGGCGCAATGGTTCCAGCGCAACCAGAAGCTGATGATGACCAAGCAGGAGGTCAAGGACGAGCACAAGGAGGTCGAAGGTTCGCCCGAACTCAAGCAGGCGGTGCGCCGGCGGCAGTACGAGGTGCTCAACGGTTCGACCCGCAAGGCGGTCGAGGATGCGACCGTTCTGCTGGTCAACCCGACGCATTTCGCGATCGCGCTGCGCTATGACCGCGAGCGCGACCCCGCCCCGGTGGTGTTGGCGCGCGGGCGCGGGGCGATCGCCCAGGCCATGCGCGAACTGGCGATGGAGCGCGGCCTCACGATCCTGCGCTATCCGGAGCTTACCCGTGCGATCTACTTCACGTCCAAGCCCGGCCAGATCATCGACGAGCGGCTGTATCTGGCCGCCGCGACGCTGCTCGCTTTCGTTTTCCGCATCAACGAGAAGATGGATGTGGGCTTCGGCCAGCCCGAACTCGACGTGCCCAGCGACCTGCGTTTCGACATGGACGGCAAGCCGCAGAAATGAGTCGGAAAAGGCCTTAAGCCCGCCCGCACCTCGCCGTTAATCCTTTCAGAAGGAACTGGTGATGGTCACGAATAGCGGAATTTCCAACGTCATTACCGGCTTTACCGGTGTCAACAGCGCCCAGCTGGTCAACGATCTCGTCACGGCCCAGCTGGAGCCGAAACAGTCGGATGTCCGCAACCGGCAGAACCTGAACCAGGCGCGCATTTCCGCGCTCGCTTCGGCCTCATCGGCGCTCGAGACCTTTTCCAAGGCGCTGGGTGAAGTGCTCAACGGCCGCCAGCTGACCGGCAATCTCGTTTCGACGCGCGGCGATCTGGTCGCCGCCAGCTTCATCCCCGGGCAGAAGCCGCAGGGCCTGCCCGCCACGGTGCAGGTCAGCCAGCTCGCCGCCGCGCAGAGCATGGTTTCGGCCAGCAGCTTTGCCAGCACCAGCTCGACGGTCGGCGAAGGATCGCTGACCATCACGACCTCGGCAGGCAGCTTCAACGTCACCATCGATTCGACCAACAATTCGCTCGGTGGCCTGCGCGACGCGATCAACGCGACCAACAGCGGTGTCACCGCCAGCATCGTCACCGACAACAGCGGTTCGCGGCTGGTGATGCGCGGCAGGGAAGGCGCTGCCAACAGCTTCACCGTCACCGGATCGGGCGGCGCGGCAACGCTCGATGCCTTTGCCTTTCCCCCGGCCGGCGGCGCGGGCATGAACTCGGTCACCACGGCGCGCGACAGCATCATCAACGTCAACGGCATCGAGCTGACCAACGCCAGCAACCAGATCGACACCGCCGTTCCCGGCGTGCGCATCAACCTGCTCGCGGCGGCGCCCGGCACCAATGTCGTGATCAGCGGCGACCAGCCGACCTCGTCGGTCAAGGATATCGTCAACGAATTCGTGAAGGCCTATAACGATCTGCGCGGTGCGCTGAATTCGGCGACGGCGCCGGGTCTCGATGGCGCGAGCGGCGGTCCGCTGGCCGGCGAACGCGCCGCGCGCGACATGATGCGCTCGATGGCCTCGCTGACCACCACGCAGCTTACCGACACCGGCACCTATCGCTCGCTCGCCGATATCGGCGTCAAGACCAACCGCGACGGCACGCTGACGCTGGATTCGGTCAAGTTCGACCGCGCCCTCGCTGCCGACCCCGAAGGCATTGCCCGGATGCTCGAACCGGCGACGCCGACCGCAGGCAATCCTGGCCTCGCCAAGGCGTTCGAGGACGTGAAGACCGCGCTCAAGGCACCCAACGGCTCGCTGACCGGCGCGCAGAACCGCCTGAACAAGATCGCCTCCGACCTCACCAAGATGATGGAGAAGGTCGAGGAGGACAGCGACAAGTATCGCGAGCAGCTCGAAAAGACCTTCGCCGCCATGGACCGCCAGCTCACCGTGCTGCGCTCTACCCAGAGCTATATCGAGCAGCAGGTGTCCGTCTGGACCAATAGCGGCGACAACTGAGACAACCAAAACACATAGAATGACAAGGAAAACCGCATGAGCTTCATCTCTCCGCGTCGCCACATGGGCAGCTATCAGGCCGTCGATACGGTCAGCCGTGTCGAGGGCGCCAGCCCGCACCAGCTGGTCGTCATCCTGTTCGACGAGCTGCTGCTGCGGCTCGATGCGGCGATCCGTCATGCCCAGCGCGGCGAGGCGGTGCCGATGATCCAGGCCCGCGCCCGCGCATCGGCGATCGTCATCGCGCTGGAAGAAAGCCTCGATTTCGAAAAGGGCGGCGAACTCGCGCTCGCGCTCGCCCGCATCTATCGCGAAGCCAGCCGCCGCATCAACGCTGCCATGAGCCCCGACAAGGTCGACGTACTGATGTCCGCGCGCCAGATGCTCGCCGAGATCGCCGAAGCCTGGAAGCGCATCGCGCCGAAATGAGGGGCTTGCCGCAGGATTATCCTGTCGGCCACTCCGACAGGATGGTCGCGACATCGAAATAGTCGCGCCAGTAGCGGATTTGTCCGTCCTCGATCTCGAAAACGCCCGTCACCGGCAGCTCGACCCATTTGTCGGCCAGCCGGTGCCGGTCCAGCCGCTCGAGCATCACCACATTGCCATCGACCGCCGAGCGCAGAACGCGAAACTCGTTCTCCAGCGTCGGCGAGAAAAATGGTTGCAGCACCGCCCGGATGCCATCGGGTCCATGCACCGTCCCGAGCGGCGGCGGATTGATATATTCGCAATCCGGCGCGACCCATTGCAGCGCGGAGTCATAGTCGAGCGGTTCCATCGCCTTCAGAAAGGCGAGGGCGACGGCGAGCGGATCGGTATTGGACATGCGACGGATCTCCTGCAGCTGAGCCGTCAGGGTGCCGCGGTCAGCGACGCAAGGCCATTACGTCGCACGTCATGCGCGAGATTATCGCGCCGGGTAACGCAACCGGCCCAGAAAGCGCGACAGGCTCAGGCTCTCGCCCTTGTTCGTCCATTTCGCCTTGGCCTTTTCGAACTGCATAACATTGTCGATGCGGCGTTCGAGGAACGCGTGGGTGTCGGCGAAATCGGGGCTTTCGTCGTCGAGAAACGCCATGAGCGTCGAGCCATAGACGCCCGACAGGATCATGCGCTTGGTATAGTGGTTGTAATCGGTGGCGGTATCGCCCGCGAGTCGCCACATCAGGTCCGCCGTCCGCCAAGAGATGCGCGCGGTACGGGCGAGATTGGCGGGCAGCGCCATGATCGCAGTCGCGCGGCGCAGCGCCTCGCGCTGGTGCGCCACCGCCTCGAACCGGAAGGCGACAAGCGCGCGGATGCGCTCGCGAATCTTCATCGCGGCGATGCGCTCGGGCGGGAAAGCCTCGATCATCTGCGCGTCGATATGGCCAATCCAGGCATCGATCATGTCCATCGGGCCCTTGTCGAAGGCGAGCGTCGCCAGCCCTGCTTCCACGCCCTGTGCAGCGGCGGCGGCATCGCGCGCGGTCGGCGTCCAGCCATCGAATACGGCTTCGTCAGCGATGAAGGGCGGCAGGAACTGGCGCACCTCGTCCATCGTCGGGTCGGCGGGCAGGGTATCGAGCTTGGTCGGGCGGTACATCGCGGGTGCCTCCATGGATGCCATCACAATTAGGGAGCCGGGGGCGAAGCTGCAAGCCGCGCCGCGCGCCGCGCCTCGGGCAGGCGCACCAGCACCAGCGCGACGCCGATCAGGACCATCCCGATCGTGTCGGTGAGCGACAATGTCTCGCCGAACACCCGCCAGCCGATCAGCGCCGCGATCGCTGGCTGGCTGAGCAGCGCGATGCCCAGCACCACCGGAGAGAAATGGCTGACCGCATAGACCATCGCCCCCTGGCCGAAGAGCTGGCACACCAGGGCGAGCAGCAGGACGGGCGTCCAGTCGGTCGGCCAGACCGGTTCGCCCAGCAGCAGGGCGATGCCAAGCATCGGGCCGATGCCGAAGATCGTCGACCAGACCAGCACCGACCAGCTGCCCATTTCGCCCCGGACGTGGCGGATGCTGAGCAGATAGACCACGTACAATACGCCCGCGAGCAGGCAGAAAAGATCGCCGACGAGGTTGCGGACGTCGAGCTCGTAACTGCTGCCCATCAACAACCCTGCGCCGAGGATCGCGAACGCCACCGCACCCAGTTCCGCCCGGTGCGGCCAGACGCGGCTGATGACGAAGCCGTAGACGACCAGCATCACGCTGCCCATGTTGCCGAACAGCGTCGAATTGGCGAGCTTGGTGCGTTCGATGCCGAAATTCCAGCTGGCGAGATCCAGCGCGAAGGCGATGCCGCTCAAGACCAGCAGCCACCAGATCGATGACCGGTAACCGCCCAATGGTTCGCGCTGCTGCAGCGCGATGACGATCAGCACCGGCAGCGCCAGTGTCAGCCGCCAGAAACCGGCGGAGACCGGCCCGGTATCGGCCATGCGCACAAACAGCGGCCCGGTGGCGAGCGCGACATTGGCGAGGATCAGCGCGAGGATCGCGAGAATCCCGCCCCGCTCGGTTGCTTTTGTCATCATCGGCCTTTAGCCATTCGGTTAAACGCTGTCGCGGGGCTTTTCCCGATGGCGCGCGAAGGAGAGATGCTGCCCATGCCCACCCTGTTCGATCCTGTCCAGCTTGGCGCGATCAGCTGCCCCAACCGCATCCTGATGGCGCCGCTCACCCGCTGCCGCGCGACACGTGCGCACGTGCCGGTGCCGCTGATGGGCGAATATTATGCGCAGCGCGCCAGTGCAGGGCTGATCATCTCCGAAGCCACGGGGATCAGCCCGGAAGGGCTGGGCACGCCCTATGCGCCTGGCATCTGGAACGACGAGCAGGTCGAGGGCTGGAAGCCGGTGGTCGAGCGCGTGCACCAGGCTGGCGGGCGGATCATCTGCCAGCTTTGGCATATGGGGCGGCTGGTGCATCCCGATTTCAATGGCGGCAAGCCCCCGGTCTCGGCATCTGCGACGCGGTTCGACTATCACGCGCATACTTATGAAGGCACCAAGCCCTATGAGACCGCGCGCGCGCTCGGGGTCGGCGAAATCCCGCGCATTCTCGACGATTATGCCCGCGCGACCGAGAATGCGCGGCGCGCCGGTTTCGACGGCGTACAGATTCACGCGGCCAATGGCTATCTGATCGACCAGTTCCTGCGCTCCTCGTCCAACCTGCGCGACGACGATTATGGCGGTGAAATCGAGAACCGCATCCGCCTGCTGGGCGAGGTCGCCGAGCGGCTGGTCGGCGTGTGGAGCCACGACCATGTCTCGGTGCGCCTGTCGCCCAATGGCGAGACGCAGGGGGTGAACGACGCGACGCCGGAGGCGACCTTCACCGCAGCCGCCGCGCTGCTCGACAAGATCGGCATCGCGTTCCTCGAGCTGCGTGAGCCGCCGATGGACGGCACTTTCGGCGCGAGCGACGTGCCGCCGGTGAGCCCACATATCCGCAAGGTGTTCTCCGGCCCGCTGGTGCTCAACAGCGATTACGATCACGACAAGGCGGTCGCGGCGATGGCGGGCGGAATTCCCGATGCGATCAGCTTCGGCCGCACCTTCCTCGCCAATCCGGACCTTCCCGCTCGCCTGGCGGTGAATGCGCCGCTGACCCCCGACAATCCCGCGCGCTGGTATGGCAGCTCACCCGAGGGCTATACCGATTATCCGACGATGGAAGAGCAGGGGATCGTGCCCGAGACTGCTGCCGCATCATGATCGCCAGTGGCCAGCCCTGGCTGATCAGCGCGGTGCTGCTCGGCACGGCGCTGATCCTGCTGCTGGCCGAAGCGCTGTTTCCGCGCCGCCGCCGCAGCCTGCCGGTGGCGCGGCGCTGGCCCGCGCATCTGGGCTTCGTGGTGGTCAACATGCCGGTCGAGCGCGGCGTGCAGGCGCTCCTCTTCATCGCGCTGTTCGGTGCGGTGACGGGCTATCAGCCGCAGCCCGATTTCGGCCTGCTGCCGATGACCGGGCTGCCCGGCTGGGCGCAGGGGGTGCTCGCCATCCTGCTGCTCGATCTGGCGGTCTGGGCGCAGCACTGGGCGACGCACCGCGTTCCGCTGCTCTGGCGGATGCACCGGGTGCACCATGCCGATCGCGATCTCGACATGTCGACCGCCTTGCGCTTCCATCCGCTCGAAATCGGGTTGTCGATGCTGTTCAAGATGGGGGTCGCGCTCGCGCTCGGTGCGCCGCTCTGGGCTTTGATCGTGTTCGAGCTGCTTCTCGCGCTGCTGCCGATGTTCAACCATGCCAATCTGGCGCTGCCGCTGTGGCTCGACGCCGTGCTTCGGCTCGTCATTGTCACGCCCGACATGCACCGCGTGCACCACAGCACCCGGCGGATCGAGCATGACAGCAATTATGGCTTCTGCCTCTCGATCTGGGACCGGCTCCTTGGCACCTATCGCGCGCGGCCGAGCGGCGGGCATGACGCGATGAGCATCGGTCTTGTTGACTATCCCGGGCAGGAGACTGCGCGCTTTGGCTGGGCGATGCGGCTGCCGTTCCGCTGAGCACAGCAACAAAACATTGAAATAAAAGCCGAAACGCCCAATTGGGGCGGACAAGCCTGCCGATCACCGGGGGCGGGGAGAGCGCGACGACCATGCCCTTGCTGAGCAACATCCTGGCCGAACGGCAAAGCTTCGTCACGCATCTCGAATGCTCGATGACTGGCGAGCGCTACGCGGCCGATCAGGTGCATGGGCTGTCGCGCGTCGGGCGGCCGCTGCTGGTGCGCTATGACCTGCCCGCCATCGCCGCGCATCTCGACCGTGACGAACTGGAGCGGCGCGAGACAGATTTGTGGCGCTGGCGGGAGCTGCTGCCGGTGCGCGCGGCGCGTAACATCGTCAGCCTGGGCGAGATCGAGACGCCGCTGGTGCCGCTTCCCCGGGCAGGCGGGGCGAACGTGCTGGTCAAGGACGAGGGGCGGTTGCCCACCGGATCGTTCAAGGCGCGCGGGCTGGTCATGGCGGTATCGATGGCCAAGGCACTGGGCGTGATGCGCATCGCCATGCCGACCAACGGCAATGCGGGCGCGGCGCTCGCCGCCTATGCCACGCGCTGCGGCATCGAGACGGTGGTCTTCTGCCCCGACGACACGCCAGAGATCAACGTCCGCGAGATCGCGCTGCAGGGCGCGCGCGTCTGGCGCGTCAACGGCCTGATCGATGATTGCGGTGCGATCGTCGCCGAGGGCACGAAACACGGCCGCTGGTACGATGTCTCGACGCTGAAAGAGCCGTACCGGATCGAGGGCAAGAAGACGATGGGGCTGGAGCTCGCCGCGCAGTTCGGCTGGCAGTTGCCCGATGCGATCTTCTATCCCACCGGCGGCGGCACCGGGCTGATCGGCATGTGGAAGGCGTTCGCCGAGCTCGAGGCTTTGGGCTGGATCGGCCCCGAGCGGCCGAAGATGTTCGCGGTCCAGGCCTCGGGCTGCGCGCCGATCGTCAAGGCGTTCGACGACGGGGTCGAGCATGCCGAGCGCTGGGAGAATGCCAAGACGATCGCAGCGGGCATCCGCGTGCCCCGCGCGGTCGGCGATTTCCTGATCCTGCGCGCGGTGCGCGAAAGCGGCGGCAAGGCGCTGGCGGTGGGCGATGACGCGATCGAGCGCGCGGTGGTGCAGGCGGCGAAGCAGGACGGGTTGCTGCTCTGTCCCGAAGGCGGCGCCACGCTCGCAGCCTATCACGATGCGCTCGCCGCCGGGCTTGTCGGCAAGGGCGACCGGGTGGTGCTGTTCAATTGCGCGACGGGTCTCAAATACCCGATGCCCGACGATTCGCGCACGCTTGATCGCCACGCGCAAATCGATTTCGACGTGCTCTAGAGCGTTTTCAAGTTGACCGTTTACGGTCAACGGCTCGGAAAATGCGGCATCCAAAAACAAGAGCGTTTTCGCTCAATGTGAAAACGCTCTAGGTTTCTCCCAATCCCGTCATTCCCGCGAACGCGGGAATCCCGCTTGTCCTGCAACCGTTGCGCGGGAGCGGGACCCCCGCGTTCGCGGGGGTGACGGTCATGGATTGCTTTAAAATCGTTATAGCGGGAACGCCTGGCGGATCGCCAGCAATCGCCGCAGCGCACGGCCGAGCGGCAGTTCCTCGGACATACCCATGCCGCCGTGCAACTGGATCGCCTGCTTGCCGACCTCGACCCCGTCCTCGCTGACCGCGCGATAGGCGGCGCGCGCGGCGCGGGTGGCGGCTTCGGCATCGCCGGCGGCATCGTGCGTCACCGCCTCGTAGACCAGCGAGCGCGCCTGATCGAAGGCGACCTGCATGTCGACCATGCGGTGCTGAAGCACCTGGAACGAGGCGAGCGGCACGCCGAACTGCTTGCGGTCCATGGTATAGGCCTGGGTGGCGAGGCACACGCGGCGCATGATGCCGGTGCCTTCCGCCGCAAGCAGCAGGCGTGCCTTGTCGATCACCTTTTCTAGCGCCTCAGCCGCCGCGCCCGGGCCGAGCAGCAGAGCATCTGCGCCCAGTGCTGCGCCGTCGAGCTTCACATCGGCGACCCAATGGTCGTCGCGCAGACGATAGGGGGTGACGGTAACGCCCGCGCCATCGGCGGGGACGAGGAACAGGCCGAGGCCCGCCGGACCGCTGCCCGGCTCGCCCTCGATCCGCGCGAGCACGATGATCGTTTCGGCCGCCGCCGCGCCATGGGCGAGCGACTTGTGGCCGGTGAGCGTCCAGCCGTCGCCGCTCTTGCTGGCGGTCGCTTCGCAATACCAGATGTCGTGCCGGGCGCGCGGCTCGTGCAGCGCCACGCCGACCGGCGCGCCGCCCGAGACGATGCCCTCGATCAGGTCGCTGCGGGCCTGCGATTCCGGGCTGGCGGCGATCAGGCCCCCGGCGAGAATGGTGCTGGCGAGCACGGGCTCGACCACCAGGCCTTCGCCCAGCACCTCGAACAGGCTGACGCAGTCGCCCAGCCCCGACTGGCCCTCGGCCTGCAGGCCGCCATCGGCCTCGGAAAACGGCAGCATCAGCCATCCGGCCTCGGCCATCTCGGCCCAGAGCGCGGTGTTGAGCGGGCTCTCGCCCATCTGGCCGAGCCTGTCATCGGCATAATGTTTCTGGGTGAAGCGGCGGGCGCTGTCGATCAGCAGCTGCTGGTCATCATTGGGTGCGAACATGGGTGTGAAATCCTGAATATCCGCCTGGCGCGGATCGGGTGATCCGCGCCAGGTCTGATGCGTACGTCCCTCGACTGCGCTCGGGACAAACGGATGGTGGGACTGGTCCTCAGATCCCTGCGGCCATCATCTTGGCGAGAATGTTCTTCTGCACCTCGTTGGTGCCGCCATAGATCGATTGCGCGCGGCCGAAGAGGAAGACCGACATCGCGTGCTCGCCTTCCTGGCCATAGGGGTGGACCGGATCGTTCGCCGGGCGCGGCAGTGCCGCCGGTCCCGCTATATCCAGCGCCAGTTCGGACACGTCCTGCGACAGCTCGGTGCCGAGCAGCTTCAAGGGCGCGACCAGCCGCATCGCCTCGGCTGACTGGCTCGGTGCCTCGAGTGCGCGCGCCTCGAGTGCGGCCAGCTTGGCGAGCCGCTGCTCGAGCGAATCGAGCCGCTGCGCGATCACCGGATCGTTGATCGGCGGGTTGATGAAATGCTCGACCGAGCTCGCCCATTCGCGCAGGCGGATCAGGTCACCGGTGGTGCGAGCGACCCCGGCAATGCCGGCACGCTCGTTGCCGAGCAGGAACTTGGCATAGGTCCAGCCGTCATTCTCGTTGCCGACGAGGTTCTTCACCGGCACGCGAACGTCGGTGAAGAACACCTCATTGAGGTGATGCATGCCATCGATCGTGCGGATCGGGCGCACCTCGATGCCCGGCGTGTTCATGTCGATGAGCAGGAACGAGATGCCGTTCTGCTGCTTCACCTCGGTATTGGTGCGCACCAGGCAGAAGATCCAGTCGGCCCAGTGGCCCTGCGTGGTCCAGGTCTTCTGGCCGTTGACGACATAATGGTCGCCGTCGCGCACCGCGCGCGTCTTCAGGCTGGCAAGGTCCGATCCCGCGCCCGGCTCCGAATAGCCCTGGCACCAGAAACGGGTGCCGTTGATGATATGCGGCAGATGCTCGGCCTTCTGCTCTTCGGTGCCGAAGGTGTAGATGACCGGGCCGACCATGGTCAGGCCGAACGGGCTGTACGACGGCGCGCCTGCCTTGGTCGATTCATCGGCAAAGATGCGCTTCTTGGCGAGCGACCATTCGCAGCCGCCATATTGCTTGGGCCAGCCGGGGGCGCCCCAGCCGCGCTTGGCCTTGACGCCCTGCCACCAGGCGGTCAGTTCCTTGCTGCTATTGGCAAAGCCGTCTGCGGCGAAGCGCTTTTCGGGCGGCAGCTCGGCATCGAGAAACGCGCGAACCTCGGCGCGGAAGCTCTCCAGGTCTTCGTCTTCGGTCATGATCCTCACCTTGTCCTGAACGGGATTGTTGGGCGCTAATCTGCACCCCCATCACCCAAATGCAAGCCGCGATGCCAAGAAACTGACGCATTGGCGCGATAGCATGATAGGCTTGGCAATGCGGTACCGGAGCTGACGCTACGGCGCACTAAGGTCAGGCGAAAGGACGCAGGAAATGGGCAATTCGGCACCCGGCGCGCAGCCGGTCGACAGCAGCGATCCCTATGCCCGGCTGGAACAGACATTCCCGGTGCTGAGCGAGGACATGGCTGGCCGAATCGCGCGTTTCGGGCATCGCGAGACGCTGGCCGACGGCGATCATGTCTTCCATCGCGGCGAGCGCGGGGTCGATTTCTTCCTCGTGCACACCGGAGAGATCGAGATCATCGACCATGGCGATCATGGCGAGGAGGGCATCGTCCACCGCCATTGCGCGCGCCAGTTCACCGGCGAGCTCGACCTGTTCAACGACCGCAAGATCCTGGTCAGCGGACGCGCGGTGGGGCCGACCGAGGTGATCCGGGTTCCGCGCCCCGATTTCCGCCGGCTGATCGTCGCCGAACCCGATATCGGCGAGATCATCATGCGCGCCTTCATCCTGCGCCGCGTCGCGCTGATGCAGCATCAGCAGGGTGCGGTGACGCTGGTCGGCCCGGCGCGCAGCGCCGATACGGTGCGGATCAACGCGTTCCTGACGCGCAACGGCTATCCGCACCGCACGATCGATTCGACGGCCGATCCCGATGCGGCGGCGTTTCTCGAAGGCTTCGGCCTCAGCGATGCCGACCTGCCGGTGGTGATTTCCGAAGAGCAAATCCTGCGCAACCCCAGCACGCACGATCTGGCCGATGCGCTCGGCGTCGCGGTGGCGATCGACCAGCAGCGGCTGCACGACCTGATCGTGGTGGGCGCAGGGCCGGCGGGGCTGGCGGCGGCGGTCTATGCTGCATCCGAAGGGCTCGACACGCTGATCGTCGAATCGACCGCACCCGGCGGTCAGGCGGGGACGAGCAGCAAGATCGAGAATTATCTGGGCTTTCCCACCGGCATCTCTGGCCAGGCGCTGGCGGGACGCGCGCAGGTGCAGGCGCAGAAATTCGGCGCGCGGCTCGCGGTCTCGCGCGCGGCGACCGGGCTCGATTGCAGCGGCGGTCATTTTCGGCTGCAGCTCGAGGACGGCACGGTGGCCGAGGCGCGCGCGGTGGTCGCGGCGACCGGCGCGCGCTATCGCAAGCTCGACCTGCCCGACTATGCCCGATTCGAAGGCGCGGGCGTCTATTATGCCGCGACCGCGATGGAGGCCCAGCTCTGCGCCGACCGGGCGGTCGTGGTGGTCGGCGGCGGCAACTCTGCGGGGCAGGCGGCGGTCTACATGTCGCGCTTTGCCGCGCATGTGCACATCCTCGTGCGCAGCGAAGGGCTGGCCGCGACCATGTCGAGCTATCTGATCGACCGGATCATGGCATCGGATGCGATCACGCTGCACCCGTTCAGCGAGGTCTGTGCGCTGTCGGGCGACACCCATCTGGAAGGGCTCGCCTGGCGCGACCGGCGCAGCGGCGAGGAGACGCGGATCGAGGCGGGCGCGCTGTTCGTGATGATCGGCGCGCAGCCGTGTTCGGACTGGCTGCAGGGCTGCGCCAATCTCGACGAGGCGGGGTTCATCCTGACCGGCGACGGCTGCTCACCGTTCGAGACCAGCCGCCCCGGCCTGTTCGCAGTCGGCGATGTCCGCTCGGGCTCGGTCAAGCGCGTGGCCTCGGGCGTCGGCGAGGGATCGGTGGTGATCCAGGCGGTCCACCGCTTCATCGAGCGGCAGAAGACCGACGCAATGGGGTGCGGAAACAACTAACTCCTCCCCGAGCTTGTCTCGGGGAGGGGGACCGCCGACCAGAGGTCGGTGGTGGAGGGGAGGCGAGATGGCATATCGATCCATCGGCTCACTATCCCGCTGCCCCTCCACCACGCTGCTGCGCAGCGCGGTCCCCCTCCCCCAGCAAGCTGTGGGAGGATTTGATGGTCACCGATCCTTATATTCCGGTGCGCGCTTCTCCATGAACGCACGGCGCGCCTCGGCATAATCCTCGGTCATGCTGAGCAGGATCTGCTGCCGGTCCTCGAGCGCGAGCGCGGCTTCGAAGCCCGGCGCGTCGATATTGCGGTTCAGCGCATCCTTGCTGAGCCTGAGGCCCATCGGGCTCGCCAGCAGCATGTCGGCGGCGAGCGCCTCGGCCCTGGCGAGCATGTCCTCGGGCGCGGCAATCTCGCTGACGAACCCGGCGGCCAGCGCGCGCTCGGCGCCGACGAAGCGGCCCGACAGGATCATCTCGGCGGCGAGCGAGCTGCCCACCAGCCGCGGCAGGAAATAGCTCGACCCCATGTCGCAACCGCCAAGTCCGATGCGGATATAGGCGGCGTTCATGCGGAAATCGGGGGTGCAATAGCGCACGTCGCTTGCGAGCAGCAGCGACATGCCGCCGCCGCACGCCGCGCCTTGCGCACAGGCGATGATCGGCTGCGGGCAGGCGCGCATCAGCTGCATCACCGTCGCGATCGCGCGCTGGGTGCGCCAACCGCCATGCACCGCGCCTTCGTCCTCGCGCTGCGTCCAGCCCTTGAGGTCGAGCCCGGCGCAGAACGCCCGGCCCTCGGCGCGCAGGATGACGACACGGACTGCGTGCCGCTCTACCAGGCCCCGAAAATAGTCCTGCAGCGCCATGATCATCGGCTCGTCCATCGCATTGAGCGCTTGCGGACGGTTGAGCGTCACGGTCTCGACCGCGCCCTGGGTGGTGATCACAATCGGGTTGCTCATCGGCCCTTGTCCTCTCATGGCGTCCTCTCCTGCCGCCAGATGCCCCGTAATGGGCCGCAGCGGTCTTGCGATGGTTAATCCGGTTTCAAGCTTCTGCTCGCCGGGCTAGACGCCATGGCCTGCCGAAAATGGCAATCCGACGTCAACCAGAAAGGTGTCCTGCCGCAATGCTGTCCTCGATCACCCAGCGCCTGAGGGGCCGGTCCGCCGGTGAGATCGTGCGGCTGATCGGGCACAATATCGTCTATCATGCCCGCGCCATGACCCCCCAGGCGCGGCAGCGGGACCGCAGCTTCCAGGCGTTCGACGAGCAATGGGGCACCGATACCTTCGCGATGCGCGAGCTGCACACGCTCAGCGTCGATCCGGCGCTTGCGGCGCATGCCCGGCGCTATCAGGCGAGCAACGGCGCCAACATGCCGACCTGGTTCGCTGACCTGAAGGTGGATTTCGCGCGCACCGCGTTCATCGATTATGGCTGCGGCAAGGGTCGCGCGGTGCTCGAGGCGGCGCGCTTCCCCTTCGCCCGCGCGATCGGCGTCGAATTCGCGCCCGAGCTGGTCGATATCGCGCTCAGCAACCGCGACATCATGGCGGGCAAGGGCGCGCTCTCCGCGCCGACGCAGTTCCTGTGCATGGATGCGGCGCGCTACCAGCCGCCTGCCGATCTCGATCTGGTCTGCTTCTTCTACGATCCTTTCGACGATAGCGTGATGGCGCCGGTGGTCGACAGGCTCACCGCGCTGACCCAGCCGGTATCGGTCATCTATCTGGAGCCCCATTGCATCGGGCAGTTCCGCCGGTCGGGCCATTGGGCCGAGGGGCAAAGCGTGGACAATCTGGTGCTGCGCAATCCGGCTGCCCAGGCGCTCTGACGCTGCGGCAGATGGCGCCCGGATACCGTGGTTAATCGGCATCTCATCTTCGAAATCATGATCTTAAGTCGTCATCCACTTGCCTTTTGTCTGTGCCAATGCTTAACATCGAACCAGGGGCGAGGTTTGCTGATTTCATAATGAAGCGGTTTATCCTTGCGGGATTTCGCGCTGGACGATCGTCCGGTTTCAGCCGTCTGTGATCCGGTGCACATTGCCGGATCGGGGTGCTGCTAACCGGTCGTTCCCGCACGGATTCCCGACGTTCCGAGGCGGGGTCGCACCCTCTCAATCCCTTCGGGGTAGTGGAACATTTGAACCGCATGGCGATGTGGCGGACTTGGGGCAGAATGCGCGGTCGGCAGGCCGTGATGGCCCGTGCGTGCCTTTCAGCTTTCGGGGCAGCCTTGCTGCTTCCCGCGCCGCTGGCAGCGCAGGCGCTGCCTGGCGCCGTGCGCCCTCCCGCCGGAACGTTCGAGCGCGAGAACCGCGCCGCCGAGGTGCCGCTTTCGACCCCACGCACCCCCTTCACCATCGATCGCCCGCGCACCGACCCGAACAGCGTCGACGATACCCAAAAGGTGCGCGTCACGAAATTCCGCATCACCGGCTTCAACTATCTTGACGAGGATCGGCTGCAGGCGCCGCTCAAGCCGTTCCTGGGCCAGGATCTGACGCTCGCCGACATCTATCGCGCCGCCGACCTGCTCACCCGCGTCTATGCCGACGCCGGTTTTGCATTGTCCTTCGCCATCGTGCCCGAACAGGAGGTGAAGGACGGGGTTGTCGTGCTGCAGGTGGTCGAGGGCAGCGTCGATGCGCTCGAAATCCAGCTCAAGTCGAGCGCCGGACTGGTCGGCAAGACCCGGCTGACCGAGATGGTGCGTCGCCGCTTCACCCCGCTGATCAAGCGCGGGCCGGTGATGGTCGACGAGCTGGAACGCGCGATCCTGACCACGGGCGATCTGGGCGGCATCGACGTGTCGGTCGTCGTGCGCCCTTCGGAGGCGACGCCGGGTGCGGCCAATCTGCTGGTCGTGGTCAATCTCGATCCGCTCGAGGTCGAAGCACAGTTCGACAATCGCATTCGCGACAATCTGGGCGAGCGCCGCTATCGCGCCGGGGCGACCGCCAATTCGGTGCTGGTGCCGGGCGATCAACTGGTGGCCGATGTCCGCGCGACGCTGCCGACCGACGGCTTCGTTTCGGGCTTCGTCCAATACAGCGCGCCGATTACCGATGACGGGCTGACGGGCACGGTCAGCTATTCGCGCGCCCGGTCGCGCGCAGTCCGCGGTTTCCTGTCGATCCTGCAATTCCGCGGCGAGGAAGAGGTGATCCGCGCAGGGCTCAGCTATCCGCTTCGCCGAACGCGCAATTCCAGCCTGATCGTCGGGCTGGAAGGCACCGCGATCAATTCGGACAGCGGCATTTTCGGCGTCACGCTGATCGACGATCGCAGCCGCTTCTACGAGCTTTACGGCAGCGATGACTGGGCCGCCGCCGATGGCAGCGTCGGGCTGTTCCGGCTGGGATTGTCGCAAGGGATCAACGGTCTGGGCGCGACCGGGCGGTTCAATCCGCTGCGCAGCCGGACGCAGGGCGATCCCGAATTCACCGCGCTCAACGGCTCGCTGGTGTGGACCGCGCCGCTCTATGGAACGGCGCGCGTGCGGGTGAATGCCGAAGCGCAGATCGGTCTGAATGGCGGCGCTTCGGCCTCGCGCGAGTGCAATTTCGGCGGCGACCAGTTCGGCCGCGCCTATGATTACGGTGCGGCGGGCGGCGACCATTGCATCAATGTCGCGATGGAAGTGAACGATCGGCTGAGCGTCGGCGGCGTGACCGTCCAGCCCTTCCTGTTCGTCGATGCGGGCATATTGCGTCAGAGCGGGCGGCTCGATTTCGCCGAGCTGCGCGTGACGGAACTGTGGTCGGCCGGTGGCGGATCGCGCATCGCGCTGCCCTACGGCCTGTTCGGTGAAATCTATGCTGCCTGGCCCGGCAAGTCGCGCTTCACTCCCGATGGCAGCAGCGATCCGCGCATCTTCTTCTCGATCGGAGCGACGCGATGAGCCTGTATCGCAAACGGGGCCAGGGGGCACGGACGATGCCGGGTTGGCGCGTCGCATTGCGGACCGGCGCGGCGGGGCTTGCGATTGCCTCGGCGCAGGCCGCCTATGCCAATCCCAGCGGCGGCCAGGTGGTGGCCGGCCAGGCGACAATCAATGGCCAGGGCACCGACCGGGTGCGGATCGACCAGTCGAGCGACCGGGTGGTCATCAACTGGGACAATTTCTCGATCGGCCTCGGCCAGGGCGTCGATTTCCGCCAGCCCAACGCGCGCTCGGTCGCGCTCAACCGCGTCACCGGGCCCGAGATCAGCCAGATCCTGGGCGAGCTCACCGCCAATGGGCAGGTGTATCTCATCAACGGCAACGGCATCGTCTTCGGCAAGGATGCCAGGGTCGATGTCGCAGGGCTTGTCGCGACCAGCGCCGATATCGGCAACGAGGCGTTCATGGCGGGCGGGGCACTGCGCTTCGGCACGCCGGGCCGTAGCGGTGCGAAGATCCTCAACCATGGCAGCATCACCGTGCGCGATGCGGGCATCGCCGCATTCGTCGCGCCGCAGGTGGCCAATGACGGCATCATCACCGCGCATATGGGCCGCATCGCCTTTGGCGGCGCGCAGGCTTTCACGCTCGACCTGCATGGCGACAATCTGATCCGCTTCCAGGTCGGCGATGCGGTGACCAGGCTCGATGACAAGGGCGCGCTGGTCGGGATCGACGGCGTGGTCGATGCGCGCGGCGGATCGGTGCTGATCACGGCATCGGCGGCGCGCGATCTGGTCAACCAGTCGGTGCGCGTCGGCACGCCCCAGGCCGCGAACATGCAGGTCGGCGCGGACGGCAAGGTCTCGCTGGTCGCGGCCAAGGTCGCGATTACCGCGCCGGGCGAGGTGCAGGTCGGCAAGAATGTCGCGATGGACCTTTCGTCGGCGACCAATGCTGTCGCGACAGGCAGCAGCAAGGGCAAGGGCAGCAAGAGCCAGGACAACCAGAGCAATATCGGCTGGGTCGGATCGCTGAACGGCGATACCAGCGCACCGGGTCACGCGATGGCGGCCAGCGGCACTGGCGGCACGCTGACGATCAGCGCGGCGCGCACGCTGCTCGACGGCACGATCAACCTCGACGGCAGCAAGACGGGCGGCTCCGCGCATATTACCGGCAGCGATTTCCTGTCCTTCGGCTCGATTCTTTCGGCAAGCGGAGCCGATGCGGGCGGCAAGATCCAGCTCGATGCCGGCGGCTTCTCGCTCGCCGGACGGATCACGGTCAACGCCGCGCTCGGCAAGGGCGGCAATGTCGACATCAGGGCCACGCGCCGTGCGATCGATACCGGCGATGCGTTCATCGACGCGAGCGGGCTGCACGGCGGCACGATCCGCTATGTCTCGGACAGTCAGATCATCTCTTCGGGCAAGTTCCGCGCCTCGGGCAGCCATGGCTTTGGCGGCGCTATCGATGTCAGCGCGCCCAGGCTCGACCTGTTCTCGGCGCAATTCTATGCCCAGGGCGGTATCCGCGGCGGCCGGGTGCGGCTGGGCGGAGAGTTCCAGGGCGGCAAGGATCTGGCCGCCGACGAACTGCCCAATGCGCTCAGGCTGGTGGCGACCGATGCGGTGACGATCGACGTTTCCGCCATCGGCATGCGCGGCAATGCGGGCGAGATCGTCATCTGGTCCGACGAGAAGACGACGTTCCTTGGCAATGCCATCGCGCGCGGCGGTCTGGTCGGCGGCATTGGCGGGCAGATCGAGATTTCGGGCAAGGAAACGCTGGTCTATCGCGGCACGGTGGAAACCGCGCGCGACGGCCAGCGCGGCGGCACGCTGCTGCTTGACCCCAAGAACATCATCATCGCCGACGCCAGCAATGCGCCCAGCCAGTACGGGCTGGTGCTGCAGGCCTTTGCCAGCAGTTTTCCGGGGCCGGTCGTGCCGCCGCCGGGGCTGGAGGCGGGGGATGGTGCCGACCTGTCGGTTTCGCTCGATGGCAACCGCCTGGCGCTTGGCGTGCGCGGCGACGATGGGGCCGGCAATGCCGTTGCCAATGCTGGCGCGGTCTATCTGTTCAGCTTCGCCGATGCCAAATTCGCCGCGCCGGTGCTCAGTGCGGTCATCGGATCGGGCTATAGCGGCGGCAAGAATCTCTCGGTCGCCACGCTGGAGGCGGATGACATTTTCGGTCATTCGGTATCGCTCGATGGGAACCGGCTGGCGGTTTCGGCACGCGGGGACGACGGCGTTGCCAATGGCAGCGGCGATGCGGGCGCGGTCTATCTGTTCACCTTTGCCGATGCGGCCTTTACCGGCGGGCAGCTGCGCAGCGTGCTGGGCGCTGGCTATAGCGGCGGTTCCAATTTCTCGGTCGCCAATCTGGAGGCCGGAGACCTTTTCGGGCAGAAGATATCGCTCGACGGCAGCCGGCTGGCGGTCGGGGCGATGTTCGACGACGGCGTGGGCAATGCCGTGCTGGATGGCGGCGCGGTGTATCTGTTCACCTTCGCCGACGAGGTCTTTTCCACCCCCAGTCTCGCCGGGGTTATCGGCCAGGGCTATGCCAGCCTGCCCAATGACGTATCGATCACGCTGGATGCCGAAGACCTTTTCGGCGGCGGCGTATCGCTCGATGGCAACCGGCTTGCCGTCGGGGCCTATGGCGATGACGGCCAGGGGAACAGCCTTGTCGGCGGCGCGGTCTATCTGTTCAGCTTCGCCGATGCGAGTTTCGGCGGTGCCGTGCTGGAAGGCAGGATCGGTGGGGGCTATACCGGCCCCAAGGATTTCAACCTTCCCAATCTCGATGGTATCGGGCGCGATCATTTCGGCGAGGCGGTGTCGCTCGACGGCAATCGGCTGGCCATTCTCGCAAGGCTGGACGACGGTGTCGGCGACACCGTAGCCGATTCCGGTGCGGTCTATCTGTTCAGCTTTGCAGACCAGCTTTTCTCTACACCGGTCCTCGAAGCCAGGATCGGCATCAATTATGACAGCCTGGGGGGACAGAACCGGTCGATCCTGGGGATGGAGCCCGGTGATACCATCAGCGATATCGCGCTGAACGGACGCCGTCTCGCCATCGCCATGTCGAATGACGACGGGCGCGCCAACCTGCTGACCGATTCTGGCGCGGTCTATCTGTTCACCTTTGGCGACGATCTGTTCTCCGACGCAGAGCAGGTCGGCATTCTGGGGGCAGGCTATACATCGCTTTTCGGTCTGTCGTTGCTGGACACCGGCCTGGAAGAGCAGGACAATTTCGCCACGGCGGTCTCGCTGGACGGCAACCGGCTGGCGGTCGGTGCGCGGTTCGACGATGGCGCGACCAACACCAGGCTCGATTCCGGTGCCGTCTATCTCTTCACCTTCGGCGATGCGCAATTCGGTGCGCCGGTGCTGCAGTCTATCATCGGATCGGGCTATAGCGGCGGCAGGAACATCGCGGTCGGGCAGCTGGATGCGGACGATCTTTTCGGCTCGTCTGTCGCGCTCGACGGATTGCGGCTGGCGGTCGGGGCGATCGGCGACGACGGCACCGCGAACAGCACGGGCAATGCTGGCGCGGTCTATCTCTTCACCTTTGCCGATGCCTCGTTCTCGGATGGCGTCCTGCGGCGCGTGCTCAACTTCGAAAGCTTTACCGGCGGGCCGATCAATGGTGAAGGGGCCCTGTTCGGCAATGCAGTCGCACTGTCGGGCAATATCCTTGCGGTGGGTGCGCCGGGCGACAACGGCTTTGGCGCATCGGACATCGAGGCCGGTGCGGTCCATATCTTCGATCTGGGCGATGCAAGCTTCCTCGCCACCCCGCAGCGGCTGGCCACGCTGGGCAAGTCCTACGGATCGGCCGGCCCCAACGATATCAGCGTGCTCGATCTCGAAGCCGGAGACCGGTTCGGCACATCGCTCTCGCTCGATGGCCTGCGCCTGGCCATCGGCGCGCCGAACGACGACGGGGGAGGCACCCCCATCTTCGATTCGGGCGCGGTCTATGTCTACAGCTTTGCGGCCGGCGATTTCAGCGGCGGCGCGCTGGAAGCGCGGCTGGGGACATTCTATTCCGGCCTGAACGATTTCGACATCAATGGCGCTCCGGGGGATTTCTTCGGTCAGTCGGTCGCGCTCCGCGGTCTGCAGCTCGTGGTCGGCGCGGTGGGCAATGACGGTCGCAACGGCACGCAGAACGATGCCGGGGCGGTCTATCTGTTCACGGCCTCGTCCGGCTTTACCGATATCAATCAGGCCGGGATCATCGGTGCCGACTATCTTGCCGCACCGCGCGATTTCGACCTCAAGCTGGCCAAGGGCGAGCAGTTCGGCGCGGCGGTCGCGTTCGACGGCGACCGGCTGGTGGTCGGCGCATCGAACAATGCGGGCAGGAACAACAGCGCACCGGGATCGGGTGCCGCCTATCTGTTCACCTTTGCCGACACCGGTTTCGGCAATATCCGGCTGATCGACAAGCTGGGGGCGGGCTATGCCGGGCTCAGCACCCTGTCTGTTCCCGGGCTCAGGCCGGGGGACGAATTCGGTTTCGCCGTGTCACTCGACGGCAACCGGCTTGCGGTCGGGGCGCCTGGCGATGGTGGTGCGTTTGACAGCCTGATCTTCTCCGGTGCGGTCTATCTGTTCAGCTTTGCCGATCAGGCGTTCGGCGCGCCTGTGCTCGAAGCGATTATCGGGCAGGGCTATAGCGGCGGCAAGAATCTGTCGGTGCCGATCAACGGCCTGGAACAGTTCGGCGCATCGGTTTCGCTCGATGGGCTGCAACTGGCGGTCGGCGCGCCCGGCAATGCGGGCGCGCTGGGCTCGACAAGTTCCGCAGGCGCCGTCTATCTCTTCAATTTCACCGACCCGCTTTTCTCCGGAGGCTCGCTGCAGGCGACCATCGGTCTGGGCTATACCGGCACCCGGGACATCGATCTGTCGCAACTCGCAACGGACGACGGCTTTGGCCGGTCGGTAGCGCTCAGCGGAACGCGGCTTGCGGTGGGGGCGCCGGGCGATGACGCGCTGAATGATACCGCTGCGGGCTCGGGCGCGGTCTATCTGTTCACCTTCGCCGACGCCCAGTTCACCAGTGGCGTCTTGGAAGGCACGATCGGATTCGGCTATTCGGCTGGCGCCAAGGACCTGGACATCAACCGGCCCGACACGCAGCTCCAGGCGGGCGACGCCTTTGGCACCAGCGTGGCGTTCGATGGCCTGAACCTGTTCGTGGGTGCGCCGGGGGATCGGGGGGCCGCCGACAATCTGGTGAATGCCGGTGCGGTCTACGGCATCACCTTCACCAATTCGGCCTTCGATTTGCCCCAGCTGGTCCGCATCATCGGATCGGGGTTCGCCGAACCCGGTGATACCGATGTTTCGTTTCTTGGCAGCTCCGACCAGTTCGGAACGGCGGTATCCGCCTCGGCAGGATTGCTGGTCGTCGGCGCGCCGGGCGATGGCGGAGCCAACGATTCGGTCCCGAGTTCGGGCAAGGCCTATCTGTTTTCGCTGTCGAACGGCACCTATACCCAGACGGGCGCCATCGGCAGGGGCTATGGCGGCGATCTGGATCTGCCGCTGGGCCAGCTGGCAGTTGGCGACGGTTTCGGCAATTCGCTCTCGCTCAACCAGAACCGGCTTGTCGTCGGCGCGTCGGGCGACATGGGCGCGGACAACAGCGATTTCGGGTTCGGCGCGGTCTATCTGTTCGCGTTCACCGGCAGCAATTTTGCCGGTCTTTCGTTCGAAGGGACCTTTGGTCGCGGTTATGGCAGCCTCAAGAACATTGCAGTGCCACAGCTGTCCACCAACGACCGCTTCGGCAGCGCGGTCTCGCTGACGGGCGATCTGCTTGCGATCGGCGCGCCCGGCGACCGCTCGGCCGGGGGCACGGGGAGCGATATCGGCGCGGTCTATCTGTTCACCTTCGCCGGTGCCGATTTTGCCACGCCCACGCTCAAGGGCATATTGGGCAAAGGCTATACCGGCGGCGGCAATTTCGACGTCGCAGCCTTGCAGGACGGCGATCGGTTCGGCAGCAGCGTCTCGCTCGGCGGGTTCAATCCCGATCTGCTGGCGGTCGGAGCACCGGGAGACGATGGCGCCGACGACCTGTCGACCGATGCGGGGGCGGTCTATCTCTTCCGGTTCGATTCCGGCCTGAACAATCCGGTGCTGGAGGCGACGATCGGCCGCGATTATGGCGGCGGAAAGAATGTCGGACTGCTCAACCTGGGGGCGGGCGACGCGTTCGGCAGCGCGGTGTCGCTGCGCTTCGATCAGCTCGTTGTCGGGGCTCCCGGCGATGATGGCGGGTCGAACAATTTTGTCGATTCGGGCGCGGTCTATGCGCTCAAATTCTCGAACACCATCGATTTCAGCGGCTCGGTTCCGGTGTTCAACTATTTCGAATCGGGCAGCCTGATCGGCGTCTATGGCGCGGACTATTCGGGCACCGACCTGCTGGCGATCGGCAATCTGGAGGCGGGCGACCGCTTTGGCAGCTCGGTGTCGCTCGACGGTCTCAACCTGGCCGTCGGGGCTGTGGGCGATGACGGGTTCAGCAACGCGCTCGGCGATGCAGGCGCGGTCTATCTGCTGAACTTTGCCGACACCAATTTCGGATCACCGACGCTGCTCGGCACGCTCGGCAGCGGCTATACCGGCGTGCCGAGCGACTTTTCGGTGGGCGAGCTTGACGGCGCCAACGGCTTTGGCGCCTCGGTTTCCCTGCTGAACAACCGGCTGGCCGTGGGCGCGCCGGGCGACAGCGGTTTTTCCGGCGGCGGCCTCGATCGCGGTGCGGCCTTCCTGTTTGCCTTTGCCGGTGCCACGCTGGAAAGCCCCACGCTGGAGGCCGTGATCGGCTCGGGCTATATCGGATCCACCGCCCTGCCGGTCGTCGGCCTGTATGACGGCACCCGCTTCGGTTCGGCGATCGCGCTCGATACCACCCGGCTGATCGTCGGAGCGGCGGGCGACAGCGGCAACGGCATCGGTCCGTCGACCGGGGCTGCCTATCTGTTCAGCTTTGCCGGCCCGGCTTTCGACAATCTTGAACTGTCGGGTGTCATGGGCGGGGCCTATGCCTCCGGCCAGACCCTTTCGCTTACCGCACAGGGCATCAACCGCAGCCAGTCCGAGAATATCGGCCACGCCGTCTCGCTGGACGGCCAGCTGCTCGCCATCGGTTCGCCCTTCGACAATGGCGCGTCCGGCCTCACCGCCGGCGCGGGTGCGGTCTATCTGATCAGCTTCTCGAACGCGCCGGGCCTGAACCTGACGGCACCGGTGCTCGAAGGGGTGATCGGGTCGGGCTATACCGGCGGCAAGAACCTGTCGGTGGCAGGTCTGCAGGCAGGCGACAATTTCGGCGCGTCGGTCTCGCTGTTCGGCTCGTTCCTTGCCGTGGGGGCGCCGGGCGACGATGGCGGGCAGGACGACGTCGCCGATGGCGGTGCCGTCTATACCTTCGCCTTCCAGTCCGGGGCCTTCGAAAACCTCTCGTCGTTCAGCACAGTCGGCAACGGATATGGCGGCGTCAACGATCTCGATATCGCGCTCGAGGCCGGGGACAGGTTCGGCTCTGCCGTCGCCATATCGCTCGCCAACCTGCTGGTCGGGGCACCGTTCGACGATGGCCTGGGCAACGCCGTGGGGGATTCGGGCGCGGTCTATCTGCTGCTGCACAGCCCGTTCGTCGGTGCAGGCGGCGTCATCGGCACCATCGGCTCGGGCTATGCCGGGCTCAACAGCCTGAACCTCGGCGCGCTCGATCCCGGCGACAATTTCGGGGCTGCGCTGTCGGTGGATACCGTGGCGCGGCAGCTCGCCGTCGGCGCACCGCGCGATGCGGGCGCGGGCAATATCGGCGGCAGCCTGAGCGCCATCGGTGCGGTCTACACCTTCACCTTTACCGACAGCCAGGCCAGCGGCGTCGCGCAGGCCGGAGTCATCGGTCGCGGCTATACCGGGGCGAATGACGGCGATCCCGGATCGCTCGACAATGGCGACCTGTTCGGCAGTGCTGTGTCGCTGAATGCCGGGCGGCTGGCAATCGGTGCACCGGGCGATCAGGGCGCGGGCAATATCTTCCAGTTCGGCGCCGGGGCTGTCTATCTTTACGGCTTTGGCAACGCGCAGCTGGTCAGCCCTGTCCAGCGGTCGATCATCGGCAATGGTTATGTCGGCACGAACAACGGGGCGCAGCTGATCTCGGTGCCCGTGGAACAGGACGACAGTTTCGGCGCCGCCGTCTCGCTTTTCGGCAACAGCCTCGCGGTCGGTTCGCCGGGGGACGATGGCCCCGGCAACAGCCAGCCGAACAGCGGCGCAGTCCAGTTCTTCCAGTTCAGCGATTCCCTGTTCACCACCGGCCGCCTGACCGGCACGATCGGCGCCGATTATCGCGCTGCGGTGGGGCTGGATCTGACGGGTCCCGCCGCGCCGTCGTTCGCCCAGCTGGGGGCAGGTGACGGCTTTGGCGCAAGCGTGGCGCTGGACGGGGTTCGGCTGGCGATCGGAGCGGCAGGCGATGACGGATCGATCGATGATCTGAGCAATTCGGGTGCGGTCTATCTTTTCACGTTCACCGATTTCCTGTTCGGGGGGGCGACCCTGCAATCGGTGATCGGCCACGGATATGTCGGCGGGAAGAATCTGTTCGTCACGCAGATCGAGAGCGCAGACGGTTTCGGAACCTCGGTTTCTCTCGACGGCAACCGTCTCGCCGTCGGCGCAATCAATGATGCAGGCGCCGGGAACACCGTCGGTTCTGCCGGCGCCGTCTATCTGTTCAGCTTTTCCAATTCCCAGTTTGCCGGTGGAGCGCTCGAAGCCATTGTCGGCCTGGGCTATTCCGGCGGCAAGAACGTCGCCGTGGCCGATCTGCAGGCCAATGACCGCTTCGGCACGTCGGTTTCGCTCGACGGCAACCGATTGGCGGTGGGAGCCGATGGCGACGACGCCGCAGGCAATCCCCCCTTTCTCGAACGCGAGACCGGCGCGGTCTATCTGTTCACCTTTGCCGATTCGCTGTTCCAGGGCGGCACGCTGCAAGCCATTGTCGGGCTCGGCTTCGACGCTGGGGGCAACGATCTGGACGTCGCGCTCGAAGATTTCGACCGGTTCGGCTGGTCGGTCGCGCTCGACGGGACCCGCTTGGCGGTCGGTGCGCGCGGGGATGATGGCGGCGACAACAGCCTGACCAGCTCGGGTGCGGTCTATCTGTTCACGTTCGCCGATCTTGCCTTTTCCGGCGGGATTCAGCGCGGCATCGTCGGCGCCGGCTATGATGGACCCGGGGATGTCAACACGGCCCTGACGCCGTTCGGTATGGGTTCCGAAAGCCTTCTGGGCTTCTCGGTCTCGCTGGACGGCGACCGACTGGCCATTGGCGCGCCACGGCTCAGCAGTTCTGCCGCCAGCCCCCTCAATTCGGGTGCGGTCTATCTGCTGAGCTTTTCCGACAGCAGTTTCGGCGGCGGTACGGTTTCCGAAATCCTGGGCACGGGGCTGGCGAATTTCGGCACCAATCTCGATTTCGACGTTGCGCTCGATGAGTTCGATTTCTTCGGCTCGGCAGTATCGCTCGACAGCGGCCGACTGGTGGTGGGCGCGCCCGGCGACGACGGCTTCGGCAATCCCGGCAGCGCCGCTGATTCCGGCGCGGTCTATCTCTTCACTTTCACCGATCTCGATTTCGGCGGCGCGGAACTGGTCGGCACGATCGGCTCCGGCTATACGCGCGGCCTGGGCACGGCGGTCGCGGGGCTGGAGCTCGGGGACGGTTTCGGCGCCGCGGTATCGCTCGACGGCAACCGGCTGGCGGTCGGTGCGCCTGGCGATGATGGCGACAGCATCAACGTTCCCGATGCCGGTGCGGTCTATCTCTTCTCCTTTGCCAATGCCGATTTTGCGGCACCGGTTTTGCAGGGCATCGTCGGGCGCGGCTATAGCGGGGGCAAGAATATCGCGGTCAGCGAAATGACCGCAGGCTCGGGCTTTGGCAGCGCGGTATCGCTCGATGGAACCCGGCTTGCGGTCGGCGCGCCAGGCGATCGCGGCGTGGCGCGCGGTGTCGCGAATGCCGGCGCCGTCTACCTGTTCATCTTTACCGACACCGACTTCAACAGCGGCAGCCTGCTCGGCCAGATCGGCCTGGGCTATGCCGGCGGAAACAATCTGGGCGTCAGCCTCGATGCTGACGACAGGTTCGGCAGTGCAGTGTCGCTGTCGGGCACCCAGCTGGCCGTGGGGGCGCCGGGCGATGATGGCGCTGGCAATTCGGTGGCCGATAGCGGTGCGGTTTATTTGATCACCTTTACCGATCCGGCGCTGTTCGGCGCGTCGCTGGCAGGAACCATCGGCCGCGGCTATACGGGCAGCAACGACCTCGACCTCACGATACTGGACAGCGCGGACCGCTTCGGCGCATCGCTCTCGCTCGACGGGTTGCGACTGGCCGTGGGCGCGACCGGCGATGATGGTGCCCTTAACGGCAGCGCCAGCACGGGTGCGGTGCATCTGTTCACCTTCGCCGACAATGCCTTTGCGACACCGACGCTCGCCCGCACGCTGGGCGTGGACTATGCCGGGGCCAATGGGGTGCCCATGCTGGACAATGGCGATCTTTTCGGGTCGGCTGTGGCGCTGCGCGGCGAGATCCTGGCGGTCGGCGCGCCGGGCGATCGCGGCGCCGGCAACGAGCAGGCGGGTGTCGGTGCGGCCTATCTCTTCGCCGTGCCCGGCGCGACCTTTGGCAACGACCCCTCGCTCACCTCGCGCATCGGCCGCGGCTATAACGGCCCTTCCGATATCAACTTCGGCCCCACCGGGGTTGCCGACCAATTCGGCAGCGCATTGGCTCTCGATGGCGGCCGGCTGGTGGTGGGCACGCCCGGAGACGACGGTCCCGAAAACCGTGTGGGCAATGCCGGAGCGGTCTATTTCTTCGCGCTGGGCTCGGGCGGGATCCCCGGTCTCGGCTTCGGCGACAATCCGGGAGCGGATGTCACGATCAGCGCCAGCGCGCTTGCCGCGATCCTTTCGGGTGGCACCGGCGTCACGCTTCAGGCGAACAACGACATCACCGTCACAGCGGCGATCCTGGTCGACAATCCCTCGGGCGATGGCGGCGCGCTGACCTTCCAGGCAGGCCGCTCGATCCTGATCAACGCCGGCATTGTCACCGATAATGGAGCGCTTTCTCTGCTCGCCAATGTCGGAACGGGCGCCGGCGTCATCGACAGCTTCCGCGATCCCGGGCCAGCCGAGATCAGCTTCGGCTCCGACGGGTTTGTCGATGCGGGCACCGGCCAGGTCGATATCCGGCTGTTCGACGGGGCCGGGCAGACGAATTTCGATCGCGGGCCGATCACGCTTGGCAACATCACCGCCGGCATCATCAACGTGATCGCCCCGGAAGGCCTAGGCGGTTTTGCCGACGAGGTCGTGATATCGCCAGGCGCGGTGCTCACCGCGAGCGGTGCGGGCGACGCCATAACCGTTGTCAGCAAGCTGTTCACGAACAATGCCGGCCCGGGGGCGTTCAGCCTGACCGGCGGCGGCCGCTTCCGCGTCTATTCCGACGACTATGAAGCGATCACGCGCGGCGGCCTCATCGGGAACAATCTGTACAATCGCAGCTTTGCCGATTCGGTCACGCAGGCCGGCAACCTGTTCATCTTTGCGCGCCAGCCGATCCTGACCTTCACGGCGGACAATCAGACCCGAACCTATGGCCAGGCGGCGCCCACTTATACCTTCCAGGTCAGCGGCCTGGTCAATGGCGATGCCGAAGCCTATGCCTATTCCGGCGCGCCCCGTCTGTTCGACGAAGGTTCCGGCGGGGCAGGGTTCGACGCAATCCGGTTCGATCCGAATACGCTCGCTTCCGAGGTCGGCTACGGCTTTGACTTCGTCAATGGCACGCTGAACACGCTCAAGGCGCTGCTCACGGTGACCGCCAACAATGCCAGCCGCGAATATGGCCTCGACAATCCGATCTTCACCGCGACTTTCTCCGGCTTCGTCAATGGCGACGACGAGTCGGTGGTCAGCGGCCTGCAATTCTCCACGATTGCCGATATTTTCTCGGATGTCGGCAGCTATACGATCACACCATTCGAGGCTTTTGCCGACAATTACGACTTTGATTACGTTCCCGGAACGCTGACGATCACCAAGGCGCTGCTCACGGTCACGGCGGATAGCGCCACGCGCGAATATGGACTTGCAAACCCGGCCTTCACCGGCAGCATCACCGGCTTCCGCAATGGCGATACCGAGAGTGTGATCTCCGGCCTGACCTATGGCACGGTCGCCACCGCAGCAAGCAACGTCGGCACCTATGCCATCACCGGATCGGGGGCGACGGCGACCAACTATG
>NZ_LSHM01000029.1:0-58991 GCF_001557175.1 Blastomonas sp. CCH9-A1
ATTATGACTTTGCCTATGTGCCCGGTACGCTGACTATCACGCGAGCCTTGCTCACCGTGACCGCCAATAATGCAACGCGTGAATATGGTCTCGCCAACCCGGTGTTCACCGGCACGATCAGCGGCCTTCGCGCGGGCGATACCGCGAGCGTCGTCAGCGGCCTTACTTATGGTACGATTGCCAATGCTGCGAGTAACGCTGGCACCTATGCGATCACTGCGTCGGGTGGCAGTGCCGCGAACTATGATTTCAGCTATGTTCCCGGTACGCTGACGATCACGCGCGCGCTGCTCACGGTGACCGCCGACAACGCGACACGCGAATATGGACTCGCCAATCCGACATTCACTGGCAGCATCACGGGCTTCCGTAATGGCGATACCGCGAGCGTCATCTCCGGTCTGACCTATGGCACGGTCGCCACCGCAGCAAGCAACGTCGGAACCTATGCGATCACCGGATCGGGGGCGACGGCGACCAACTACGACTTCGCCTACGTCCCCGGCACGCTGACGATCACCAAGGCGCTGCTCACGGTGTCGGCGGATAACGCCACGCGCGAATACGGGCTGGCGAACCCCGCCTTTACCGGCAGCGTAACGGGCTTCCGCAACGGCGATACCGCCAGCGTGATCAGCGGTCTGGTCTTTGGGTCGGTCGCCACGATCGCGAGCAATGCTGGCAGCTATGCCATTACCGGTTCCGGCGCATCTGCCACCAATTACGACTTTACCTATGCGCCAGGCACGCTGACGATCACCAAGGCGCTCCTGACGGTGACCGCCGACAATGCCTCGCGCGAATATGGCCTGGCCAACCCGGTGTTCACCGGCACCATTAGCGGCTTGCGCAATGGCGATACCGCCAGTGTGATCAGCGGGCTCGTCTATGGCAGCAGCGCGACCAGCGGCTCGTCGGTCGGCAGCTATGCAATTACCGGTTCCGGCGCATCCGCCACCAATTACGACTTTGCCTATGTGCCCGGCACGCTGACGATCACGCGCGCCCTGCTGACGGTGACCGCCGATAATGCCTCGCGCGAATATGGTCTCGCCAACCCGGTGTTCACCGGCACCATCAGCGGCCTGCGCAATGGCGACACCGCCAGCGTCGTGAGCGGCCTCGTCTATGGCACCAATGCGGGTATCAGCTCGAATGTCGGCACCTATGCGATCACCGGATCGGGGGGCAGCGCGGCGAACTATGACTTTGCCTATGTGCCGGGAACGCTCACGATCACCCGGGCGCTGCTTACCGTAACCGCCGATGGCAAGACGCGCGAATATGGTCTTGCCAACCCGGCGCTGACCAGCACGATCAGCGGCTTGCGCAACGGCGATACGGCCAGCGTCGTCAGCGGGCTGGCGCTCGCCACGCCCGCGACCCAGGCCTCGGGCGTGGGCAGCTATGCGATCACGGCTTCGGGTGGCAGCGCGCTCAACTATGACTTTGCCTATGTTCCCGGCACGCTCGTCATCAATCCGGCCACGCTCACCGTTGCCATCGATAACAAGACCAGGACCTATGGCGCGCCCAATCCGGCGCTGACGGCGAGCATCACCGGCTTCCGCAATGGCGATACCGACCAGGGCGTCACCGGGCTCAGATTGACGACCGGAGCGAATGCGCGCAGCAATGTCGGCAGCTATGTGATTACCGGATCGGGCGCGACGGCAGCCAATTACCGGTTCGATTATGTGCCCGGCGCGCTCACCATCACCAAGGCGCTGCTGCAGGTGCGGGTCAACGATGCGCGCCGCGAATACGGCCTTGCGAACCCGACCTTCACCGCCAGCATCAGCGGCTTCCGCAACGGCGAGAATGCCAGCGTGGTCACCGGGCTGACCTTCGGCACAACTGCGACCATCGGGTCGGATGTCGGCCTCTATGCGATCACCGCATCGGGCGGATCGGCCCTCAACTATGATTTCAGCTATATCCCCGGCCGCCTGACCATCGCCCAGGCCCAGTTGCTGATCACAGCCGACAACAAGACCATGACGCAGGGCGGCAGAGAGCCGATACTGACGGTCAGCTATTCGGGGCTGCGCAACGGCGATAGCGCATCGGTGGTGACCGGGCTGGTGCTGCGCGCATCGGGCGGCGCCAATGCGGCACCGGGCCAGTATATCATCAACGCCTCGCGCGGCACCGCGCGCAATTACCAGATCACCTATCGCCCCGGCGTGATGACGGTGCTTCCCGCCGTCGCACCGCCTGCGCAGGATCCGCCGGGCACTGGTGGCGCGCCTACCCCACCCGTGGGCACCGCCCCGCCGGTGATCGTCACCGTTCCACCGGTGACGCTGCCGATTGCCGGTGGAAACGGCACCCCGCCGAGCAGCAGCACCCCGCCGGGCAGTGCAGCAGCCCCGCCTGCTCCGGCCGATCCGACGGCCAGCGTCGCCGTGCCGCCGATCATCGCCATGCCGCCGCAGGGCAGCGTGACTCTGCCGGTCTCGCCCGACAGCACCACGCCATTGCAGCTGCTGCAGGGCCTTTCCGCGCCGCTGCCCATGCTGCTTTCGCCCGAGCTGCGTCCCGCTGGCGAGGACGATCGCAACGGCATGCCGCTGGGCGATGGACAGCCTGGCGGCTGCGAGTATATCAGCCTGTGCAACGGCACGGCGCCCCCCTTGTGGACATGGCAGCCTGCCCAGTGAAGAAAGTGTGATTGCGATGGATTTCGTGTTCCGTTCGGCCGCGCTCGCGTTGGCCGCAGCCCTGGTCTCGGCCCCGCTTGCCGCGCAGACCGCCAAGCCTGCGACCCCGGCTGCACCCGCCGCCACCGCTCCGGCGGCACCCCAGGCGATCACGCCGAAGATGGGGACCAATGGCGCCAAACCCTGGACCGCAGGCTGCAAGGGCACCGGCGAACAGGAAATCTGCGACGCGGTGCAATCGCTGATCGACGAGGCCAACCAGAAGGAAGTGATCCGCGTCGCGATCGCCCGGCAGAAGACCACCGGCAAGACCGGCCTGCTGGTCAAGGTGCCGCTGGGCGTCCGGCTCGATACCGGCGCGCTGATCCAGGTCGATGGCGACCAGACCAAGGCGATCGACAAGATCGTGTTCAGCCGCTGCCTGCCAGAGGGCTGTATCGGCGAGAAGCCGCTGGGCCCGACCGATATCGCCAATTTCAAAAAGGCCAAGAAGCTCGAGCTCGTCTTCCTTGACCTCGAAGGTAAGCCCATCGTGATCAACGTGGTGCCGACCGGTCTCGACGCCGCGCTCACCGGCTTCTGATGCGCACTGCGATCAGATGACCATCCGCCCTTTTCATCTTGCCTTTCCGGTCGATGACCTGACTGCGGCGCGGCACTTTTACAAGGAGGTGCTGGGCTGCGGCGAGGGACGCTCGTCCGATCACTGGATCGATTTCGACCTGTTCGGTCACCAGATCGTCGCGCATCTCGACCCTGAGGCCGGGGCGCGGCGCGCGCATCACAACCCGGTCGACGGGCATGACGTGCCGGTGCCGCATTTCGGCGTGGTGCTGACGATGGACGATTTTCACGCGCTGGCCGACCGGCTCAAGGCGGCGGGGACGCGCTTCGTGATCGAGCCGCATATCCGCTTTGCAGGCCAGGTGGGCGAACAGGCGACGATGTTCTTCCACGATCCGGCGGGCAATGCGCTCGAGTTCAAGGCGTTCGCCGACGACGCGATGCTGTTTGCCAGCTGAGTGTTTTCCGGCGAAAGCCGGAATCCAGATGCGGGATAGAGCAATCTCGCTCCTGGGCTCCGGCTTTCGCCGGAGAACGGGTTACTTGAACGTCAGATCCACCGGCAGGGTCGGTTCGCTGATCACGCGCTCCATCGCCGCCCAGCGCGCCTTGGCATCGGGTCCGGCTGTCTCGACATAGGCCTGCACCATGTCCTGGCCGAGACCATAGTTGATCACATAGCTGCGATAGGTATCGGTAAAGCCGATCGACTGCTTCGCCCGCGCCTCACTCATCAACTGGTATTTCTGGGTCATCGCGATCGCTTGGGCGCGGTCGATCTGGCCGTCGATATACATCTGCGCGATGGTGAAGCGCGCGCCGCGCAGCCCCGAAAGCGCCTTTTGCAGCTGCGCCAGCCGCGCCGCATCGGCGGTGGAGAGGCCTGCGAGCGGGTAGAGTTCGCGCGTCTCGAACGCCAGCTTCTCGTCGCCCGGAAAGGCAAGGTCGATGCCGAAATTGGCCGAGCCTTCGGCGATCAGGCTCTGCGGGCTGTAGAGCGGATAGACGCTGTACTCCACCCAGCCCCGCCCGCGCATCAGCTTCTGCTCGAGCAGATAGTTGAGCGCGTGGTGGCCGGGATAGCCCTCGTGACAGCCCAGATCGACCGCGCGGCTGATGCGGATCGGCAGGTCGGTATTGATCTGGATCAGGCTGGCGAGATTGCCCTGGTAATAGTTATACCCGCTCCACGGCTTGCCGGTGACGAACTCCATGCGGAAGCTTTCGCCCTTGGGCAACGGGATGTGCGCGGCGGTGCGCGCACGGCACTCGGCGATGGCACGATCGAACACCGGTTTTAGCCGGTCAGCGGGAATGACGAAGCGTTCCTGAAAGGCATCGACCCGCTCTGCCAGCGTGCCGAGACCGGGGAGCAGCGTCTCGATCTGCTGCAGCACCGGGTCATAGCTTGCCAGCGGCTGGATGTCCGGCGTCGCACCGAACAGGCCGAGCGATTCCTGGCGGAACGAGAGCTTTTCGCCGCGTAGCATCTTCAGCCGCGTGCGTGCGGCATGGAGCTGGGCGTGCAGGAATTTCGCTCTGCGCTGTACCAGGATCTCGCGGTCCGAAACATCGATCGCCATCAGGCTGGCGTCGAGCGCATCGACTGCCTGGGCCAGCGTGGGCAAGTCGCGGGGATTGGCCTCGGCCTGCTGCTTCCACTCGGCGGGGCCATAATAAGCGTCGATATAGCCGTCCTCGTGCGTGCCGATTTCCAGCGACAGCAGGACATACTGGCGCGCGATGTCGTTGAGTGGGTCGGCGGGCTTGCTGGCCTGGGGCGCCGGCTTGGTCACACAAGCGGCGCAGGCCAGCACCAGGGCCAGCAGGCCGAAACGGGCGAACATCTTCATGCGCGTGCTACTTCCTCGTCCTCGTCGTCTTCCAGGCTTTCGACGTCACCGTCGGCGCCCACTTCTTCTTCCTGTTCGCGCTCTTCCTGTTCGTGCTGCGGGTGCAGGGGGCAGACGCGCAGGATGGTATAGCCCAGCAGCGCGGAAACGACAGAGCCCATGATCACCCCGATCTTCGCCTCGTCGATCAGCAGCGCGTTGCCGGGGAAGGCGAGCGCGCCGATGAACAGGCTCATGGTGAAGCCGATGCCGCACAAGGCCGCGACGGCGTAGATTTGCAGCCAGGTCGCGCCGCGCAGCTTGCTGGCAATGCCCAGCTTCACCGACAGCCAGACGCTGCCGAAAATGCCGATCTGCTTGCCCAGGAACAGGCCCGACGCGATGCCGAGCGGCACTGGCGCGAACGCCTCGCCCAGCCCCACGCCCTCCAGCGAAACGCCGGCATTGGCAAAGCCGAACAGCGGGATGATGAGGAAGCTGCTCCATGGTGAAATGCCGTGTTCCAGCCGGTGGAGCGGGCTGTCATGGGCATCGGGTGCGCCGGGGGTCTTGATGATCGGGATCATGAAGGCCGCGAGCACGCCGGCGATGGTCGCGTGCACTCCCGATTGCAGGATCGCGTACCACAGCACCACGGTGAGCAGCAGATAGGGGATGAGGTTCATCACCCTGAAGCGGTTTAGCGCGTACATTGCTGCCATCACGACTGCGGCTGCGCCCAGCCAGATGGGGGCGAGGCCTTCGGTATAGAACAGCGCGATGATCGCCACTGCGCCCATGTCGTCGACGATCGCGACGGTGACCAGGAACAGCTTGAGCGAGGTCGGCGCACGCTTGCCGAGCAGCGCCAGCACGCCCATGGCAAAGGCGATGTCGGTGGCGGCGGGGATGGCCCAGCCGTTGACGACCGCAGGGTCTCCGCCGGTTTCGACAAGGTAGATGAGCGCGGGCAGGGCCATGCCGGCAATTGCCGCGATCACCGGAAGGCGGCGCTTGTCCCAGGTCGATAGCCGTCCGTCGACGAGCTCGCGTTTGATCTCCAGCCCGACATAGAGGAAGAAGATGACCATGAGACCGTCGTTGATCCACAGATGCGGGGTCATCGGGCCCAGCTTCTTGGTCAATACCGGACCCTGAATGTCGTGCAGCACATGATGGTACAGGTCATAGAGCGGGCTGTTGGCGATGATCATCGCAATCGCTGCGGACAGGATCAGGATGATGCCTCCAGCTGCCTCGCTGTTGAGGAACTTGCGCAGCGCCGATGTCTCGCTGCCGCCCGGTATCCCCTGTGCGCCCATGTCTGCTCCCTTTTTTCGATGCCCAAGCGTACTGGACCGGATATGCTCTGGAAGAACAAACCCCCTTTGCGGGGCCGATCGGTCAGTTGCCGTTGTCCTAACGCGCCAGCGGCGCGATGGCTGCTGACGGCTGGTACGATGATGTGCAAACGTCTATCGGCAAAGGCCGGGCGGGTCCACCCCCGGACAGGTAAGGGTGAACCTCGATGTCTCAATTCACTAGCAGCGCTGGCGGAGCGCAACCGGTCCCTGGCAAGAGCTCCGGCCTGGGCCGCTTTGCCGCGCGTGTGGCCGGGCCGCTGGGCAGCTGGTGGCGGGGCAGCGTGATCCCCGGCATCGAGCATCGTGCGGTGATTGCCAAGGTTGATGACGAGGCCAGCCTGACCCCGCGCTATGCCTTCATGATCCTGATGTCGGCGGGCATTGCGGTGCTGGGGCTGCTGTTGTCCTCGCCTGCGGTGGTGATCGGCGCGATGCTGATCTCGCCGTTGATGGGTCCGATCATCGGATTGGGCTTCGGCATCGCGACCATCGATGGCAACGAGATCCGCCGCACCGCGATGACGCTGGCGGCAGGGATCGTCATGGCCGTGCTGTTCACCGCGCTGGTGGTCTTCTTCTCGCCGATCAAGGACGTCACGTCTGAGATCGCCGCACGCACCCGGCCCAATCTGTTCGACCTGCTGGTCGCGCTGTTCTCGGCGCTCGCCGGGGCCTATGCGATGATCCGGGGGCGAGAGGGCACGATCGTCGGCGTCGCGATCGCGACCGCGCTGATGCCGCCGCTGGCGACGGTGGGCTTCGGCCTCGCTACGCTCAACGCCACGGTGTTCTTCGGCGCGCTGCTGCTCTTCGTCACCAACCTGATGACCATTGCCATCGCGGCTGCGGTGATGGCGCGGCTCTATGGCTTCGGTCCCAAGCTGACCAGCCGCCAGAGCGGGGTGCAGGCGGGCGTGATCATCGCCGTGTTTCTTGGCCTCGCCATTCCGCTGGGCTATTCGCTCAGCCAGATCGCCTGGGAAGCGCGCGCGCAGCGCCAGGCGCGAGACGTGCTTGCCGAACAGTTTCCGCGCCAGGCGAAGATCGACCAGCTCGATATCGATTTCGCAGGCGATCCGCTTACCATTCGCGCGACAGTGCTGACGCCGCAGTTTCGCAGCCGGGCGGCTGCGCTTGGAGAGGCCGGCCTCGCCAAGGCGCTGGGCCGCCCGGTCAAGCTCAGTCTCGACCAGTTCCGCGTCGGCACGGCAGCAGGCGATGCGGAGGCTGCACAGCTGGCATCGGCATCGGCCAGCGCCGCCTCGCTCAAGGAACGCGAGAACGCGGCGCTGGTCGGGCGCGAGCTGGCGTTGCTGGCAGGCGCGTCGCCCGAGGCGGTGCTGGTCGATCGCGACAAGCGCCTTGCGCAGGTGCGCGCGAACCCGCTGCCCGGCGCGACGCTCGCCACCTATCGTGCGCTGGAACAGCGGCTTTCGGCTGCCGAACCGCAGTGGAAGCTGCAGCTTATCCCTCCGCCGCTGCCGCTTCCCGACATCCCGCTCGACGGCGAAGAGCTGGGCGACGAGGGTGAGGCCAATCTTGCACTGGCCATCTGGGCCGCGCGCAGGACGGGCCTGGCGCTCACCGTATCGGGCCGTGCAAATCAATCGCAAATTGTTTTGACGAAACTTTCCGAAGCGGGCATTTCTGTAACAAGCAACGACTCATCGATCTCCAGCGCAGATGTCCGCCTTGCCTGGGCGTTCCAGACGGGAGCTCCATGATGACTGCCAGGGGGCAAGCAATTGGGCGCACAGGATGCAGCCAGTGTTGAAGGCATTGCCACCGCGCTGCTGACAGCATTGTTTTCTGCCGCCGATCTGTTCGCCAACGAGCTGCTGTTATTCGCCGGTATCTGGTTCCTGATTGGAGCGTTCGACGACCTCGCGCTCGATTTCGTCTGGTTGATCAATCTGTTGCGCGACAGCGGCCAGGCGCGCGAGCGCGATCATGCCGATGCCGGGCAGCCCTGGCGCTATGCCGTTTTCGTTCCCGCCTGGGATGAGGCCGAGGTGATCGGCGACATGGTAGCGCACTGCCTGGCGCGCTGGCCGGATGACGATTACAGGCTCTATGTCGGCGTCTATGCCAACGACCCTGCGACCGCCGATGCGGCGCGGCATGGAGCGGCGGGCGATACGCGTCTGCGGCTCGTGACGATGTCCACGACGGGCCCAAGCTCGAAGGCCGATTGCCTCAACCGCATCTGGCAGGCAATGACCGGTGACGAGGCGAGGCAGCGCTGGCGCTTCGATGCAATCGTGCTGCATGATGCCGAGGATGTCGTGCATGCGGCCGAGTTTCAGGTCTATCGCCGCTGGCTGAGCGACCATGATTTCGTCCAGATCCCGGTGCGCCCGCTGATCGATCGCGCGTCCCGCCTGGTCGGCGGGCATTATGCCGATGAATTTGCCGAGGCGCATCTGCGCAAGATGCCGGTGCGCGCGCGCATGGGGGTCGCCATGCCCTGTGCCGGGGTCGGTTGCGCCTTTCGGCGAGCGACATTGCAGCGGCTGGCCGGGGCTTCTGGCGGCAACGCACCCTTTGCCACGGACAGCCTGACCGAGGATTACGAGCTCGGCATCCGGATCCACGAACAGGGCGGTCGCGGCGCCTTCGTTCGGCAGCGGGATGGGGCGGGCGAACTGGTGGCGACGCGCGCCTATTTTCCGGGCGATCTGCGCGCAGCCGTGCGCCAGAAGACGCGCTGGATGATCGGGATCGCGCTTTCCGGCTGGGACCGGACCGGATGGGGCGGATCGATCGCCGAAATCTGGATGCGTGCCCGCGACCGTCGGTCGGCACTGGCGGCATTGGTGATTGTCGCGGGATATCTTGGCCTTTTGCTGTGGCTGGTCGTTGCGATTGCGCAAACGCTGGGCCTTTACCAGCCAGCCCCTCCCGATCCCGCGTCGCGCGTCCTGCTGGTGGCGACCGGTTTCACATTGGTCTGGCGGCTGATCGTGCGCGCGGCCTGTACCGGATGGAATCATGGCGCACGCGAAGCCCTGTGGTCGCTGCCCCGCGCGCTGGTCAGCAATGTCATCGCGGTCATGGCGGCGCGGCGAGCGCTGCTGGCCTATATTGCCAGCCTCAACGGAGCGCCGCTGGCCTGGGACAAGACCCGGCACCGGATCCCGGCGGCGATGGGAGCGCAGCGGGGCGAACCCGCAGCGGTGCGCCCTGCCATGATCGGCGAGGGTCGTGGCTGATCAGGGCCAGGATGCCGGGTCGGGGATCGCGCACCGCCGACGCGGCCAGCCGCTGGTTTTCCTGCTGACCGTGTTATGCGCCTGGTCCGCAGCCCGGGTGATCCATCACTGGCCCGTGATCGATCCGACACCAACCGCATCGGTGCCCGTGCGCATGACGTCGCAGGGCCAAGCAGACGCCGCGCCGCAGTTGCGTGCCAGCGCTCACCAGCGCGCCCTGTCTGCCGACGATCCGCTGCGCGCACTGCACCTCGTTCATGGGGCCGGTGGCGCCAAGCCGCGAGCCGGCAGTGCCGGATCGGTGATCGGGCCGCCGGGTTGGCAAGCGCAGGCCCAGGATGCCGAGCGCGCGTTCCTACCGCTGCGGCCAGCGCCGCCGCGCCCGGCTGACAAGGTGCCGCTGTCGCCGGTGCCGGAGGCATGGCTGCCGCCCGCGCCGAGCGGGGCAGACGGTTCCCGCGCTCATGCCGGGCGCTGGTCGGTCTATGGCTGGTCGCTGGTCCGGCAGGGCAGCTCGGACAGCATATTGGCGCCAGGCGGGCAATATGGCGGCAGCCAGGCCGGGCTGGTGGTGCGCTGGGCGATGGGCGACGCTCCGCATCGCCCGGCGCTCTATGCCCGGGCGACGGGGGCGCTGGCTAGCAGCGACGACCGCACGCTGGCGCTCGGCCTGTCTGTTCGGCCCATGGCGCGGCTGCCTTTCGATCTCGCTGTCGAGCGCCGTATTGCCCTAGTCGAAGGCCAGCGCGACCGCTGGGCGCTTCTGGCGGTCGCCGGGGGAGACAGGGCGGTCGGTCGCAGCGGAGCGCAACTGTCGGTCTATGGCCAGGCCGGACTTGTGGGGCTGGCGCAATCCCACGCATTTTTCGACCTTCAGGCAAGCCTCACCCAGCCCGTCCTCAAACGCGGCGGCACGACACTCGCATTGGGTGGAGGGCTCTGGGCGGGCGGACAGCAGGAGCCTGACGGGCAGGGGGACAAGCCCTGGCTGCATCGGATGGATCTGGGACCGCGCGCCATGCTGACGGTGCCGGTCGAGCGCGGCGCGCTGACCTTCGCGCTCGACTGGCGGCAGCGCATAGACGGCCAGGCGCGCCCGTCATCGGGTGTGGCGCTGACCTTATCCGCGGGTTTTTGAGCCCGACCCTGCCCATTCGGTCGCTTGCCCCTTCTGCTGATGCGCCAAAGCGGCTAGCACTTTCCAACCCATGGATGTCTATCTTCCCATCGCGAATCTTTCGGTCAACGCGCTCGTCATCATCGGGCTCGGCGGGCTTGTGGGCATTTTGTCGGGGATGTTCGGCGTGGGCGGAGGCTTTCTCACCACGCCGCTGCTGATCTTCTACGGCATTCCCCCGACGGTAGCAGCGGCTTCCGCTTCCACCCAGGTCACCGGCTCCAGCGTGTCGGGTGTCATCGCACATAGCCGGCGCAACGGGGTCGATTACCAGATGGGCGGCGTGCTGGTGGTTGGCGGCATTTTCGGGACGCTGGCGGGCGCGGCCCTTTTCCGCGTGCTGCAGCAGCTCGGCCAGATCGATACCGTGATCAACATCGTTTATGTGCTGCTGCTCGGCTCGATCGGCGGGCTGATGGCGCGCGAAAGCCTGGCCAGTGTGCGGGCGATGCGGCGCGGCGAGACGCTGCCGCCCAAGAAGCGGCGCCACCATCCGCTGGTCGCCAACCTGCCGCTGCGCTGGCGCTTCTATCGCTCGGGCCTGTACATCTCGCCGCTTGCGCCACTGATCCTCGGCTTTGTCACCGGCATGCTGACCATCCTGCTGGGCGTCGGCGGGGGCTTCGTGATGGTGCCCGCGATGCTCTATCTGCTCGGCATGGGGGCGCAGGTCGTGGTCGGCACCTCGCTGTTCCAGATCCTGTTCGTGACGCTCGCCTCGACCATGGTGCACAGCCTGACCACCAAGGCGGTCGATATCGTGCTGGCGGTGCTGCTGCTGATCGGCAGCGTTACCGGCGCGCAGATCGGCGCGCGCTTCGCGCAGAAACTGCCGCCCGAATATCTGCGGCTGCTGCTGGCCACCTTGGTCCTGCTGGTCGCGGCGCGGCTCGCGATCGGCCTCGGTTTTCGCCCTGCGGAAATCTATACGGTCGAGCTGCTGAAATGAGGCTGGCGCGGCTGATCGCCGCGTTTTTCGCGGCCTTGCTGCTCGGCGGGGCGAGCGAACCGGTGCTGGTGCCCGAAGTCTCGCAGCGCGATATCCAGATCCAGTACGGCTTTACCGGCGCGGAATTGCTGCTGTTCGGCGCGATCGTCTATCCCGGCGGCACCCCGCCTGCGCGCGACAGCGATATCGTCGTGATCCTCAAAGGTCCGCCGCAGTCGATCATCCTGCGCGAAAAGCAGCAGATTGCCGGCATCTGGCTCAACGCTGCGAGCACCGAATTCCGCTCGGCGCCCGCTTATTATGCCGTCGCCTCCTCGCGCCCGATCGACAAGATCGTCGACAAGCGGACGGCCGCGATCTACGAATTCGGCCTCGACAATCTGCAGCTTTCGCCCGCCGGAACCATCGATCCTGCCGAACAGCGTCGGTTCCTCTCGGGGCTGGTCGATCTCAACCGGCGCGAGGGGCTCTACAAGCAGCAGGAAGGCAGCGTCGAGATTCTGGAAGGCGTACTGTATCAGGCGCGGCTTTCGATCCCTGCCAGCGTGCCGACCGGCATCTATACCGCGGAGACCTTTCTGGTGCGCGACGGCCAGGTGCTTGCAGCGGCGGTGCGCGAGATCGAGGTGCGCAAGTTCGGCTTCGAACTGTTCGTCGCGACGGTCGCCGAATATCAGCCCTTTGCCTATGGCGTCTGCGCGGTGCTGATTTCGTTGCTATTGGGCTGGATTGGCGGCGTGATCTTCCGCAAGATTTGACGGCGCCGACAATGACTTCGGCATAGAGGGAAAATTTACCCTGTGCGCCTATGCCTTGCTGCGAATACGCAAAGCAAAAGGCACAAGGCAGCCCGATGGTCGATCTCAACCCGCGCAGTTTCCAGGGGCGCATGCCCGCCAGCTCTGCCGAGCGTCCGGACATTCCCCTGGTGATCCAGCGCCCGGTCGAACATCTGCGCATCGGCGAGGTCGTGGAAATTGCCGGATCGAGCTCGCAGGTGCTGCTCGACGCAGCACGCTTGCAGGCGCTGGTCGATCACAACGATCCCAGTATATCGATGGCCGGACAGGTGGGGAGCCAGGTCAAGATCCGCATGGGCAATCGCTGGCTGGTCGCCAATGTCCGCACCCAGCGCATGCACCAGCGCGAAGCCGGGCTGATCGTCTGCCAGATCGATTTCCTGGGCGAGGGCGAGGAGGAAAAGCTCACCGGGCGCATCTTCAACTTCCGCCGCGGGGTGACGCGCTATCCGGTTCCCGGCACGCCGCTCTATGCGATGACCAGCGCGGACCTCAAGCAGGTCTATGCCGCCGATGCCCGACCGCATATCGAGATCGGGACCGTCTATCCGACCAGCGACACGCGCGGCGCGCTCTATGTCGACGCGCTGCTGGGCAAGCATTTCGCGCTGCTGGGATCGACCGGTACCGGCAAATCGACCGCCGCCGCGCTGATCCTGCACCGCATCTGCGACATGATGCCCGACGGCCATATCGTGATGATCGACCCGCATGGCGAATATTCGAGCGCCTTCGCGCAGAATGGCGAGCTGTTCGATGTCGGCAATCTCGCCATGCCCTATTGGCTGATGAATTTCGAGGAGCATTGCGAGGTGTTCCTGACCTCGCACGGCGCCGACCGTCAGACTGATGCCGAAATTCTCGCCAAGTGCCTGCTGGCCGCGCGAATGAAGAGCAAGCAGGCGATGGGCAATGCCCGCGTTACCGTGGATACGCCGATCCCGTACATGCTGTCCGACCTGGTGGCGAACATCCAGAACGAGATGGGCAAGCTCGACAAGGCGACATCGAGTGCGCCGTTCCTGCGCATCAAGGGCAAGATCGAGGAGGTCAAGTCCGACCCGCGCTACAGTTTCATGTTTTCCGGCATGCTGGTCGGCGACACGATGTCCGATTTCATCACCAAGATTTTCCGTCTGCCCGCCAATGGCAAGCCGATCTCGGTTATCGACGTGTCGAGCGTGCCGTCGGACATCACCGCAACCGTGGTGGCTGTGCTCAGCCGCATGATCTTCGACTTTGCCATCTGGAGCCGCAAGGAGCGGACCAAGCCGGTGCTGCTGGTGTGCGAAGAGGCGCATCGCTACATCCCGTCTGACCGGGTCAACGAGCACAGCGCGGTGCGCGACGTGCTGAGCCGGATCGCCAAGGAAGGCCGCAAATACGGCGTCTCGCTGGGGCTGATCACGCAGCGCCCGTCCGACCTTTCGGAAGGCGTGCTCTCGCAATGCGGCACGATCATCGCGATGCGGCTCAACAATGATCGCGACCAGGCGCATGTGCGATCAGCCATGCCCGAAGGTGCGCGCGGATTTCTCGACTCGATTCCGGCGCTGCGCAATCGCGAATGCATCATCTGCGGCGAGGGCGTCGCGATCCCGATCCGCGTGGCGTTCGATGATCTTGCCGAAGCGCGCCGTCCGGCCTCGGACGATCCTGCGTTCAGCGCGCTGTGGAAGGAACAGGGCGGCGAGAGCGAGATGGTCGCACGCGTCATTGCCCGCTGGCGCAACAAGGACAATCTGAACGGCGGTCGCTGAGCGATTTACGCGCCACCGCGCCGATCAGGTGCCGCGCGTGTCGCCATAGAGGTGGATGTGCAGCCGGTCGGTGAAGCGCCAGCCGCGATCGAGGCATAACGGCGCCAGCCAGGCGGTCCGTGAACGCAAGGTGGCGCTGTCGGTGCCCTCCGGCATCAGGATGATGCGTTCGGCAGGAATCGCAAACCGCTCCGCCAGTGCCGCGACTTCATCGGCATCGGCAGGATCGGCGATCACGAACTTGAACCAGGCGCGGGGGTCGCTGGCATAAGCGGCGAGCGCATCCTCCTTGCGCCGGGTGCTTTCGGCATTGCCCGAATGACCAAGCTTGGGCGACAGGTTGATCTGGTGGACATGCGGCGCAAAGCCGGCGGTCAGCGCCACGGTGCCGTTGCTCTCGATCTCGATATGATAGGCCGGCCCGAGCATCGCGCAGAGCGCCGCCAATGCCGGCTGCTGGAGCAGCGGCTCGCCGCCGGTGAACACGATATGCGGGCAGTCATATTGCCGGACAGCAGCGGCAACCGCGGCAATGTCCAGCGTTACGCTGTTGGCGCGGCGGTCATAACGCTGCTCGCCGCGATGCGGCCCGGCATGGCCTTCAAAGAACCAGGTATAGGGGGTGTCGCACCAGTGACAGGCGAGATTGCAGCCCGACAGGCGGACGAAGACCGAAGGCCTGCCCATGGAAATCCCTTCGCCCTGCAGCGAATGAAAGATCTCGGGCTCTCCCGGACGGACTGTGGCGAGACGCAATCGAGTCATGCGCGGGCGCCCTTAGCCCAATTCGCGGCCGAAAGCCAAAAAGATGTGGCCGCACCCGTGAGCAACGGATGCGGCCACAGCCCCCCGGAAAATCAGCCAGTCGTCAGAAGGCGGCGGTTGCCGCGAACACGATCGTGCCGTCTGCGATCTGGCCTCCGCCGTTGCGGAACTTCTGGAAGTTCGGCAGCAGATAGGCCGATTCCGCGCGGGTGATGTCCGTATCGACATAGGAGACGCTGAGCGTCAGCGGCCCATAGACGTTCACTGCCGCGCCGATCGAATAATCCCAGTATTCGCCGGTGGGCGTCACGCTGGTACCGTTGGGGCCGAGACCGGGATTGCCCTCCGAATAGCCGATATGCGCGTTGATCGTCACGGGCGTGTCGGGGATGGCAACGCTGGCATCGCCAGCCAGGTACAGATTGTCCTGCTTCTGGCCACGGCTGAACGGCGTGTTCGAGAAGTTGCCGAGCGCTTCCTGCTTGGGAGCGTAATAGACCGCTGCGGTCAGCGAAACCGGCCCTGCGGTGCCCTTCAGCTTGGCATAGCCTTCGAAAAAGTCGGTGTTGTCGAAGCCGTCGGGGTACATGTACCAGGTCACGCCGACATCGATGCCGGCCGAGCCCACGGTGGTGGCATAACCGGCGAACAGATCGACCTCGAGATTGGGGCCGCCAAAGGTGCCCCAGCCGGCCAGGTTGGACCCCCATGTACCGACGTAGAAACCCGATTCGTGGTTGACGGTGAAGCCGCCCTGGACTGCCACGCCCTCGTCGGACTGCGAAACGCCGCGGAAGCGATAGTCGGACACCAGACCGACAGAGCCCGTGATCGTGATCGGCTTGGACTCCTCTTCCTGCGCAAAAGCAGGGGTGGCGACAGCCGACGACGCGAGGAGGGCGAGGCCCGCAAGGCCCCGGTGGAATTTGGACGTACGCATGTTTTTCCTTTCAACTGGATGCGTTTCGTCCCGCCTGCGCTGCAGTGGCTACTCTCTGTTTTTGCTGGCGTCCCTTGGCGCCACATATGGAGTGCTCACAATCAGCGACAGCAATGCTGCCCCGCTGTGCTGCGGTGCACAAGAGAAAAATGCTAATATATGCGGCTATTGTGAAAGATTGTGTCTTTCGCGCCACGGAAATGATCCGTTGCGGACCTTTATCGCGATGTTAACCGGATGGCACCACGGTATTACGCGATGTTTGCTCCGCTCTTGCCGATCCAGTCCGATTCGCGCGCCAGCGCGACTATCGATTCGCTGCTCGCGCGAATCGATGCGATCGGTACCGTGCTCGCGATACTGGCGCGATGGTCGGGTCGCTCGGCGGCCGAACCCGTTTCCGGACTGAGCGAACGCGCGGCGCTCGCGGCCTGGCTGACCCAGGCCGAGCCCATGGTCACCGCCCGAATGGCGACCGAGCTCGACGCGGCCTGCGCGGCACTGCAGGCTGGTCTTGCGGCGCTCGAACAGGCGCGTGGGCGCGGACATCGCGCCGAAGCGGCAGCGGCCCTGCTGTATCGCGAATCGCGCCAAGCCTTTGCGGATGTGCTCAAGCCGACGAGCGTCCATCCCGAATATTGCTGAAGCTGAGCGCAGGCTTTCCTTTGTTCCCGTTTTGTATTAGCAGGTGGCATGGACACGCGCCTGCCACAGACCCTGCGCTCGGCTGACCCGAGCGATCTGCCGATCATGCCCATCGCCTCGCCCGGCGGCCCGCCAGCCGGCGCGGCAGCGGTCGCGCGCGGAATCGGGCGGCTGTTCCGGCGCAATCAGATCTGGGTGGCCTCAGAAGTGGCCCTGCCCAATGGCAGGCGCGCCGATCTGATGGGCATCGATGCTCGTGGACAGATCATCATCGTGGAGATCAAGGTGGCGCGCACCGATCTGCTGGGCGATGCCAAATGGGGCGAGTATCTCGACCATTGCGACCGGTTCTACTGGGGGCTTTGTCCGGCGCTCGATTCAGGGCTGGTCGGTGGCGAGGCGTTTCTGCCCGATGTCACCGGGCTGATCGTCGCCGATGCCTATGATGCCGAGATCATTCGTCCCGCCGCCACGCGTCCGCTGGCGGCTGCCCGGCGCAAGAGCGAGACCCAGCGCCTGGCCGCTCTGGCGCTGCGGCGGTTGAACCTGATGCTTGACCCGCCGCCGCCCGACGAGCTCTATTAACCGCATTGGTTATTTTTTCTTGACATCGTCACGCTGATTTGGTACAAATCAGGAACATCGAGATGGAGCGAGTCGGGAGTGACCCGGCGACAGGCTCTCTCACTTATCCTGTGCCCTGCGGAGACGAACTTGTCCGACAGCCTGTCGGAGGAAAGCCTGTGCGCGTTCCTCGACCATCTTGCCGAAACATCGAACGTTTCGCTTTCGGCCAAGCGCGCCGGAGTGTCACGCTCGGCAGTCTATCGGTTGCGGGCGAACTGCCCGGCATTCAGCCATGGTTGGCAGATGGCGATCGCCACCGGCTATGACGAGCTTGAGTTCCGCATGCTCAAGACCGCACGCTTCGGTACGATCAAGCCGGTCAAGCGCCCCGACGGCAGCATCGGCAAGGCGACCGAATTCGACGATGCGCAGGGCCTGAAGCTGCTGATGGCGTACAAGCAGAGCGCCGAGAAGGCCCGCGCCGAGCAGCCACCCGATCCGCTGGTCGCCAGGAGCGCGCGCGATCAGCTCGCGGCGACGCTGGAGCAGATCCGGCAACGGCTGGATGCGGGCGCAGCAGAACAGGCAGTGCCGGATGCGACCGCGCCTGGCAGCCGATGACAGAATTTTCGCTGGCCGAACGGCTGGCGGCCATGCCGGGCGAGGCGACGCGGCTGTATCTGGACGGCCTTTCCGATGGCGCGGTGGCAGCGCTGGCGCATCACTGGCCGTTCTGGGCGCGCCCCCAGCAATTGCCGCCACCCGGGGATTGGCGCACCTGGCTGATCCTCGCCGGGCGCGGTTTCGGCAAGACGCGCGCCGGGGCCGAATGGGTGCGGTCGATCGGCGAGTCGGTCGCCGACGCGCGCATCGCGCTGGTCGCAGCGAACCTGGCCGAGGCGCGCAGCGTGATGGTCGAGGGGCAGAGCGGACTGCTGGCGATCGCGCCCGAGCAGGTGCGGCCGCACTGGGAGCCCTCGCTGCGCCGGTTGCGCTGGCCGGGTGGGGCGCAGGCGGTGCTGTTCTCCGCCGCCGAGCCCGAAGGGTTGCGCGGTCCCGAGCACAGCCATGCCTGGTGCGACGAGATCGCGAAATGGGACAATGCTTCGGGCCGCGCGATGGCGGCGTGGGACAATCTGCAGCTCGGCCTGCGCGTAGGATCGCTCCCGCAGGTCTGCGCTACCACCACGCCGCGGGCGGTGCCGCTGGTACGGCGGATGCTGGATGATCCGGGCCTCGTCATCAGCCGGGGCAGCAGCCATGCCAACCGGGCCAACCTGCCGCCCGCCTTCCTGGCGGCGGTCGAGCGGCATTATGGCGGCACTGCCCTGGGACGGCAGGAGCTCGACGGTGAACTGCTCGAGGATATCGAAGGTGCGCTCTGGAGCCGCAGCCTGATCGAGGCGCGCCGGGTGCGCTGGCAAGGCCACAGCTTGGTGCGCGTCGTGATCGGGGTCGATCCGCCTGCAGGGTCGTCCGGCGACGCGTGCGGCATCATCGTCTGCGCGCTGCAGGATGATGGCCGCGCGGCGGTGCTGGCCGATTGTTCGGTTGAAGGGGCCTCGCCCGAAGGCTGGGCGCGCGCGGTGGCAAACGCGTCCGAAGCTTGGGGCGCAGACCGGATCGTCGCCGAGGCCAATCAGGGCGGCGAGATGGTGGGCGCGGTGCTGCGCGCCGCGAACATCGCGCTGCCGGTGCGGCTGGTGCATGCGAGCCGGGGCAAGGCGGCGCGCGCCGAGCCGGTGGCTGCGCTCTACGAGGCGGGCCGGGTGGTCCATTGCGGCGCCTTTGCGCGGCTGGAGGACGAGATGTGCGGGCTAATGGCGGGCGGCTCCTATCAGGGTCCGGGCCGCTCGCCCGACCGCGCCGATGCTTTGGTCTGGGCGCTCACCGAATTGATGCTGGGACGGCGCGGTGCTCCGCGCATCCGATCGCTGGAGACGTGATATGGGATATTGGAAGCAGCTGGCGCTCGCGCTGAAAGGCGCGGGCGTCGCAAGGCCGGTGCTGGCACGCGCCTTCACCAGCCCATGGAGCCTGGCGCTCGCCGATCCGCCGCTCAGCCATGCCGAGCAGGTGCGCGCGGCCTATTGCGATAATCCGATCGCCCAGCGCGCGGTGCGACTGGTGGCAGAAGGGGTGGGCGGCGCGCCGATCACGGCTTCCGATCCGGAGATCGCCACGCTGGTGGCCGCGACGAGCGCGGGCCAGGGGCTGATGGAAACGCTGGCAGCGCATCTGCTGCTGCACGGCAACGGCTATGTCCAGATATTGCGCGACGCCGATGGCAGACCCGCCGAACTGTTCGCGCTGCGCCCCGACCGGGTGAGCATCGAGCCCGACGAGCGCGGCTGGCCCGCGGCCTATGTGTATCGCGTCGGCGATACGGCCACGCGATTGCCTGCGCAGGAGGGGGATGGCGCGCCGGTGGTCGTCCATATCAAGGCCTTTCACCCCAGCGACGACCATTATGGTCTGGGCTGCCTGGGCGCAGCGGCGCGCGCAGTTGCGGTGCATAATGCCGCGGGCCGCTGGAATCAGGCGCTGCTCGACAATGCCGCGCGGCCCTCGGGCGCGCTAGTCTATCGCCCCGACGAGCCGGGCGGCGTGCTGACCCCCGAACAGTTCGACCGGCTGAAGGGCGAGCTGGAGGCGAGCTTTGCCGGGCACGCCAATGCCGGGCGCCCCATGCTGCTTGAAGGGGGGCTGAGCTGGCAGAGCATGGCACTATCGCCGGCGGACATGGATTTCGTCGCGCTGAAGTCGAATGCCGCGCGCGAGATCGCGCTCGCCTTCGGGGTGCCGCCGATGCTGCTCGGCCTGCCGGGCGACAATACCTATGCCAATTATCGCGAGGCCAATCGCGCATTGTGGCGGGTGACGCTTCTGCCGCTCGCGGACAAGATCACCGCCGCCCTGGCCGAGGGGCTTGCGCATTGGTGGCCGGGGGCCGCGCTCTCGGTCGATCAGGACAAGGTGCCGGCGTTGTCCGAGGACCGCGAGCGGCTGTGGCAGCAAGTGGGCGCGGCAGACTTTCTCTCGCCGGAGGAAAAGCGCGCGATGCTCGGAATTGGGCTGGGGATCGGAACATGACGATGGATAGCGAAGACATGCTTGCCAGCCTTCTCGCGCAAGCGGCGGAGGAAGGCGCGGATGTCGCCACGCTGCGTGCTGTGGTCGAAGAGGCGGGCGATCTGGGCGCGGGCCGTGCGCTCGCCCGGATCGGCCTTGCCGATGCCGATGCAGGGGCGGACCTGCGCGAGCTGCGTGAACTGCTCCAGGGCTGGCGCGATGCGCGTTCGGGCATATGGGGCCAGGCCTTCGACAAGTTCGTGCGCGGCGTGATGGCGCTGCTGCTCGCGGCGCTCGCGGTGCAGCTGGGCCTCGGCGATATGCTGCAATGAGCCTGCGGCTGGCCGGCTATGCCGCGCTGTTCGACCGGGTCGACCGGGGCGGCGACATAGTGCGGCGCGGAGCGTTCCGGCGATCGCTGGGCGAGGCAGCGCGCCCGCTGCCCTTGCTCTGGCAGCACCGGCCTGATCGGCGCATCGGATCGGTGACGCTCGCGCAGGAGGACCGGCGCGGGCTGCGCGTCATCGCAGCGCTCGACGATACGGCGGATGAGGCGGTTGCTGCACTGAGAAGCGGCGCTGTGCGGGGGCTCAGCTTCGGCTATCGCGTCCGCCATGCCCAAGGCACGAGCCCGCGCGAGCTGTTCGATCTTGATCTGGTCGAGGTGAGCCTGGTCAGCGTGCCGATGATGCCGGGGGCCAGGGTGCACATGCTGCGCTGACCGCTCTCCGCCTTTCCCTGCCTTTCCCCATCTGCCCCGCCTCGGCGGGGTTTTTTGTGCCCGCAATCCGGGGGTTTTCCCCGTGTGAACCCAGAACGGAAGGAAGAAATGATGGAAATCCCCGCAAATCCCCTCGAACTGAAGGCCGAGGCCGATCCGCTCGAGGCCTCGTTCGACAGCCTGCTCGCGGCCGAAGAGCATGAGGAGCGCATCGCCGCGCTCGAGACCGGGCTCGATGGCGTGAAGAGCGATGTCGATGCTATCCGTGCCGAGAGCGCGACGATGCGCGAGCGGATCGAGCGGCTCGCCCGCACCGGTTCGCGCCCCTCGCTCGGCGGCGGCGAGGGCAAGGCGCCCGAGACCAAGAGCTTTGTCGATCAGTATCTGCGGCGCGGGCTGGAGACCGGCATCAAGAGCTTTACTGCCGCCACCGGCGCCGATGGCGGCTTTGCCGTCCCGCGCGAGATCGATGCGCTGATCGCCCGCACGCTCGCCGATATCTCGCCGATCCGGTCGATCGCGCAGGTCGTGCAGACCGGCACTGCGGGCTATCGCAAGCTGGTGACCACCGGCGGAACGCCCTCGGGCTGGGTCAGCGAGACGGCGGCGCGGCCCGAGACCGACACGCCTGCCTTTGCCGAAATTGCCCCGCCTTCGGGCGAGCTCTATGCCAATCCGGCGGCGAGCCAGGCGATGCTCGACGATGCCGCGTTCGATGTCGAAAGCTGGCTGGCGGGCGAGATTGCCGAGGAATTCGCCCGCGCCGAAGGGGCAGCGTTCGTCAATGGCAGTGGCACCAATCGCCCGCGCGGGTTCCTCAACGGCACGCCGACGCCGCAGGATGATGCCGTGCGCGCGTTCGGCACGCTGCAATATGTCGCCTCGGGCGCGGACGGCAATTTCGCCAGCGTCTCGCCCGAGGACCGACTGGTTGATCTGGTCCATGCGCTGCGCCCCGCCTATCGCCAGGGGGCCAGTTTCGTGATGAACTCGTCCACGTTGGCGCGTATCCGCAAGATGAAGAGCGATGACGGGGCGTTCCTGTGGCAGCCTTCGCTGGCAGCGGGACAGCCCGCAACGCTGCTCGGCTATCCGGTGGTCGAGGCCGAGGACATGCCCGATATCGCGGCGAACAGCCTGTCGATCGCGTTCGGCAATTTCCGTGCCGGCTATCTGATCGCCGAGCGCAGCGCGACGACCATCCTGCGCGATCCGTTCACCAACAAGCCGTTCGTGCATTTCTACGCGACCAAGCGGATCGGCGGCCAGGTGATGAATTCCGAAGCGATCAAGCTGATGAAGTTCGCCGCGAGCTGATCGCACAACCCTTGCCCGGACATCCCTGCCGGGATGGTGCCCGCGCGGTTTCCCCCTTGCCGCGCGGGCAATTGTTGCCCGCCTGAAATGGACACCCCTCGATGAGCGAACTCTTCTTTGCCGATCTGGTGCGCGAGACCAGCACCGGCACCGGCACCGGCGCGCTGATGCTCGGTGGTGCCACGCCCGGCCATCGCCGCTTCGCCGATGCCGTGCCCGCAGGCGCGCGCTTCCATTATTCCATTGCCGGGATAACCCATGAGAATCAGTGGGAAATCGGCGAAGGCGAGATCAGCGACGGTTCTCTTGTGCGCCATCTGGTCCTTGCCTCGTCAACCGGGGCTGCCGTCGATTTCTCTTCCGGGCTCAAGACGGTCACGCTCACCGTGGCGGCGCACTGGTTCGCGATGCGCGAGGACCGCTCGGACCATGGCCATGCGCTGGCGCAGATCGAGGGGCTGGTCGATGCCCTGGCTGCAAAGCAGCCGGCGGGGTCCTATGCGCCCTTGGCGCATGCGCATGATTATCTGCCACGCGATCCGGCGGGAAACTGGGTCGCAAGCAATGCCAGCCTGGGGGTCGGCAGTTCGGCTTCCTATGCCCGGCTCGAGGTGCGCGGGCCCAGCATCGCGGGCTATTCGCTGCAATTCGGCGGCGAGCTCCACAGCCGGTCCGGCACCCAATTCTATCTGGGCGATGCCCATTTCTATCTTCCCGATTTCTGGAACAGCGCGCCGGGTATCGGCTCGATCGCCGACCCGACCGGCGTCGCCGGGACATTGGGATTGTCGGCTTATGGCGGCCAGCCTGGCGGCAACGTGTTGATCGCAACGGCCAGCTTGAACGGCTATTCCAGCCGCGGCTTTGCTCCGGGCGCAGACAATCTGGTGCTGCTGGGGCGTCCCCAGTTGCGCTGGGCGGAGATTCACGCGGTCTCGGGCGCGATCAGCACGTCTGATGCGCGCGACAAATTGTGGATCGGCGCGATGGGCGAGGCCGAATACGCCGCCGCGATGGACATCATTGCCGAGCTGGGCTTCTTCCAGTGGCACGAAGCGGTCGAAGCCAAGGGGCAGGATGGCGCGCGGCGCCATTTCGGTGTTCGGGCCCAAAGCGCATTTGCCATCATGGAAGACCATGGGCTCGACTGGCGACGCTATGGCTGGTGCTGCCACGACACGTGGCAGTCCGACACCGGCGAGCAGGAGCGCTATGGCATTCGCAGCGACCAGCTCTGCCTTTTCCTGATGGCCGCCCTCGCACGGAAGCTGGCCGAACAGCAGATGGAAGCTCCTCATGCTGCGGGGTGATGCCCTTGGCTTGATGCCGGTCGCATCGGGCAATGCGCGCCGCGTGGCTGCCAGCCGGACCGGGCCCATGCCGCTCATGGTGCGCCCCTTTCAGACGCAACGGCCGGGCGCTCCAGCCCGGCTGCTTTTGCCGCGCCGCCCCTGAGCAGCGGTGCGTTTCCGCTCAACCTTTACCTGCAGGAGCAGCCAATGAGCCTGTTCGTCAAGGATCCGGACAGCCGGATCGATTATCGCGTCGATTGGGGCGCGGCCTATCTGGGTGCCAATATGCTGGTGTCCAGCAGCTGGTCAGTGGCACCGGCCATGGCGGGTGGCCTCGCCGTGATCTCCGACGGGCATGACGGGCTCAGCGCGACGGTCACGATCGACGGCGGCCAGCCTGGCGCGATCTACGCGCTGACCAACCGGGTCACGCTGTCCAATGGCGAGATCGACGAGCGTTCTGTCACGGTCCGCGTGGAGCCGCGCTGATGCCCATGATCACCAGCGAACCCGCCGCGCTCGCCCCGTTGGCGCTGGCTGAAGCCAGAGCATTCCTCAACATCTCCCGCGACGACGACGATGCCGTGCTGATCGGCCATCTGCGCAGCGCGGCAGAACTGTGCGAACAGTTCATCGGCCAGTCGCTGCTTGTCCGGCAGCATCGGGAGGCGATCGCGGTCTCGCGCGAGTGGCAGAAACTTGGCGCGGCGCCGGTGACCGCGATCACCGGGGTGCAGGGCATCACCAGTGCAGGCGAGAGCTTTGCCTTGCCGAGTGACGCCTATGCGATCGAGCTCTCGCCCGATGGCATCGGCCGGGTGCGGGTGCTGCATCCCGGATCGGCGAGCCGGGTGGAGATCCGCTATCTCGCCGGAATCGCCGCGCATTGGGCAGAACTTCCCGAAGCCTTGCGCCAGGGCATCGTCCGGCTGGCAGCGCATGTGCATCTGGGGCGCGATGGAGGGGATGCCGCGCCGCCCGCGATGATCGGCGCGCTGTGGCGGCCCTGGCGCAGGGTGCGGCTGTGAGCGCGCGCTTCGGCAGCGTGCTGCTGCGCCGCGCTGCGCAGATCGGCCAACGTCGGGTCGAAACGCTGGCCGAGAAAGCCTGCATCGAGATCGGCATCATCCTGCCCGATATCGGGATTGCAAGGGATCGCGGGCGGATACGCCTGACCGGGCGCGGGCTGCGCCGCCGCTGGTGGCTGAATGCCGCGTTGCGCTGGCTGGGGAGATTGCTGCGATGAGCCTCGAGCAGGATTTTGCGCTGGCTGCGATCGACTGGCTGGCGGGCGATGCGGCGCTGATGGCACAGGTCAATGGCGTGTTTCATCGCGCCCCGGCGCGCATCGCTGTGCCCTATGCGCTGCTCGACGACGTGCTGGCGACCGATTGGGGCACCAAGGATCGGCCAGGGCGCGAGCTGCGGCTGGCCTTTTCGATCCGCGATGGATCGCAGGATGCAGGCCCGGTTTCCGCCATCGCTGCGGCGCTCGAAACCCGGCTGATGGCGATGCCACCAAGCGGCAGCGGCTATCGGCTGGTCAGCCTCCATCCCTTGCGCAGCCGCACCGTGCGGATCGGCGAAACCTGGCTCGTCACGCTCGATTATCGGGCGCGGCTGCTGGCCCCCTGACGAAAGGACCAAGACATGACGGCGGAAAAAGGCAGCGCCTTCCTGCTCAAGATCGGCGATGGCGCAAGCCCCCCCGCCTATCGCACCGTGGCGGGTCTGCGCACGACGCAGATGGCGATCAATGGCGAACCGGTGGTGATCACCCACAAGGGCAGCGGCGGCTGGCGCGAGTTGCTGTCGGGCGCCGGCGTGCGATCGGTCTCGGTCTCGGCGGCTGGATTGTTCCTCGGCTCGGATGCCGAGACCGCGATCCGCGTGCATGCGATGAACGGTACGCTCGACGAATATGAGCTCAGCTTCGAGAGCGGCGCGCGGATGCGTGGGCGGTTCCTTGTCGCGCGGCTCGAATATGCCGGCGATTTCAACGGCGAGCGCAATTACTCGCTCGCACTCGAAAGCTCCGGCGCGGTGACGAGCCTGTGAGCGCCGTGGCCAACCCGGTGCGCGGCGAGGCGATGCTGGCGCTGGCGGGGCAGGATGTGCTGCTGCGTCCGAGCTTTTCCGCCCTGGTTGCGGCGGAGCAGGAAATCGGCCCGCTGTTCGATCTGGTCGAACGCGCTGCGGCCGGACGGCTGGGCCTGGCCGAGCTGGTCGCTCTGCTCTGGCATTGCCGCGAGGCCGCGACCTGCCCGCTCGATCGCGACGGTTTTGCCGAGGCTGTCGCTGAAGCCGGGCTGGCGGCGCTGACCCCGGTGCTGAAAATCCTGCTCCGGCAGATTCTGCAGGGCCGATGAGCGCTACACTCTTTGCCGATGCGGCGCGGGTGCTCGCGGGCTTGGCGGCGCGGCTGCTCGGTTGGCGACCTCAGGAGTTCTGGCAGGCCACGCCCGACGAACTGGCGGCGGCGCTGACCGTGCCCGGCGACCCCGTCGCGGCGCCGCCTTCGCCCGAGGCGATAGCGGCGCTGTGCGCGCTGTTTCCCGATCGATCGGAGACACGAGATGGATGAAGAGATCGAGCAGCTGCTGGTCAGCGTGCGCGCCGATACCCAGGGCTTTGGTCGCGATGTTGCGGTGATGCGCGGGCAGATCGACAGCACGCTGATCGAGGGGCTGGGCCGGGCAGGCCAGGTGCTCGAGCGCGGGTTGCTCGCCGCGATCCGGCGCGGGTCGCTGGGCTTCGAGGACCTGAAGCGCATCGCGCTCGCGGTGATGGAAGAGATTGCGGCAGCCGCGATCGAAAAGGGGCTGGCCCCGATCGGGCTGGGCAGGGGGGATGGTGGCGCATCGCCGGTGGTCGGCCTGCTTTCGGGTCTGCTCGGCCTGCCGGGTCGCGCGACCGGGGGGCCGGTGACCGCAGGACGTCCCTATCTGGTCGGAGAACGCGGACCCGAACTGTTCGTGCCGCAGGGCTATGGCCGTGTCGAGCCGCGTGGGGGCGGCGCGGGGCGCGACGTGCGTGTCTCGATCAGCATCAACGCTCCAGCTCAGGCCGCGCCCGCTGCGATGCAGGCCTCGAGCCGCCAGGTCGCGCGCGCCGTGCGCCGCGCGCTGATGGAGGGTTGAGCCATGGCCTATTGGCTGTGCGATGCGCGCCGCGACCAGGCATCGAGCCATATCCAGCGCTTCGATCCGCGCTTCTGGACGGTCAACTTTCCCCGCCCGATGATGGCGTCGGTGGTGACTACCGCGCCCGATGCACTGCGGGTCGATCTGCAGTTTCACGATCGCGATGCGCTCGCCGGGCTGATCTGGGAGAGCGAGGACCGGTTCGATCACCCGCTGCTCGCCTATGCGACCGAGCGCGACTATCGCCGTACCACGCTCAGCTTCCATTGGCGATCGTCGGGGGTCAAGCCGCTCGATGCGGTGCATGGTCCGACGCTGACGATCGAGGGGCGCGATGCGGCCGGCGCGCTGCGCAACTGGTATGTGCGGCTGTGGAACTATGCCGTCGGCACGCCTGAGGATGCCCGGATCACCTTGCCCTTTTCCACGCTGGCGGGCGGCTTCGCGCTGCCGGGCGAGGCCGATCCGGTGCATGCGGCGGACATCGACCGTATGTTCATCTCGCTGGTTCCGCCGAGCTATGACACCAGTCCGGGGGCGCTGGCATTCGCTGCCAATGGCTGGGTCGAACTGACAAGTATTTCCTGCGAAGGCGCGGGCGCGGTGCTCGAGATCGGCGACGTGCTGGTGCCGCCGCATGGCCTGTCGATGGCGACCGCCTATGACGACAGCTTCAACCTCACGCCCGCGCGGATCGTGCGCAACATCGTCGGTCTGGGCTATCGCGGGTCGATCAACCATTATGTCGGGATGAGCCATTATTTCTCGCTGGCGCGCACCGGCGGGGAGCTGCTGGTGACCACCGCAGGCGGCGCGATCAACCCGCCCTGCGCCGCCTGGCACCGCAACCTGGCGTCCGAGGCCAAGCGCTTCGGCCTCAGCCCGATCATGTCATTGTCCTACGAGCTGTTCGACGCGCATTGCCCGGCGGACTGGAAGCAGCGCGCGGAGAATGGCGATCCGGCGCTGACTGGCTGGGTGCCGCCCTCGACCCTGCTCAGCCCGGCCAATCCCGATGCCATGGCCTATCTGCAGGCTGTCGGAGCGGCATTCGGTCAGGTCCTGGCGGAAGCAGGCCTGCCGGTGCGCTTCCAGGTCGGCGAGCCCTGGTGGTGGATCATGCCCGATGGCCGCATCTGCCTGTATGACGATGCTGCGCACGCCGCCTTCGGGTCTGCGCTCGTCTCGATCCCGACGCTCCGCGCCTCGATGAATGCCGCGCAGCGTGCCATGCTCGATCAGGCAGGTGCGATGCTGGCGAGCTCGACGCTGGCGCTGGTCGATGCGGTGCGTGATGCGGTCGCGCCGCAGCCAGTGGAATCCCTGCTGCTGGTGTACCTCCCGACCGTGCTCGATGCGGAAGCGCCCGATGCGCGGCGCGCCAATGTACCGGTCGGCTGGGCCTGGCCGGCGTTCGATGTGCTGCAGCTCGAGGATTATGACTGGGTGATCGAGGGCAGGTTCGCCGAGCAGCAGACCGGGCTGGCGGCGATGCAGCAGCGGCTGGGCTATCCGCTGGCGCAGCAGCATTACATGAGCGGCTTCGTGCTGCTTCCCGAACAGAAGGCTGTCTGGGAAAACATCGCACGTGCGGCAGACATGGCAAAGCAACGCGGGGTGCCCGAGATCCTGATCTGGGCGCTGCCACAGGTCACGCGCGACGGCTTTACCTATTTCGATCTGGCCAGCGAAGGAGACGCCGCGATGCAGGCCTTTGACGACGTGCTGTTTCCGCTGGCCATCGGCCGCGAGGCGGAGTGCACCAGCCGCTTTTCGACCCAGGTGTTCCAGTCGGTGAGCGGGCATGAGACGCGCAATAGCCTGTGGGCCGATGCGACCCTGAGCTTCGATGTCGGTCCGGGCGTCCGATCAGAGGCGGATTGCGCCGAATTGATCGCCTTCTTCCGTGCCAGGCGCGGGGCGGCGCGGGGCTTTCGGCTGCGCGACCCGCTCGATTGGAGCTCGGCCGAGGGGGCCACGCCGCCGCATCATGCCGATCAGTTGCTCGGCGAGGGCGATGGCGTGCGATCGGAATTTGCGCTGGTGAAAAGCTATGGCGACCCGCCCGACGGCCAGCAGCGACGCATTACGCGCCCGGTGACAGGATCGGTGCTGGTGTCGGTGGACGGGATGCCGGCCACTGGCTGGACGCTCCAGCCCGGCGGCATCGTTCGCTTCGCTTCGCCGCCCTCCACCGGTGCCGAGGTGCGCGCGGGCTTTCTGTTCGACGTGCCGGTGCGCTTTACTACTGATGAACTGACCGTGGGCGCGGCCACCTTTGCGGCGGGCGAGGCGGTATCGGTGCCGCTGGTCGAGATCCGCGAGGCTATATGAGGACGCGCTGGTTCGATCGCCCGCTCGAGACGATCGCAATGCTCTGGCATGTCGAGCGGCGCGACGGAATCGCGCTCGGCTTTGCGGCACATGACCGCGATCTGGTGATCGATCATGTGCGCTATCAAGCCGCGCCGGGCATGCTGCCATCGGCGATCGAGATGGATGACGGGCTCGACCCGCTCGACATGGATGTCGGCGGTGCGCTCAGCCACGATCTGATCCGCGCCGACGATCTGCAGGCGGGGCGCTGGGACGAGGCCGCAATTCGCATGGGCTTGACCGATTGGGAACGCCCGGACGAGGGCATTGCCTGGTTCTGGCATGGCCATCTCGGCGCGGTGTCGGTGCAGGGCCAGCGCTTTACCGCCGAGCTGCGTGGCATCAAGGCGCGGCTGGATGCGCCCTATGCGCCCGCCGCCTCGCCATCGTGCCGTGCGGATTTCTGCGGGCCGGGCTGCGGACTCAGCCGCGCGCAGTTCGAACGGGTGGTGCCACTGGTGTCGGCTGACGAGACTGGCCTGGTTCTTGCCGGCCTGGAGGCGGACGATGCCGCCAGGTTCGATCATGGCCTGCTGCGCTGGATCGGCGGGGCCAATGCCGGGCTGCAGAGCAGAATCCTCGGCCATGACGGCGCGGCGCTGCAGCTCGACGTGCCGCCGCCCGAGCCCGCACAGCCGGGCGATCTCGCCTTGCTGGTCGAAGGCTGTGACAAGGCCTTCGCGACCTGCTCGGGCCGGTTCGGCAATGCGATCAACTTTCGTGGCGAGCCGCATCTGCCCGGCAATGACCTGCTCACCCGGTTTGCGACCTTCTGACATGGACGACGGACACAGGCTCGCCGCCGCCGCGCTCGATCTGGTCGGCTGCCCCTTCCGTTTGCACGGGCGCGATCCGGCCACGGGTCTCGATTGCGTCGGGCTGGTCGCGGCGTCGCTCGAACGGATCGGGCGCGGCGTCGATGCGCCATGCGACTACCGGCTGAGCGGCGGCTGCCTCGACCGGTTCGACGGCTGGGCGGCGATGTGCGGTCTGGACCGGGTGGCCCAAAATGCGCCGGGCGCGCCGGGCGACGTTCTGCTGTGCGAGCCCGGCGTGGGGCAATTTCATGTGCTGGTCGATGGTGATGCGCTGCTGGTGCATGCGCATATCGGCCTGGGACGGGTCGTCGCAGCGCCATCGCCTTCGCCCTGGCCGGTGCGGCGGCGCTGGCGGCTTCAGCAAGGATAGAGGCTTTGGCAACTCTGGTATTGAGCACCGTCGGCACGCTGGTCGGAGGTCCGCTGGGCGGCGCGCTGGGCGCGCTGGTCGGGCGCACGATCGATCAGACCGTCCTGTTCCGTCCAAGGGATCGAGAGGGGCCGAGGCTCACCGATCTGGCGGTGCAGAGCTCGCAATATGGCAGTCCCTTTGCTCATGTGCATGGCCGCGTTCGGATCGCCGGGACGGTCATCTGGGCGACCGACCTCAAGGAGCGCAAGGTTCGTGAAGGCGGCGGAAAGGGCAGGCCGGGGACGACGCGCTACAGCTATTCGGTGAGCTTCGCCGTCGCGCTCTCCGCGCGGCCAATCGAAGCTGTCGGTCGAATCTGGGCCGAGGGCAATCTGCTGCGCGGCCAGGACGGCGTGTTCACCAGCGAAACCGGTTTTCGCCTGCACCTTGGCCATGACGACCAGCCGCTCGACCCGCTGATCGCCGCTGCCGAAGGGCCGGGACAATGCCCGGCCTATCGCGGCCTGGCTTATGCCGTGTTCGAGGACATGGCCTTGGAAGAATTCGGCAACCGCATCCCTTCGCTCACCTTCGAGGTGATCGGAAGTGCCGAGGATGTGGCGCTGGGTCCGCTGATTGCCGACCTGACCGCCGCCGGGGTGCCCGAGGGCGATGGGTCGGTCACCGGCTGGAGCTTGCCGTCCGAAAGCCGACGCGATGCGGTTCAGGCGATTGCCGCTGGATTTCCGGTCTCGCTGGTCGAGCAGGATGGTAAGTTGCGGACGATCTGGCGCGAAAATGCGCGGGGGCCTGTGAGCTTCATTCCGGAGTCCGCTCTGCTGCCGCGCGATGCATCGGACATGCGCGCGTTCGAACGTCAGCGGACCGCGCCGACATCGGGCGCGCTGGCGCTGCGCTATTATGATCCCGAACGCGACTATCAGCCGGGGCTACGCCGGAGCGGCAGCAGCGGGAGTGGCCGGGCGCAGCAGATCGACGTGCCTGCGGTGATGACCGCCGCGCGAGCCCAGCAGCGGGTGGAGCAGCTCGTGCAACTGGACCGCGACGGGCTGGAGCGATTGCACCTGCGCGTTACCCTGTTCGATCCTGCGCTGCAGCCGGGCCGGATCGTGACTGTCGAAGGCGTGGCCGGGCATTGGCGGGTTCAGCATTGGCAATGGCGGGCCGAGGGGATCGACCTTGCGCTGGTCAGCCTGCGCACCCGCCCGTCCCCGCTTGCTGCCGGCAGCGATCCGGGGCGCAGCGTGAACACCCCTGACGCTGCCATCGGCGCGACCGTCCTGGCGCTGTTCGACCTGCCTTCCCCGATGGATCGGCCCATGAACCATCCCCATATCGCTATCGCTGTGGCCGGCGCTTCGGCAGGCTGGCGCGGGGCGACCGTCTATACGCGGGAGGCCGATGGATCGACCGGCGAGCCGCTCGACTTCCTGCGGGTCGGCGCCACCATGGGCGAGGTGCTCGTGCCGCCGACCCATGGCACGGCACTACTGCGCGACGATCGCGCGAGCATCACCGTACGGCTGGTGCGCGATGGTCCGCTCGTCCTTGCCAATGCCGATGACGATGCGCTGGCAAGCGGGGCCAATATGGCAATGGTTGGCGCCGAGCTGTTGCAGTTCGCGCGCGTGGAACCGCTTGGCAATCGCACGTTTCGCCTCACGCGTCTGTTGCGCGGGCGCGGCGGAACCGAGGATTGGATAGCTGACCACAGCGTGGGCGAGGGCTTCGTGCTGCTCACCGAGGCGCTAGGGGTGGTCGATCCCGATCGGATCGGTCCCGGGCCGGATTTTCGCGCAGCGGCGCAGGGCAGGGGCGATGGGGCTCCGGTACATGCCGCTCTCGCCGGCCCGGGCCGGGCGGTGCGCCCGCTTTCGCCGGTCCATGGACGGATCGAACGTGAGGAGGACGGCGATCTGACAATCCGCTGGACGCGTCGCAGTCGCAGCGGCTTCGCCTGGCGGGATCTGCTCGATGCGCCGTTGGGTGAGGAATTCGAGGCCTATCGGGTTTCGATCCTTGCCGATGGCATCGCAGTCGCTGCTTTCGAATGCGCGTCGCCAATGCTGGTGCTTGATACCGTTACAGTCGCCGCACTCGCTGCGGCCGCGAGCGAGCTCGTCGAGGCTTCCATCGTCCAGCATGGAGCATTCGGCGTGTCACCGCCGCTCATCGTTCCGCTGGAGCTCTGAAACGATCCCGTCCCGAACGGCGAAAGCGCGAGGCCGAGCCGTGGGGCCCGCACCGGGAGACGGTCGTCACGCTCCTTGTCCCTTTCTCTCAGCCGCGCGAAAGGCCAGCTATGTCATTTACCCCAAATTTCTCGATGCCCATGCTTCATCCGGCACAGGCACAGAAGGAAATCACCCATAACGAGGCCCTGGTGCTGGCGGATGCGCTATTGCGCGGCGCCGTGAAGGCCATGCTGAACGACCCTGCGCCGCTCGCGCCTGCACCCGGTCAGGCGTGGATCGTGGGCCCCGCCCCCATCGGTGCCTGGGTCGGCCAAGCAGGGAAGATCGCCATCTGCACGGATGGGGGGTGGCGATTTGCCACCGCGCCGGCCGGGATGCAGCTGCGCGATGACATGGCGGCGGTCTGCCGAAGGTTCGATGGCAGCGCATGGTCTGCCTATCCCCCGATCGCCGCGCCGGTGGGCGGATCGATTGTCGACGCAGAGGCTCGCGCGACCCTTGCCGCGGTGCTCGCAGCGCTACAGCAGGCGGGGCTGGCCAGCGTTACGTGATTGATCTCAAGCCTAATATGCGTTTATGATTCGGTGTGTTACTCTCGGTTGCGCTGCCTTGTCCGACAGGCTGCAGCAGACGTGCATTTTTTGCGTGGCACCCCCTGAAATGGCGACATTTTGGCAACAGTCCGGCCAAAACCGCGCTTGCGTGGCAACTGTCTTGGCGTTAGTAACGTTGCCGAGTTGTCGTTCCAAATCCTACTTATAAGGGGAAAATCTATGCGCAAGTTAGTCGTTGGACTGGCGTTGGCATCTACCGCCCTGACGACGCCGGCTTTCGCCCGCGACGGTCAGTGGTATGTCGGTGTCGAAGGCGGCGCCATGATCGTCGAAGACATCGAGTTCGATGTCGGCGCTCTGAACAACGCCACCATCGTTGATTCGGACACCGGATACGATGTCGGTGCGGTCGTCGGTTACGACTTCGGTCCGTTCCGTCTGGAAGCAGAAGTCAGCTACCGTGAAGCGGACCTGACCGACGTTCAGACGCAGGTTGGCATCTCGCGCGGTGCCGCTCCGACCGCTATTGGTCGTTTTGCCTCGGTTGGCAGCGCCAATGCGCTGGCATTCATGGTCAACGGCCTGATCGACTTCGGTCCCGATGACGGCCTTCAGGGCTTTGTCGGTGGCGGCGTCGGCGTCGCTCGTACCGACTTCAACGGTTCGACCCAGCCGGGCACTGGCCCCTATATCGACGATTCGGACACCGGCTTTGCCTGGCAGGTTCTGGCGGGCATTCGTGCTCCGATCAGCGACAGCTGGGACGTGGGTCTGAAGTATCGCTTCTTCAACAGCGATTCGGTCGATCTGCTGAGCGTCAACGGACGCGAGTTCGACGGCCGCTTCCGCAGCCACTCGATCCTGGGCAGCATCATCTACAACTTCGGTGGTGAAGAAGCGGCTCCGCCGCCGGTTTGCGAGAAGGGTCCGTACATCGTGTTCTTCGACTTCGACAAGTCGAACATCACGCCGGAAGCTGCGACCATTCTCGACAACGCCGTTGCCGCTTACGGCAGCTGCGGTTCGGTGCCGGTCATGCTGGCAGGTCACGCTGACCGTTCGGGTGCTGCCACCTACAACGTGGGTCTGTCCCAGCGTCGTGCCGACTCCGTCAAGGCCTATCTGGTCTCGCGGAACATCCCGGCCAGCGCCATCAGCACCCAGGCGTTCGGTGAAACCCGCAACCGCGTTCAGACCGCCGATGGCGTTCGTGAACTGCAGAACCGTCGCGTGGAAATCACCTACGGTCCGGGTTCGGGTATGTAAGCCAAACGCTGGACCTACGGGTCTGGTAACAAAGAGGGTCGGTCTTCGGACCGGCCCTTTTTTGTTGGGGCGCCATGGCTGGCATGTCGCCTGCTTGCCCAAGGACCACGTCGCGCTTATGTAGGGCGTATGGACACTCCATCAGCCGACATCATCCTGACACCCGCTGCGGCCAAGCGCGTGGCCGCAATTGCTGCCAAGCAGCAAAAGCCCGCCATCCTGCGTCTCGCGGTGGAGGGAGGCGGCTGCTCCGGATTCCAGTACCGCTTCGGCCTTGCCGATGCGCCCGAGCCCGACGATATCGTCACCGAAACCGATGGCGTCTCGCTGGTCGTTGACGATATCAGCCTCGATCTTGTTCGCGGCAGCGCGGTGGATTTCGTGGAATCGCTTGGCGGGTCGGCATTCCAGGTCACCAACCCCAACGCTGCATCCGGATGCGGTTGTGGTTCCAGTTTCTCGATCTGAATGCCTGCTGGCCTGATGGGGAACCCGAACCGCCGGTTTTCGTATTGAGCGGCAAGGCAAAGGACCGGGGGTGCAGATGAAATCCAGCCAGCATCATGCGATCGTCGCTCGATCGCAGCGAAAAATCGCCTGCAATCACAGGGGCCGTGCGTGATCGATCCCGCTATGGCGCCCGATGCGCAGCATCGCGATCCCGAAGCCCCGGGCCATATCAGCCCGCATGCCATGACGCGGCTGGAGGCTGGCCGGGTTGCCGGCATAACCCTCACCGTCCTTGCTGTGGTAGGTGTCGCCTGGTTGCTGATGGAACTGACGCAGTTCCTGCTGCTCGTCTTTGCAGCGCTGGTGCTGGCGGCGATTTTCTCGTCCATCGCGCGCCGGGTTTGCGATTTTACCGGAATGAAGCGCGGGCCGGCCCTCGCCATTTCCGTATTTCTGCTGCTGGCGGTCTTCGCCGGAGCTTTCACGCTGTTCGGTTCGCAGATTGCCGATGAGTTCGACACCATTCAGCAGAGCATTCCGCCCGCAATCGATCGGGTAGAGGCGCAGCTGGACGAGGTGGGCTTGGGCGAGCAGGCGCGGAAGATCGTGCAACAGGGGAGCGGCGATCTTTCAAGCCTGGCGTCGCGGCTCGGCGGGTTCGCGATGACCGCGACCAACGCGATCGCCAATTTCGTTCTCGTGTTCGTCGGCGCGATCTTTATCGCAAGCGATCCGAGTGTCTATCGGCGCGGCCTGCTGCTGCTCCTGCCGGCCCGTGCCGAGCAGCCGGTTTCGGACGCCCTGGATGACGCTTCGCGGGGCCTGCGCGGCTGGATGATGGGCCAAGGCGTCTCGTCGATCGTGGTGGCGGTATTGACCGGCGGCGGGCTGTGGGCGCTGGGCGTGCCGGCCTCGGGGGGGCTGGCGATCATCGCCGGACTGCTCGACATCATCCCCATGGTCGGGCCGGTCATCGCGGGCGTTCCGGCTGTCCTGCTCGCTTTCACCGTGTCGCCGACCACAGCCTTGTGGACGGTCGTGCTCTTCCTGATCGTCCAGCAGATTCAGGGCAATTTCCTGCAGCCCATGATCCAGAAACAGGCGGTCGATGTGCCTCCTGCGGTGCTGCTGTTCGCGGTCGTCGCCTTCGGGCTGGTCTTTGGCTTCCTGGGCGTGCTGCTCTCGGCTCCGCTTACTGTCGTGACCTATGTCATGGTCCAGCGGCTTTACGTGAAGACCCTGCTCGGCAAGCCGATCCGGATCGCCGGGCAGGACTGAACCCGCCCGGCCGACCGGTCCCGATCAGAGCGGCCGCAATCAGAGCGGATTGCCATCCTTGTCGCGGAACACCTCGCGCCGGCCGACATGGTTGGGCGCGCTGATATAGCCGTCCTCCTCCATGCGTTCGACCAGCCGCGCGGCGCTGTTGTAGCCGATACGCAACTGCCGCTGCAGCCAGCTGGTCGAAGCCTTCTGGCTTTCGAACACGATCTGACAGGCGGCGCGGTACATCTGCTCTTCGGGGCTGTCGTCGAGACTCGCGCCATCGAGCGCGAAGCCGCCATCCTCGGGCTCTTCGGTCACTGCCTGGATGTAATCGGGCTGGCCCTGGCCGCGCCAGTGGTCGGCGACACGGCGCACCTCCTCATCCGAGACGAAGGGCCCATGCACGCGCTCGACCTGCTTGCCGCCGGACATGTAGAGCATGTCGCCCTTGCCGAGCAGCTGCTCCGCGCCCTGTTCGCCCAGGATGGTGCGCGAATCGATCTTGCTGGTAACGTGGAAGCTGATGCGGGTCGGCAGGTTGGCCTTGATCACGCCGGTGATGACGTCGACCGAGGGGCGCTGCGTCGCCATGATCAGATGGATCCCTGCTGCACGCGCCTTTTGTGCGAGCCGCTGGATCAGGAATTCCACCTCCTTGCCGGCGGTCATCATCAGGTCGGCGAGTTCGTCGACGATCACCACGATCTGCGGCATCGGCTCGTAATCGAGCTGCTTCTTCTCGTATTGCGGCTGGCCACTGACCGGATCCCAGCCGGTCTGTACCTCTTCGCCCAGCGGCAGGCCCTTGGCCTTGGCGACGCGCACCTTGTCGTTGAAATTGACGAGGCTGCGCACCTTGAGCTCGCTCATCATCCGATAGCGCTCTTCCATCTGCTCGACCGCCCATTTGAGCGCGCGCACCGCCTTGGCGGGCTCGGTCACCACGGGGGAGAGCAGGTGCGGAATGTCGTCATAGATCGACAGTTCGAGCATCTTCGGGTCGATCATGATCATGCGCAGCGTTTCCGGCGTCATCCGGTAGAGCAGCGACAGGATCATCGCGTTGAGGCCGACCGACTTGCCCGATCCGGTGGTGCCTGCGATCAGCAGGTGCGGCATGGGCGCGAGGTCGGCGATCACCGGATCGCCCGAAATATTCTTGCCCAGGATGACCGGGAGCTGACCGCTATTCTCGGCAAAATGGCTCGATCCGATCATCTCGTGCAGCACGACCGCGTCGCGATGCTGGTTGGGCAGCTCGATGCCCAGTTCCTTGCGGCACGGAATCGCCGCGACGCGCGCGGAGCGTGCCGACATGTTGCGCGCGATATCGTCGGCGAGCTGGATGACGCGATTGGCCTTGATGCCCGGCGCAGGCAGCAGCTCGTAGCGGGTGACGACCGGGCCGGGGCGCACCGCCGTGATCTCGCCCTTGACGTTGAAGTCACTGAGCACGGTCTCGAGCAGGCGCGCGTTGCGCTCGAGCGCGATCTTGTCGAGCGCAGGGCCGGTGCTCGACGGCGGCGGGTCGAGCAGGTCGACCGAGGGCAGCTCATAGGGACCGAAGAAGTCGCCCTGCTTGCTCTTCGGGCCAAGCTGCGCCTTGGCGGGACGTAGCGAGGGCTCGGTGATTTCCGGGGGCGGACGGTTGTCTGGAACCGCTTCCTTGCGCGGCGCGGCGAGTGCCGGACGACGCGGCTCAGCAGCATCGTCGAGCTCGTCCATGTCGTCTTCGTCAATGACCGGGCCGATTGGGCGACGGAACAGCGCCTCGGGCATGCTCACCTTGATCGGCGGCATGCGCAGCAACCCGCGCTCCAGCCCCAGCGCCTTCCAGCCAAGCGCCGCGCCGACCAGCCCCAGCAGCGAAGCGCTGCCATAGAGTGCCCAGGAAGCGCCAGCAGGCGGCAGGAATGCGGCAAGGAACTGGATGCCGCGCGCACCCATCATGCCGAACAGGCCGCCGGGCCCTGCCGGGAAATGCGGCGCGGATTCACCGAACAGGACAGCGGCAGCAATTGCCAGGAACAGCATGCTGAGCAGTGTCGCGATGACCGAGCGGCGCCAGTGGCCGAGCGGCTGGTTGATCCAGAGCCGGTGCGCCTGCACCGCGGTGATCGGCAGCAGTAGCGCGCTGGCCGGGCCGCCGAGGAACAGCATGAAATCGGCAATCCATGCGCCGCTTGCGCCCATCCAGTTGTCGACGCCGCCGCCTGCGGCCGTGTTGAACGACGGATCGGTCTGGTGATAGGTCAGCAGCGCGATGGTGGTGAAGGCGACCAACGCAAACAGCAGCAGCGCCAGAATCAGGCTGCCGCTGCGCATCAGGCTCTGACGCATCAGGTCGCGCCAGTCGGGCGCGTTTCTGGTGGCGGCGCGGCTGGCCATAACCTTGAATTCTCCGGCAATATGGTAAATGCCGCCCATTTTGCGCAGACCATGGACTCCGCGTCAAGCAAGGACTTGGGACGGACTCCGCGCAGCTAGCCCCTGTTCAGTCGTCTGCAGACCGCCTACATTGGCGCGCATGACAGGCAGCATCACCTTGGGTAACCATAGCGACATCCTCATCATGGGCGCAGGACCGGCGGGGCTTTCGCTCGCGCTAGCAGCAGCGCGGCATGGCCTCAGCGTCCGGGTGATCGACCGGATCACGCCTGAGACGCTCGCCGATACTGCGTTCGATGGCCGCGCCTCTGCACTCGCTTCGACCAGTTGGCAGATGCTGCAAAATCTGGGACTGGCCGACAGCCTATGGCGCGATGCCTGTCCGATCGACCGGATCGCGGTCAGCGATGGCCTGCGGCGAGGTTCGCTCGATTTCGATGCCGGGGTCGATGGCATGGGCGTGATGCTGCCCAATAGCCTGCTCCGCGCCGCGCTCTATCAGGCCGCGAGCGCCGATGCGGATATCGATCTGGTCATGGGGGCCGAGGTTGCGTATCGTGCTGTCGATGCGCACCGTGCGACGGTGAGCCTGGCCGATGGCCGCATCTTCACGGCTTCGTTGCTGGTCGGCGCGGAAGGCCGCGTATCGCCGACGCGCGATTTGGCCGGGATCGGCCTCAACCAATGGTCGTATCGCCAACGCGGCATCGTTACCGCCGTGACGCTGGAAAAAGGTCATCAGAACACCGCGTTCGAGATTTTCTATCCCGATGGTCCGCTCGCCATCCTGCCGCTCAACGATGATGACGAGGGCCGGGCGATGGCCTCGATCGTCTGGACGGTGCCCGAGGGCAAGGCGGATGCCTGGACTTCGCTGTCCGACCGCGCGTTCGGCGCTGCGCTGACCGAGGCGAGCGGCGGGTTTCTCGGGGCAATCACACCGATCGCCCCGCGCAGCAGCTGGCTGCTGACGCTGTGTCAGGCAAGCGACATGGTCGCGCCGCGCATCGCGCTGGTAGGCGACAGCGCGCATATCATCCACCCGATCGCGGGACAGGGGCTGAACCTGGGGCTGCGCGATGTCGCGGCGCTCGCCGATGTGCTGGGCGAGGGCGCGCGGCTGGGGCTCGATCCGGGCGATCTCGCGCAATTGAAGCGCTATCAGCAATGGCGGATGCTCGACAATGCGATGATGGCCTCGGCCACCGACGTGCTCAACCGGCTCTACGGCCTCCCCGGCAAGGCGCCCTCGCTGGTGCGGCGCATCGGCATGCAGCTGGTCGGGCGCACGGGCCTGATCCGGCGCTTCATCATCGACGAGGCGCGGGGAACAAGCGGCGACCTGCCCGAACTGCTGATGGCGAGCGATTGATAGCTTTGCCCTTGGGCGCTCAAGTCAGCTGCTCGACGTCATTCCCGCGAACGCCGGAAACCCGCTTTGTGCCCACCTCTCAGAAGAGCGGGGCCCCGCCTGCGCGGGAGTGACGGAGGTTAAGAGCGGGACTAGGGTTTAAGCCCCCGCGTGATGAAGTCGTTTGCCGCGATGGCGATCGCGTCCGGTGTCCTGTCCTCGTTCCAGATGCCGTAGCGTAGCCCCAGGAACACGTTCATCCCCATCACTGCCCAGGCGTGGAGTTCGCTGACATCGCCTCTGATTTCGCCTGCGGCTGCGCCCGCCTGCAGGCGGCTGAGGATGCGCGTGGCGGTCACCTGATAATGCGCGCGATAGCTTTCGGAATCGACGAATTCAGCCTCGTCGATGATCCGGTAGATTTCCTTGTGCTCGCGCGCGAATTCGAGAAACCCCTTGAGCGCCGCGCGTTCACGGTCGAGCGCGCCGCTCGCCTCCTGCATCGCGGCGGCGGCATGCTTGCCGACCTGGGCGGACATGTCCTGCACCAGCGCGCGGAAGATTTCGTCCTTGGAATCGAAATAGGTGTAGAAGCTGCCCAGTGCTGTCCCTGCGCGCCGGGTAATGCCGCTGATCGATGCCTCGTGAAAGCCCCGCTCGCCGAATTCGATCGCGGCCGCATCGAGCAGCTTGCGCAGCGTGGCGCGGCCGCGCGCCGTGCGCGGCGTCTTGTCCGGCCGTGCGCCTTCTGCGCCCGGGTTCGCGGGCGGTTCTTCCGCTGCCGAAGGTTTTGCCGCCATGATCCACTCCCGCTGCCGGACATGATGCGTGCGCGCAACACATCTGGCCGATTTTGTCCTCGCTGTCTCCCCTCATGCGATAAGAGTTGAAAGCTGGTTCAACTTTCACTAATGGACAAACACGTTCTGCGCAAGGCCGGTCAGTGAGACGAACCGGTGCACCGCGAACAGGTCAGGATGCAGGGAGGAAGTTCATGTCCGTTTTCGGGTTCACCCGTTTCGCCGCCACGCGCACTGCGCTCACGCTGGGCGTCGCCGCCGCAGCCCTTACGGCACTTGCTCCTGTCGCGATCGCGCAGGAAGCGCAGGAACAGGAAGCGACCACCGCCGATGACGGTAGCGTGATCGTCGTGACCGCCCGTCGCCGGGCAGAAAACCTGCAGGACGTTCCGATCGCGATCAGCGCCTTTTCCGCCGAGCGGCTGGAAAACCAGGGCGCGCTCGACATTACCGACATCTCGCAGATCACGCCCAACACCACGCTCGAAAACTCGCGCGGCACCAACTCGACGCTCACCGCCTTCATCCGCGGCGTGGGCCAGCAGGACCCGGTTCCCGGCTTCGAGGCAGGCGTCGGCATCTATCTGGACGACGTGTACCTCAACCGCCCGCAGGCGGCGGTGCTCGACATCTACGAAGTCGAGCGGATCGAGGTGCTGCGCGGACCGCAGGGCACGCTCTATGGCCGCAACACCATCGGCGGTGCGGTCAAATATGTCACCAAGATGCTGCCGGAGGATTTCAGCCTGAAGGTGCGCGGCACCTATGGTACCTATGACCAAGCCGAAGGCGTGGTCACCGTGTCCGCACCGCTCGGCGATATCGTCCGCGTCGGCGGCACGCTGGCACGCTTGTCGCGCGGCGGCTTCGGCGACAATATCAACATTCGCGGGCTCGAAAACTATAACCGCGATGTCTGGGCAGGGCGCGGCACGCTGGAAATCGGCGGCTATGGCGCGCCGGTGCTGATCCGCATCTCGGGCGACTATACCCGCGACAAGTCCGATCCGCGCAACGGTCATCGGCTTATCCCCGGCATCCGCAGCGGCACGCCGGTGCTGAACGATGTCTATGACACCCGCGCCGGCCTCAACAATCCGCGCCAGGATATCGAAGCATTCGGTCTGGCGATGAACATCTCCGCCGAGCTCACCGACAATCTGACGCTGCGTTCGATCAGCGCCTGGCGCAAGGATGACAGCTTCACCCCGATCGATTTCGACGCGTTGCCCGCGATCGATGTCGATGTGCCCGCAGTCTATCGCAACGAGCAGGTCAGCCAGGAATTCCAGCTGCTGTACGAAGGCGAGCGTCTCAAGGGTCTGGTCGGATTCTATTATCTCGATGCCAAGGCCTCGACCGCGTTCGACGTGCTGCTGTTCACCACGCTCGCCAATCTCAACGCCTTCACCGCTGGTGATGTGCGCACCGATACCTGGTCGGTGTTCGGCGATTTCACCTATGACTTCACCGATCAGCTCTCGCTGTCGCTGGGCGGCCGTTACACGGTCGACAAGCGCAATTCGACCATCCTGCGCCAGACCAAGCTGGGCCGTTCGGCCGAGTTCGGCGGTACGCCGGTGGTGCTGGCGACCACGTCGAACTTCAACGGCGAGGCACGCTTCACCGATTTCAACCCGCGCGCCTCGCTGAGCTTCAAGCCGAACGAAGACCATCTGTTCTTCGCCGGCTATTCGCAGGGCTTCAAGGGCGGCGGCTTCGACCCGCGCGGGCTTTCGACCGCCGCGCCCGACACCAACCGCGACGGCGTGCGCAGCCAGCAGGAAATCTTCGACTTCCTGAGCTTCGAGCCCGAAACGGTCGACAGCTATGAGCTGGGCTGGAAGGGCAGCTTTGCCGACAACGCGATCAACCTGGCGCTGACCGGCTTCTACGCCGATTACACCAACGTCCAGGTGCCGGGTTCCGCAGGGTTCGACTCCAATGGCGACGGCGTCAACGACACCTTTATCGGCGTCACCACCAATGCCGGCAAGGCCGAGTTCAAGGGTATCGAGTTCGAAGGCAATGCCGTGTTCGCGCGCGAATTCGCAGGGTCCGGCTCGTTCCTCAGCTTCAACGCGACGCTCGGCTATATCGATGGCGAGTACAAGCGCTTCATCGATGCGCGCAACATCGACGTCGCCAATCTGCGCCGCATCCAGAACACGCCGAAATGGACGATGTCGGGCACCTTCTCGGGCGTCTTCCCGGCCTTCTCGGGCAACATCACCGCTTCGACCACGGTCAGCTATCGCAGCAAGACCTTCCAGTTCGAAACGCCGAGCCCCTTCCTCGACCAGCCCGGCTTCGCGCTCTGGGATGCCTCGCTGATCTGGCGCGATGACGAGGACCGGTTCAGCTTCGGCATCAACGCCAAGAACATCCTCGACAAACAGTATATCACGTCGGGCTATCAGTTCCTCGCAACCGCGCCCGATGGCACGCCGACGCGCAACGCGGCGGGCAATCTCATCCCCACGCTGGGCACCGAGGGCGTTGCGACCGCGTTCTACGGCAATCCGCGTCAGGTGTTCGTGACCGGAACGGTCAAGTTCTGACCTGATTTGCTGCTGGCAAAGGGGGAGGTGGCCGCGAGCGTCAGCTTGCGGCCACCAGCTTTTGCGTCATCGCCGCCTCAGGGCTGGCGATCAGCTGCGCCATCGGCCCTGTCTCGACGATACGTCCGGCATCGAGCACGGCAGCGCGGTGGCAGAACTGCGCCGCCAGCGCCAGATCGTGCGTGATGACCAGCATCGCGATGCGCTGGTCGCGCTGCAGCCGTTTCAAGAGCGCGACGATCTGCACAGCCACCAGCGGGTCGAGCGCCGAGGTCGCCTCGTCGAGCACCAGCATCCCGGGCTCGGCGACCAGCGCGCGGGCGATCGCGACGCGCTGCGCCTGACCGCCCGACAGCCCCGCCGGTTTGCGATCCGCCAGCGCGGCATCCAGCTCGACCATCTGCAGCGCCTTCTTGACCAGCCCGGCGCGGCCCCAACTCGTCAGGTCGGGGCGCAGATGCACCAAGGGTTCGGCGATGATGTCGGACACGCGCCAGCGCGGATCGAGGCTCGCGACAGGGTCCTGGAACACCGGTTGTATCATTCGCCGCTGCTCTAGGCTGCGGCGCGCGGGCAATCGCGCCCCTTTCCACAGAACGGCACCCGCGCTGACGGGCCCCAGCCTGGCAATCGCGCGGCCGATGGTGGACTTGCCCGAGCCCGAGCCGCCGATCAGCGCCACCGCCTCGCCCTGATGCACGGTCAGGTCCACCGCGTCGACAGCGGTGACGGGCTTGGCGAACAGGCCGCTTCCGGCAAAACGCACGGTCAGGCCTTGCGCTTCGATCAGCGGCGCGCCCGGCACAGGCAGGTCATCGGGCAGCGCGGCCTTGAGGCTGGGCGTCGCCGCCCATAGCGCTTGGCTGTAGGCGTGCTGTGGCGCGCGCGCGATGGCCTGTGCCGCGCCTGCTTCCACAACCTGTCCGCCCTGCATCACCAGCACCCGGTCGGCATGATGTTCGAGCGAGGCGAGATCATGGCTGACCAGCAGCAGCCCCATGCCGGTCTCGCGCCGCAGCCGGGTGAGCAGCGCCATGATCTCTCCGCGCAGATGCGCATCGAGCGCGGAGACCGGCTCGTCGGCAATCAGCAGCTGGGGGCGGTGCGCAATGGCGCAGGCGATCATCAGCCGCTGGCGTTCGCCGCCGGACAGCTGGTGCGGATAGCGACGCAGCTTGATCGCCGGCTCGGCAAGACCCACCGCGTCCAGCATCGCTGTCAGCGCATTCTGGTCGGGGCGCAGTCCGCCCGCCTGCATCGCACTTTCGACGAGGTGCTGCGCAACGGTCCGGTGCGGAGTGAGTGCAGTCAGCGGCTGCTGGAAAACGAAGCCGACCGACGCGCGCCGCACCTTGCGCAGGTGCGCCTCGTCCAGCCCGGCCAGCTCCTGCCCTTCCAGCACCGCCGATCCGGTGATCGACCCGGCGGAAAGCCCGAACGGGGTGAGGCTGGTCAGGCTCTTGCCCGATCCCGACGCGCCCGCCAGCGCGACGCATTCGCCCGGTGCGATCTCCAGGCTCACGCCGCGCACCAGATCGCGCCCGTCAATGGTCACGCCCATGTTTTCGAGCCGGTACAGGCTCATGCGAACCGGTCCCTGAGGCGCTCGCCAATCAGCGTCAGGCAGACGAGCAGCGTCACCATCACCCCGCCGGGCACCAGCAGCCCCATCGGCGCCACATCCATGTCGTCCGCGCCTTCCTTCACCAGGATGCCGAGCGAGGTCAGCGGCTCCTGCACGCCGAGGCCGAGGAACGAGAGGAAGCTCTCGATCATGATGATGCCGGGCAGGGTAAGCGTGAGATAGGCGAGCGCCACGCCCGCAATATTGGGCAGGATATGCCGTGCGAGGATGACGCGCACCGGCGCGCCGCTGGCCTCGGCCGCCAGCACGAACGGGCGGTGGCGCAGCGTCATCACCTGGCCGCGCACGATCCGCGCCATGGTCAGCCATTCGACCAGCCCGATGCCGACAAACACGAGCAGGATCGATCGGCCGAACACCACCATCAGCACGATCACGATGAACATGAAGGGCAGGGCATAGAGCGCATCGACGATCCGCATCATCAGCTCGTCGGTTCGGCCCCCCGCCCAGCCCGCGATCATGCCCCAGCCGATGCCGACCAGCATCGAGACGAGCGCAGCGGCAAAGGCGACGAGCAGCGTGATGCGGGTCGCCACCGCCAGCCGCGCCAGCCGGTCGCGGCCCAGCTCGTCGGTGCCGAGCACATGGCCTGCGGTGCCGGGGGCGGCTCGCACATGATCCCAGTCGATTGCATCATGGCTCCAAGGCAGCAGCATCGGCAGCAGCAGCGCGGCAAGCACGATCAGCGCGACGATCGCGCCGGGCAGGGCGATGCGGTTCATCCCCGGCTCCGGGGGTCGAGCCAGCCGTAGAGCAGATCGGCCAGAAGGTTGAACGCGATGATCAGCGCGGCATAGAGCAGGATCACCGCCATGATCAGCGGATAATCGCGGTTGAGTGCGCCCTGCACGAAATAGCGGCCCAGCCCGGGCAGTGCGAACACCGTCTCGATCACCACCGCGCCGGTCAGCAATCCTGCCGCCGCCGGGCCAAGATAGCTCACCACCGGGACGAGCGCGGGCCGCAACGCATGGCGCGCGATGATCGCGCCAGTGCCAAGCCCGCGTGCCCGCGCCGTGCGGACATGCTCCTGCGCGAGCGCCGCCGCCAGCCCCGCGCGCGCCAGCTTGGCGATCGCACCCGCCACCGGCAGCGCAAGCGCGACCACCGGCATGATCCAGTATTGCGGCGCGCTCAGCAGCCCGTCACCCAGCCCGCCCACCGGCAGCAATCCCAGCCACAGCCCGAAGACCAAGGCCAGCAACGGCCCGGTCACGAAGCTGGGCAGCGCGGTGACGATGGTGGCGGCGAGCATCAGCGTCTCGTCTGCCCATCCGCCGGGGCGCAGCGCTGCGACCGTTCCCGCTGCCAGCCCCAGCGCCAGGGCCAGCACGATGGCAAGACCGCCCAGCGTCAGCGATACCGGCAGACTGTCGGCAATCAGCTGGGTGACCGTAAAGTCGCGATAGACCAGGCTCGGCCCGAAATCGCCAGTGAGCGTGCGCTTCAGGAACAGGGCGAATTGCTCGCCCATCGGCAGGTCGAGCCCGTATGCCGCTTCCAGCGCCGCGCGCGTCTCGGGCGCCAGCGGCCGCTCGCCATCGAACGGCCCGCCCGGCGCAAAGCGCATCAGCGCAAACGAGGCGAGCAGCACGAGCAACAGCGTCGGGACCGCGGTCAACAACCGTCTGAGGATCAGGGCGCGCATCGGCTGCGACCATGGCGGATCAGGTGGGGCGCGTCATGCGGAAAATTGGCTAATGCGCGTCAGATGCTTACGCCCTGTCGCTAACCCTGACACCTCAGCCTAACGATAGGGTTCGCAAGCAACTCCGTCTGAATCGCCATCCATGCCTTCCCGATAGCCAGGTTCCCCCCTATAGATTGGGGCAGTTCCAGCTGCGCGTGCATCATGGCAACCTGCCCAGTGATCTCCAGGCTGTGGTTCGCGCGCACGTATCAGTCCGACACCGACTGCTATAATACGCATTTTGGTGGTGAAAGCAGCGCTGTCCTGCTCGTTTAAAAATAGACTGCCGATACCGATGACAGCGCCAGACAATGCTGCCGTCGTCAACAGGTCGACGACGCGGCGTTGCTCTGCCCGTCTCTCCTGGCGCTTGGAATGGCGACCAAGTTTGACAGGCACAGGCTTGAAGGACTTCTTGAAGCTCACCGACAAAGCTTATGGAGGAAGTGTAAATGAAACATTGTGGTGTCCAAAGACCACAATATTTCAGACCTTGAGAAATTGGCTCATCACAGACGAGCGGGTTAGTCGGAACCATAAAAAATCCGCTTGAAGCTGACCTTACGTCAAGTGGCATAAGCCGCTTATGCCCGATTCGCTCGACATTGCCGCCGTTACCCGGCTCACCGGTCTTACAGCCCGTGCGCTGCGCTTCTACGAGGCGAGGGGGCTGGTCGAACCGTTGCGCACCGCCTCGGGGCGGCGGCACTATGATGCGGCGGCGCTCGAGCGGTTGAACCTCATCCTCTCGCTCAAGAAGGCGGGGCTGACGCTGGCGCAGATCCAGCGGCTGACCGCGCATCGGCGGATCGACTTGCACGGCCTCATCACCGCGCAGCTCGACCATCTCGAACAACAGGCGCGGCGCATATCCGAGGCGCAGGCGCTGCTCATTTCCGTCAAGTCACGCATCGATCGCGGCGAGCCCATCGATGCCGAGACCTTCTGCTCGCTGATCCGAAATGAACAAGAGGACAGTGCAAGCATGTCACAAGACCAATGGAAGGCGGTGACCGACCGCTATTTCACCCCGGAAGAGCAGGCCGAATGGGGCGAGAAGATGGGCGCCCTGGGCGCGGATTTCGATCACGATGCCTATGCCGCGCAATGGAAGGCGCTGGGCGACGAGATCAAGGCGGCGATGCCGATGGACCCAACCGGCGACACGGCAGCAGGCTTCGTCCAGCGCTGGTTCGCGCTGCTCAAGCCATTCACCGATGTCGCTACCCCAGCGATGTGGACCGGCACGATGAAGATGTACGACGACATGGGCAACTGGCCGGTCCGGGCCGATCCCGGCTTCGATGCCGAGGTCTGGGCGTTCATGAAAGAGGCGACGGCGGCGCGGATGCTGGCCGGGGACTCGATTGCCATACCCAGAGCGGAATGAGGAAATCCGGGCTATGAATGCATGGGTGCTGCTGGCTTTGGCCATCCTTTGCGAGATTGCGGGCACCAGCCTGCTCAAGGCCTCGCAGGGGTTTGCCAAGCCGCTGTTCGGCGTGGCCTCGATGAGCTGCTATGGCCTGTGCTTCTGGCTGCTCGCCTTTGCGTTTACCCGCATCCCGATGGGCATCGCCTATGCGATCTGGTCGGGCGTCGGCGTGGTCGCGGTGGCGGTGATCGGCTGGCTGGTGTTCCGCCAGTCGATCAGCCTCGCTCAGGCGGGGTTCATCGTGCTGACGCTGGTCGGGACGACGGGCCTGTATCTCACCACGCCCTATGCCGAGGCGGAGAAACAGCAGGCAACCGCGGAGGGTTAGCCGCCGCCCGCCGACAGCCGCACCGCGCGTTCGCGCAGGCGCTCGACAGCAGCGGCGTGGATGCCCGGCGCGCAGCACAGCACGCCGAAGGCATTGGCGCGCGGCTTGTTGAAGCGGAGCTCGCCGCCCAGCGCATCGGTCACGCGCGCGCCCGCCTCTTCGGCGATGATCGCGGCCGCGCCGATATCCCATTCATAGCCCCAGCGCAGCGTCGCAAGCAGGTCGGCGCGGTCGTCGGCGACCATCGCCATGCGCAGCGCTATGCTGTTGGGCTTTTCGACGACGGTGAGGTCCACATCCGCCTTGGGCAGGCTGTCGGTGGGCACGCGCGACCCGGAAAAATCGGTGCGGCGGCTCGCCTTCAGCCTTTTGCCGTTGAGGAAAGCGCCGCGTCCGCGCGCGCCGATCCAGTATTCCTTGCGCGCCGGGGCTGCCAGCACGCCCATCACGACATGGCCATCCTCGACCAGAGCGACCGAGATCGCCCAGCCAGTGCGCCCGCGTACGAAATCGCGCGTGCCGTCGATCGGATCGACCAGCCAGATGCGCCCGCAATCGAGCCGCGCGGTGTCGTCCGCCGTCTCCTCGGACAGCCAGCCCGCATCGGGGACCAGCGCCCCCAGGCGTTCGCGCAGGAAATTGTCGACGGCAAGGTCGGTCTCGCTCACCGGCTCGCCCGGCACCTTGTCCCAGACCTGAAGGTCGCCGCCCGCGCGCGCGAACGCAGCCATGGCGATGGTGCTCGCCTCTTCGACGATGTGCCGGATCGTGTCGGGAGAAACCTTGGTGCGCGACGCCATGTCCCCGCTGTAGCGCGGGTCATGGCGGTTGCAACACTCGTTTAGCGCTCGCGCGTCGCGCTGAAGGTCAGCTCGGGATTCTTTTCCTGCTGATAGCCGACATCCCAGGCGGAGCGCGCCATGAACACCGGATTGCCGTCGCGGTCCTTGGCGAGGTTGTTCATCGAGATGCGCTTGAACGCTTCCAGCGCGTCTGCCGGACCGCTCAGCCAGCGCGCGGTATCGAACGGGGCCATTTCGAGCACCGCCTCGACCTTGTATTCGGCCTCGAGCCGGCTGATCAGCACTTCGAGCTGCAGCTGGCCGACCACGCCGACCACCCACTGGCTGCCGATTTCGGGATAGAAGACCTGGATCACGCCCTCTTCGGACAGGTCGTCGAGCGCCTTGCGCAGCTGCTTGGTCTTGGTCGGGTCCTTGAGCTGCACGCGGCGCAGGATTTCCGGCGCAAAATTGGGCAGGCCGGTAAAGCGTACGTCGTTCTTTTCGGAGAGCGTATCGCCGACGCGCAGCGTGCCGTGATTGGGGATTCCGATAATGTCGCCGGGCAGCGCCTCGTCGGCCAGTTCGCGGTCCTGCGCGAAGAACAGGATCGGCGAATGCACCGCGATCGGCTTGCCATGGCCCGAGGGCACCAGCTTCATCCCGCGTTTGAACGTGCCCGAGACCAGCCGCATGAAGGCGATGCGGTCGCGGTGCTGCGGGTCCATGTTGGCCTGCACCTTGAAGATGAACCCGGTCACGTCCTTGCGCGTCGGATCGACCGCGTCCGGCTCGGCGGGCTGGCTGCGCGGCGGCGGGGCGTGCGTCGCGATGGCGTCGATCAGCTCCTCGATGCCGAAGCGCTTCAAGGCGGAGCCGAAATAGACCGGGGTCAGGTCGCCATGGCGATAGGCCTCAAGGTCGAAGCTCGCATAGCCGCCTTGGGCAAGCTCGGCCTCCTCATGCAGCCGCTCCAGCGCCTGGGCGGACAGCGCTTCTGCCAGCTTGGGATCATCGAGCCCGCTGACGGCAAGCGCGGTGTCGTCATATTCGCGGCTGGGTCCGCTCGGCTGCATCAGCGTGTTGCGGGCAAAGTCGTAAATCCCCTCGAACTGGCCACCCATGCCGACCGGCCAGCTCATCGGGCACACGTCGAGCGCCAGCGCATCGGCGACCTCGTCGAGCAGTTCGAACGGATCGCGGCCCTCGCGGTCGACCTTGTTGACAAAGGTGATGATCGGCACCGAGCGCAACCGGCACACCTCGAACAGCTTGCGCGTCTGCGGCTCGATACCCTTGGCGGCGTCGATCACCATGATCGCGGAATCGACCGCGGTCAGCGTGCGATAAGTGTCTTCGGAAAAATCCTCGTGCCCCGGCGTGTCGAGCAGGTTGAAGGTGATGCCCTGCCGCTCGAAGGTCATCACCGAGGAGGTGACCGAGATGCCGCGCTGCTGCTCGATCTTCATCCAGTCCGACCGGGCGCGCCGGGCAGCGCCGCGCGCCTTGACCTCGCCCGCCAGATGGATCGCCCCGCCGGTGAGCAGCAACTTTTCGGTGAGCGTGGTTTTCCCTGCGTCAGGGTGCGAGATGATGGCGAAGGTGCGGCGGTTGAGGGCGGTCATATCGGGGCTTTGCTATTCTGTCGCTTGCCTGCGAAGGCAGGCATCCATTTCCAGCCTTGGTGCCTGGCGGATCGGTCGGGTGATGGACCCCTGCCTCAAGCAGGGGACCGGAAAACGGCTAGCTCTCTAGCAGCGTCACATCCATCCGCAAACGCTGCTGTGCGCCTGGTGCCAGCGTCATCACGCCGGGCTTGTCGGCAAAATCGCCGGTGAAGCCCAGCGGGTCGGCGATCCCGGCCCAGGGTTCGATGCAGAGGAAGCGCGCGCCGGGCTTTTGCCATATGCCGAGCATGGCCATGTCGGGAAAATCGATGCGGAGGCTCGGCTGGCCGGGTACGCCATAGGTGAGCGAGCGGCTGGAAAGTTTATCCCAGATCAGCGCGTCGGGTTCGAAATCGGCATGAACGGGCGCGTAGACCTTGCCCTCGACCGGGCTGGGCTGCGGATCGGGCGCGATGAGCCCGGTCGCGGGGTCGAGCCGCCGGATCGGGGAAGGTTCGTCGCGGTCGAACACGATGCAGTGATCCTCCGCCGCGCCCCCATAGGGCAGTGGCCAGGCGAAGGCGGGGTGATAGCCGAAGCTGAACGGCATCGGCGCATCGCCCATGTTGCTGACGGTCGCGGTCATGGCGAGCGTCGCGCCGGTCAGCGAAAAGCCCATGTCGAGCCGGAATTCGAACGGGTATTGCGCGCGACTTTCCGCGCTCGCCTCGAGCCGGAACAGCGCCCGACCAGCTTCCGCCTCGACCAGCGCAAATTCCGACCGCCGGGCAAAGCCATGCCGCGCCATCGCGAAGCTGCGCTCTCCGAGCCGGTATGCATCCCCCGCCAGCGCGCCGACGATCGGGAAGAGCAACGGTGCGTGGCCCGACCAGTAGGCCGGGTCGGCATCGGTCATCAGTTCGCGGCCTTCTGCGTCCTTCAGCGACCAAAGCTCCGCCCCCAGCGGGTGGATGCTGGCGGTCAGCGCATCGGATCGCAGCGTGACCGGATCAGCCACGCAGCTCCGCCCCAAGCTTGGCCGCCGCCTTGACCACCGCATCGGCAATGGCTTTCAGCTCATCATCGCCGAAGCTCTTGTCCACCGGCTGCAGCGTTACCTCGATGGCGAGCGAGAGCTTGCCCTCGGGCACGCCCTGGCCTGCAAAGCTGTCGAACACGCGCGCATCGGTGATATTCTTCTTGTCGGCGCCCTTGACCGCGCGGACGAGGTCACCGGCGGGCAGCTTCGCATCGACCAGGAAAGCGAAGTCGCGCGTCACCGCCTGCAAGGCCGGCGGCGCATAGGCTTCGCGCATCGCCGATCCGCGAGCCTTGAGCGGGATGGCATCGAGGAACAGCTCGGCCACCATCACCGCCCCGTGCACCGGCTTGAAGCCGAATGCGCGCGCGGTCGAGGGGTGCAAGGTGCCGTACGCGGCGAGCACGTTCTTCGGACCCAGTCGCAGCGTCGCCGCCTGGCCCGGGTGATAGTGATCGCCAGGGCCTGCCGCATCGGGCGCGAAGTCCATCAGCTTGGCCGCCGGGGCTCCTGCGGCATCGAGCAATGCCAGCACCTCGGCCTTCACGTCATGCGCGGTGAAGGCCTGCGCCTTGCCGCTGCGCCAGTCGCGCGGGGTCTTGTCGCCCGCCAGCACGATGCCCAGCGTGGTGCGCTCCAGGCTGGTGCCGTCCTCCGCCTTGAAATAGCGCCGACCGACTTCGAACAGCCGCACCGAGCCCGCGCCGCGATCGAGATTGCGCTTGGCGGCAGAGAGCAGCCCGGGCAGCAGCGAGGGGCGCATGACCTTGAGGTCCTCGCTGATCGGATTGGCCAGCACCCAGTCGCCGCCGCCAAAGGGGGCTGCTTCCCTGTCCGAAATGAACGACCAGTTGACCGCCTCATTGAGGCCGCGCGCGGCGGCGAGACGGCGCACGCGGCGCTCCTGCAACTGCGCCGGACTGGCGGTCGGCCTGGCGACGCCGGGCAGGCGCGGCAGCGGGGTCGAGGGGATCGCATCGATGCCGGTGATGCGCACCACTTCCTCGACGATATCCGCCTTGCCCGCAACATCGCGCCGCCAGGTGGGGACGGTAATCGTCCAGGGGGTGGCGCTGCAGTCGACGCCGAAGCCGAGCCGCTCGAGGATCGCCTGCTGCTCGCTTGCCGCCACATCGATGCCGCCCAGCGCCGCGCAATAGGCGGGGTCATAGGCGACCGTGCGCGGTTCGACCGGCGCGGTGCCCGATCGGGTCACCGGGCTCGCGGTTCCGCCGCAAAGGTCGAGCACCAGCCGTGTCGCGATGGCGAGGCCCTGTTCGAGGAACGCCGGATCGACGCCGCGCTCGAAGCGCTGGCGCGCATCACTCGTCAGCATCAGCTTCTGGCCGGTGCGCGCGATATGTTCGGGCTCGAAATAGGCGCACTCGATCAGCACATCGGTGGTCTCGTCGGACACGCCCGAATCCTCGCCGCCCATGATGCCGCCGATATCATGCACCTGCTTGGCGTCGGCGATCACGGTCATGCTGGCGTCGAGCTTGTAGGTCTTGCCGTTGAGCGCGAGCACCTCTTCGCCGTCTGCCGCCTTGCGCGCCACCAGCCCGCCCGAGAGCTTCGCCCGGTCATAGACGTGCAGCGGACGGCCGAGATCGATCGACACGAAATTGGTGATGTCGACCAGCACCGAAATCGGCTTCTGCCCGATCGCCTTCAGCCGGTCTGCCATCCATTTGGGGGCGGGGCCGTTCTTCAGGCCCGAGACATTCTGCGCGTAAAAGGCGGGGCAACCGGCGGGATCGTCGGTGCGGACATCGGCTGCCTCGCCGCTGCCCTCGACCGGATCGACGCCCGAGCGATAGACTTCGGACAAGGGCTTCAGCGTGCCGATGCCCGAGGCCGCCAGATCGCGCGCGATGCCGCGCACGCCCATGCAGTCCTGCTTGTTGGGCGTCACCGAGACCTCGATCACCGGATCGTCGAACCCGGCATAATCGGCAAAGCTGGTGCCGACCGGTGCGTCCTCGGGCAGCTCGATGATGCCGTCATGATCCTCGCCGAGCTCGAGCTCGCGATACGAGCACATCATGCCGAAGCTTTCGACATCGCGGATCTTCGCGGGCTTCAGCGTGAAGGCGGGGCCGGGGACATAGGTTCCCGGCGGACCGAACACGCCGACCAGACCGGTACGCGCATTGGGCGCGCCGCAGACGACCTGCCAGGGGGTGCCCGAACCGTCATCGACCTTGAGCAGCCGCAGCTTGTCCGCATTGGGATGCGGGCCGGCCTCGAGCACCCTGGCGACGCGGAACGGGCGCAGCGCATCGGCGGGGTTTTCCACCCCTTCGAGCTCCAGCCCGATCGCCGTCAGCCGGTCGGTGATTTCATTGAGCGAAGCATCGGTGTCGAGATGCTCTTTCAGCCAGGAGAGGGTGAACTTCATGCGCCGACTCCTCCGCTCAGCGTGGGGACATCGAGCGACGAGAAGCCGTAATGCTTCAGCCACCTGAGATCACCGTCGAAGAACGCGCGCAGGTCATCCATGCCGTATTTCAGCATCGCCAGCCGGTCGATGCCGCAGCCAAAGGCAAAGCCCTGCCATTCGTCGGGGTCCAGCCCGCAATGCTCGATCACCTTGGGGTTGACCATGCCGCTGCCCAGAATTTCCATCCAGCCGCCATTGGGGCCGGTGGGATCGCCGCCGATCACGCGCTTGCCCTTTTCCACCGTGAAGCCGACATCGACCTCGGCCGAGGGCTCGGTGAACGGGAAATAGCTCGGCCGCAGGCGCAGCACGATATCATCGCGCTCGAAAAACGCGCGGACGAAGGTCTCCAGCGTCCATTTGAGGTGCGCCATGGTGATGCCCTTGTCGATGACAAGGCCTTCGACCTGGTGGAACATCGGCGTGTGCGTCGCGTCCGAATCGCTGCGATAGGTGCGGCCCGGCGCAATGATGCGGATCGGCGGCTTCTGCCCCATCATCGTGCGGATCTGCACCGGCGAGGTGTGGGTGCGCAGCAGCATGGGCTCGCCATCGGGGCCGGTATCGGGGAAATAAAAGGTGTCGTGCATCGCACGCGCCGGATGCGTCTCGGGCATGTTCAATGCGGTGAAATTGTACCAGCCCGATTCGATCTCGGGCCCGGTCGCCACGGCAAATCCCAGATCGGCGAAAATCTCGGCCAGTTCGTCCATCACCTGTGCGACCGGGTGGACCGAGCCTTGCGGGCTGGGCGCGACCGGCAGCGTCAGGTCGATCGCCTCGGCGGCGAGCCGCTCGTTGAGCGCTGCGCCTTCCAGCGCGTCCTTGCGCGCGGCGATGGCGGCCGTGACCGCCTCGCGCGCGCCGTTGATGCGCGGGCCCTGTTCCTGGCGCTCCTCGGGGCTCATCGCGCCCAGCGTCTTGAGCAGCCCGGTGATCGCGCCCTGCTTGCCCAGCGCAGCGATGCGTATGTCTTCCAGCGCGGCAAGATCGGCATCGGCGATGCGCGCCAGATAATCCTGCTGCAATTGTTCAATGTCGGCCACGGCCTGGTCTTCCACATATGCGAGAAAAATGTCCGCGAGCCGCTGTCATGCCCCGCTGCACAAATCAAGCCCCGCCGCGTTTCCATAGCCTTTTCATGCGTGCGCCTGCAGTGCTATCCTGCACCAAGACCGGACACAGAACCGGCGCCATAGGGGACGATGGCCGATGAACCTGATGCTGCTTTTCGCTTCGCTCGCCGCCATCCTGGCGGTCGCAGGCCTGGTCTGGCTGCTGCAACTGGGCGAGAACCGGATCGGCGATGCCGCCGATGCCGCGCGCATCGCCGAGGAGCAGATCGCGGGTTTCGAATCGGGGCCGGTCCTGATGTCGAACGATGGCGAGGCCGCGCTCGTCGAGGGGACCGATGGCCGCGTTGTCATCCTCAAGCGCCATGGCGCGCATTGCGCCGGACGCGTGCTGCCCAGGCCGCTGCGCGCGCACCGTTGCAGCGAGGGCTGGAAGGTCGAGACCGGCGATCCGCGCTTCGGACATGTTTCACTCGCACTGTCAAAACAGGATGCTGACAGGCTGCTGACAATGATGTAAGCAAGCTTTTGCCATGCCGAACCTGCCCAACCCGACCGAGCTCGCCATCCCGGCTTTCGTGCTGTTGATGCTGGTCGAGATCTGGTGGGTGCGCCGCCGCGACCGCAGGGCCTATGAGCCGCGCGACACGCTGACCTCGCTCGCTTTGGGGCTGGGCAGCACCGTGGCGGGCGCGCTGACCGGGGGCCTTGCCCTCGCGATCGCCTTCTGGGTTTATCAGTACCGCATCTTCGATATCGGCTTTGCCTGGTGGGCCTGGCCGATCGCGTTCGTGGCCGACGATTTCGCCTATTATTGGGTGCACCGGCTCGGCCACCGTGTCCGCTGGATGTGGGCGGCGCATGTCATCCACCATTCCAGCCAGCATTATAACCTCTCGACCGCGCTCCGGCAGACCTGGACCGGCTTCTTCACCCCCGGCCTGCTGGTCAGCCTGCCGCTGTTCTGGCTGGGCTTTCACCCGCTGATGATCGCCTTTTGCGGCGGCATCAACCTCATCTACCAGTTCTGGATCCACACCGAGGCGGTGAAGCGCATGCCGCGCTGGTTCGAGGCGGTGATGAACACGCCTTCGCACCACCGCGTCCATCACGCGATAAATCCGCGCTATCTCGATTCGAATTATGCCGGCGTGTTCATCGTCTGGGACAAGATGTTCGGCACCTTCGTGCCCGAGCGCGACGACGAGCCGATCCGCTATGGCATCGTGAAGCAGCTGGGCAGCTTCAATCTGCTCTGGGCAGCGTTCCACGAATGGGTCGGCATCGCGCGCGACATGTGGTCCGCGCCGGGGCTGGGCAACAAATTGGCCTATCTGCTCCGCCCGCCCGGTTGGAGCCATGACAACAGCCGCGAGACCAGCGACAGCATCAAGGCCGCATGGGCTGCGCGGCAAGGCCGGCCGGTACCGTCGCGAATGGTCGGCGATGCCACTCTAGAGCCGGCGGAATAAGCGGATGGCACGCGGGGCCGACGGGTCGGATATCACCCTTTTCGAAGGGGCGAGCGTCAGAGGCCAGCAAGCCATGCTCGCCGAGCTTTGTGCCCGGATTTTCGACAGTTTCGATCCCGACTATCTCGCGCGCCGTCTGCCGCTGCTGGCCGATCCCGTGCTGCACGTCGCGCATGGGGACGGGCACGCGCGGCTGGGCTTCAAGCTCGGCTATCGGCGCGGGCCCAGCCTGCTCTATTCCTGGCTTGGCGGCGTCGTTCCCGAAGCGCGCGGCCTGGGCATTGCCGCGCGGCTGATGCAGGCGCAGCATGATTGGGCGGCGGCACAAGGCTATCACTGGGTTGAAACGCGCACCCGCGCCAGCAACAACCGCATGATCATCGTCAACCTTAAGGCAGGGTTCCACATTGCCGGGGTCGAGAGCGACGAGGCAGGTCATCTGGTGGTCATCCAGCGGAGGCGATTGAATAGCCTGCCGTGATCGGCACCAAGAACGAAAATGGGAGAGAGCATGAGCGAATATGATATCATCGTGATCGGCGGCGGGTCCGCAGGATGTGCGGTCGCCGGGCGGCTCAGCGAAGACCCCTCGCTCTCGGTCTGCCTGATCGAGGCGGGCGGGCGCAACAACGGCGTGCGCGTCAAGACCCCGGGCTTCATGCCGTTCCTGCCCAAGAACACCAACTGGCAGTTCGAGACGGTGCCGCAGCCGGGGCTCAATGGCCGCACCGGCTATCAGCCGCGCGGCAAGGGGCTGGGCGGCTCTTCGGCGATCAACGCGATGGTCTATATTCGCGGCAACCACTGGGATTACGACAACTGGGAGGCGCTGGGCGCCACCGGCTGGAGCCACAAGGATGTGCTGCCCTGGTTCCGCAAATCGGAAGGCAATGCGCGCTACGGCTCGTCGCACGAATTCGATGCGCATCATGGCGGCGATGGTCCGCTCTCGGTGGTCGACCAGAAATGGGCCAATCCCGGCAGCCACGCCTTTGTCGAGGCGGCGCGGCGGCTGCAGCTGCCGATGAACGACGATTTCAACGGCGCGAAGCAGGAAGGCTTCGGCATCTACCAGACCACGCAGAAGAACGGCGAACGCTGGAGCGCGGCGCGCGCTTATGTCGAGCCGGCGGCGGACCGCGCCAATCTGGACGTGCGCACGCACGCGCTGGTGCGGCGGATCATCGTCGAGAACGGCCGGGCGAAGGGCGTCGAGTTCGAGCGCGCAGGAAAAGTGGTGCAGGTGTTTGCCCGCGCTGCGGTGGTGCTTTCAGCGGGCGCGTTCGGATCGCCGCAGATATTGCAGCTTTCGGGGATAGGCCCGGGCGGCATGCTCAAGGAACACGGCATTCCGGTGCTCGTCGATTCCGCCGAGGTCGGCGCGAACCTGCAGGATCATATCGACTATGTCTCGGGCTTCGCGACCAAATCGACCGACAGTTTCGGCAGTTCGCTCACCGGCGTCACCCGCATGGCGCGCGCGGTGCTCGAGCATCGCCGCAAGCGCACCGGCATCCTCACCACCTGCTGGGCCGAAGCGGGCGGTTTCTGGAAGATGATGCCCGATGCCCCCGCGCCCGACGTGCAGTTCCATTTCGTACCCGCCGTGCTCGAGGATCATGGCCGCGAGAATGTGAAGGGCCATGGCTTCTCGTGCCATGCCTGCGTGCTGCGCCCCGAAAGCAAGGGCACGGTGACGCTCAACAGCGCCGATCCCGCCGCGCCGCCGCGGATCGACCCCAATTTCCTCAGCGACGAACGCGACATGGCGGTGCTGCGCGCAGGGGTGCGCTTCATGCACCGCATCTTCGAGACGCAGCCGATGTCGGATTACGATCCGGTCGATCGCCATCCGGTCGATCTGTACAACGACGCCGCACTCGACGAGCTGATCCGCAACCGCGCCGACACCGTCTATCATCCGGTCGGCACCTGCCGCATGGGGTCGGACGAGGGCAGCGTGGTCGATCCGCGCCTGCGGCTGCGCGGGGTCGAGGGGCTCTATGTCGCCGATGCCAGCATCATGCCCAAGATCGTCAGCGGCAACACCAATGCGCCGAGCATCATGATCGGCGAACGCTGCGCCGCGTTCGTGGCGGAAGATGTGAAGGCGAAACTGCTGGTGGCGGCGTAGCACTGCCAAAAATCCTCCCCCAGCTTGCTGGGGGAGGGGGACCGCCCGCAAAGCGGGTGGTGGAGGGGCAGCGGGTTCGCGTTCCGATAAAGCCTCGTGCCATTCCGCTTCCCCTCCACCACCGACCTGCGGTCGGCGGTCCCCCTCCCCGAGACAAGC
>NZ_LSHM01000030.1:0-279345 GCF_001557175.1 Blastomonas sp. CCH9-A1
TGAACGGCGACATCACGGTCAGCAGCTCGTTCATCCCGCGCACCGACAATAACGAGGCCGCGACCATCGGCGCGCGCGCGAAGCTGAGCGGCGGCGGCATCAGCCACGAATTCAATTTCGGCGGGTCGATGAACTGGCTGGTCAACCGCAACGCTTTCCGGTTCTTCGACATATCTGCGCAGCGCAACAATCTCTACGCTCCGGTGGAAGTCACGCCCTCGACCCGGGTGACCTTTGTCGGTGGCAATCTGGACGATCCCTTCCCGATCTCGCGCACGCGGCTGGCCAGCGCCTTCTTCTCGGATACGATCGGTTTCTGGGACGACCGTATCCTCGTTACTGCGGGCCTTCGCCTGCAGGTGATCAACGCCAAATCCTATTCCAATGCCACAGGCGCATTGGTCAGCGAATATGACGAGGACAAAGTAACGCCCGTCTTCGGGCTGGTGATCAAGCCGACCGAAAACCTGTCGCTTTATGCCAACCGCATCGAGGGGCTGGTTCAGGGCGCTGCGGCACCGCTGACCGGTGCGAACCCCTCGGGCGGCGCGGCTCTGCCGGTCAGCAATGCGGGCGAAATCCTCCCGCCGTTCGTCTCCGAACAATATGAAGTCGGCGGAAAGCTCAGGCTTGGCGCGATCGATCTGTCGCTGGCGCTGTTCCAGATCGACCGCGAAAGCGCGATCCTGCGCCCCGACCCGGACAATGCCGGTACGCTCGAATTCGGCCCCTTTGGCATCCAGCGTCATCGCGGCATCGAATTCACCGTCGCGGGCGAGCTGACCAAGGGGCTGCGTCTGATCGGCGGCGGATCGGTGATCGACGCCAAGCTGCGCCGGACGCAGAACGGCGTCAGCGATGGCGCACAGGCGGTGGGCGTGCCCGAATATACGCTTAACGCCAATGTCGAATGGGATGTGCCCTTCATCCCCGCTCTGACCCTGACCGGCCGTGTGGTGCATACTGGCGAACAGGCGGCCAATATCGGCAATACCCTGTTCCTGCAGGATTGGACCCGTGTCGATCTAGGCGCGCGCTATGTCACGGTGCTTGCTGGCAAGCCGCTGACCTTCCGCTTCAATGTGGATAATATTGCCGATGCCGACTATTGGGCCTCGGCCTTCGACAGCTTCAGGCCCGACCTGCAACTGGGTGCACCGCGGACCTTCAAGGCGTCCCTGACCTACGATTTCTAGGTCGGGTAAGGACGCGCCGGTATCAGGCCGCGCGCTTCCTTCCGATCAGCAGTGCACAGGCGGCGAGGACGGAGCCGAGGCTCATCAGCAGCGCGACCACCGGCAGGCCATAGCCCAGCGCGAACAGCAGGCCCGCAAGCGAAGGAGCGAGCGCCGATCCGCCGCGCCCCACGCCGATGACGAACCCTGTCGCCGAAGCACGCAGCGCGACCGGGAAGCCGGTCGCCACCAGAGCATAGAGCCCGACGACCCCGGCATTGGTCATGAAACCGGCGGCGGCAGCGACCATTGACAGCCGCGCCAGATCGCCCTGGCCCATGCCGAAGATGACTACCAGCACGCACGATACCAGCATCGCGGCGATGGTCAGGCTGCGTACCGGCAGGCGCAGCGTCAGCAGGCCGAGCACCAGCGATCCGCTGGCCCCGCCGATGCTCGCCCAGACGAGCACGCCTGCCGCCTCTGCCGGGGGATAGCCGAGATCGGCAACGATCTTGGGGATCCATTTCATCACGAAATAGAAGGTCATGATATGACCGAGATAAGCCAGCGTCATCGCCGCGGTGACCTTGATCCATTCGGGCGCGAACAGCCGCGACAATGGGACCCTGCCCGTCTGCGCGCCGCCTGCTGGCAAGCTGTCGACGGTCCGGTGCCCCATCGTCTGCAATGTGCGGTTGATCCGCTCCAGCGCGCCCTGGGGCTGACGGCTGGCGAGATAGGCGATCGATTCGGGAACGCGCCACCAGGTGACGAGGATCATCAGCGCGGACCAGGCCGCGCCAAACAGAAAGACCGATTGCCAATCGAAATGCTGGAGCAACTGGGTTGCCGCCAGCCCGCCCAGCACCGTGCCGACGGGATAGCCGCCCGCCATGATGACCACCGCGAGCGGCCTGTAGCGCGCATTCGCGGCCTCGGCCGCCGCCGCGTTGATCGCCGCGAGCATGCCGCCGATGCCCAGCCCGGTGAGAACGCGCCAGGCCGAAAGCGCGATCACGCCGCCCGCACTGGCCGCGCCGAGCATGCCGACGGTCATCAGCGCCAGGCACAGCAAGATGGTGTTGCGCCGCCCGGCGGTATCGGCGAGCCGCCCCAGCGTCAGCGATCCCAGCGCCATGCCCACCAGCTCCATCGACAGCACCAGCCCCAGCACGCCGCGATCGATGCCCCAGGCGGCAGAAATGCCCGGCGAGGCAAAGCTGATCGACATGACGTCGAATCCGTCGAGCGCGTTGAGCGCCACCATCGTCGCGACGATCGACCACTGATAGCCCGACATCGGCCCGGTATCGATGATCGCCGCCGGATCGCCCGATGTCATGCCCTGCTGCGATGCAGCCATGTTCCTCTCCCTTGCGTCATCGCCTGCCCCCGGTTGTGAAGACCGGTGGACCGCTCAGTGCGTGTAGATCAATGCATCGAGCGCGACGAGACCTTGGCCATCCGGGTAGACGATCACCGGATTGAGATCGACCTCGGCGATGGCAGGCGTGCCGACCATCACGTCGATCATCCGCATCGCCAGCCGGGCGACCGCCGCGACGTCGAGCGCGGGCGAGCCGCGATAGCCGTGCAGCAGCGCGGCACTTTTCAGCCGGCCCAGTTCGGCGATGATCGCTGCCTCGGTCATGTCGGGCGTGATCAGCCGCGCATCGTGCTGCAATTCCGCGGTCACGCCGCCAAAGCCGACCAGCACCACCGGCCCCCATTGCGCATCGCGCTTCGCGCCGACGATCAGCTCAAGCCCGCGCTGGCCCATCGCCTCGACCAGCACGCCATCGAGCGCCAGGCTGGCATCGTAGGCTGCGACATTCGCATGGAGCCGGTCCCAGGCGGACAGCAGCGCAGCCTCGTCGGCCAGGTTGAGGATCACGCCACCCGCGTCGCTCTTGTGCCCCAGCGCCGCCGCCTGTGCCTTGATGACCACCGGATAGCCGATGCGCGCGGCGACCTGTGTCGCCTCTTCGGGCGTTGCGGCAAAGCCGCCCTGCGGGAACGAAATGCCGGCAGGGTCGAGCAGCGCCTTGGCCTGATATTCGGGGATGACCCCGCGCCAGGTCGGCAGGTCGAGCGCCAGCGGCTCCGGCGCGCGCTCGGTCAGGTCGCGCTGGCCCAGCGCGACCAATCGCGCGATCGCGCGAAAGGCGCGTTCGGTGCTGGGGAAGACCGGCACGCCGGCCGCACGCAGCCGGTCGAGAATGTCTGGCGGCAGCAATGTGCCTTCGTCGAGACTGGCATAGATCACCGGCTTGGCACGATCACCGCCTTCGACCGCGCTCAGCAGCGGGGGCAGCTTGATGCCGATGGTCGTCGCATCGGTCTGGATGATGCCGGTGACGATGCAGCCGAACCGATCATCGCCCTGCAACGCGGTGACCAGCCGCGCATAGATGGCCGGTTCGACCAGCCCCTGAGCGGTGATGTCGAGCGGATTGCTGACCGCGACGAAATCGGGCATCGCCGCACGCACCGTCGGCGCGTTCGCATCGGTCAGCACCGGCAGGTCGAGCCCCAGTTCTTCGCACAGGTCGAGCGTCAGCGCCTTGAACGCGCCCGACTCTCCTACGACCGCCAGGCCGCCGCTCGGCAGCGCGGGGCAGCGCGAGGCGATCTCGGCAATGTCGCCCAACTCTTCCAGCGTTTCCGCAAAGACCACGCCCGCGCGCTCGACCATCGCGCGCATCAGCACATAATCGCCCGCCATCGCGCCGGTATGCGTCGCCGCGCTCTCGCGTGCCGCGCTCGACTTGCCGGGATGCAGTAGCACGATCGGCTTGCCCGCCGTGCGCGCCGCCCGCGCCGCCGCCAGAAAGCGCTGCGGCTGGCGGAACTGCTCGACGATCATCGCGATGACCTGCGTCGCCGGATCGGCGATCAGATGCTCGACATAATCCTCGACGCCCGAGCCTGCCTCGTTGCCGGTCGAGACCGACAAGGTGACGTTCATGGCACGCGACAGGAAGGTCGTCGCCAGCACCGCCGCCATCGCGCCCGATTGCGACACGATGCCGATGCCGCCCCCCGGGCCAGGGGACGGCACCAGCGTCTCGACAAAGGTCAACGGAATGCGATCGGCATAGTTGACCAGCCCCAGGCAATTGGGCCCTTCGATGACCATGCCCGCCTCGTCCGCGATCCGCGCCAGCTCGCGCTGATCGGCCAGACCCTGCTCACCGCCTTCGGCAAAGCCCGCGGAAAAGATGATCGCCGCGCCGCACCGCCGCGCCGCCAGCGCACGCACCGCATCGAGCACGCCCGCACGCGGGATCGCGAGCACGGCGACATCGACATCCAGCGGCAGGTCGTCGATCGAGGCCAGGCACGCCCGGCCTGCGATCTCGCTGCGTTTGGGATTGATCAGGTAAACCGGCCCCGCAAAACCGTTGCGGTCGAGATTGGACACGACCGACGCGCCGAGCGCACCGGGCTTGTCCGACGCGCCCACCACCACCACCGATCGGGGCGAGAGCAGGCGGCGAAGATCACGCTGCGACGATGCGGCCACAGGCGGGGTTTCCAGATCGATCATGGTGTCGGCGCTCCCGGCTTCAGGCAGGCTGCTTGTTCACGTCATAAGCGCCAAGACCCGGCTTATAGGTCTTGTCGTCGATGAACTGCTTGATGCCTTCCTTGCGACCGTGATTGTCGAAGCTGTTCGCGGCCTCCTGCGCGCGGATCAGGAAATCCTCGGCATTGTCATAGGTCATCTCGCGCACGCGGCGGATGGCGTCCTTCGTCGCCTTGAGCGCTACCGGATTCTTCTCCAGCAGCACCTTCGCCACCTGCTCGACCCGCGCCTGAAGCTGGGCGAGCGGCAGCGATTCATTGACCAGACCCCATTCGGCGGCGGTCTTGCCGTCGATATTCTCGCCCATCATCGCGTGGTACATGGCCTTGCGGAAGGGCATCAGTTCCACCGCCACCTTGGAAGCGCCGCCGCCGGGCAGGATGCCCCAGTTGATCTCGGACAGGCCGAAGGTCGCCTCGTCCGCAGCAAAGGCCAGGTCGCAGCCGAACAGCGGGCCGTAACCACCGCCGAAGCACCAGCCGTTGACCATGGCGATGGTCGGCTTCTGATACCAGCGCAGGCGCCGCCACCAGCCATAGGCCTCGCGCTGCGCCTGGCGCGTCGCGCCGAGGCCCTGCGCCTCGGTCTCGCGGAAATATTCCTTGAGATCCATGCCTGCCGACCAGCTGGTGCCTTCCCCGGTGAGCACGACGACGCCGACATCTTCGCGGAATTCGAGTTCGTCGAGCACCCGGCCCATCTGCCGGTTGAGCTTGGGGCTCATGCAGTTGCGCTTTTCGGGGCGGTTGAACTTCACCCATGCGATGCGGTCTGTCACGGTATAGGCGACGGTGTCTTCTTCGGTACGTTCGGTCATCGGTTCATTACCTTTCTTCAGAATGCCGTTCTGCAATTCATGGGTGTCGCTCAGATCGGGTAGTGGCCGGGCTCGGTCTCGACCGTGATCCAGCGCAGTTCGGTAAAGGCATCGATCCCCGCCTTGCCGCCGAAACGGCCATAGCCCGAGGCCTTTACGCCGCCGAAAGGCATCTGCGCCTCGTCATGCACGGTCGGGCCGTTGACATGGCAGATGCCGGACTTGATCGCCCGCGCGACCTTGAGCCCGCGTGCAATGTCGCGGGTGAACACCGATGCGGACAGGCCGTATTCGGTATCGTTGGCGAGCGCGATCGCATCGGCCTCGTCGCGTGCGCGGATGACCGCGACCACCGGGCCGAAACTCTCTTCACGAAACAGGCGCATGTCAGGCGTGACCCGATCGACGACATGCGCGGGCATCAGCACGCCCTCGGATGCCCCGCCGCTGACCAGGACGCCGCCGGCGTTCAGCGCATCGTGCACCAGCGTGCCGACATGATCCACGGTCTTGCGATCGATCACCGCGCCGAGCGCCGCCTTGCCTTCGCGCGGATCGCCCACGCCGAGCGTCGCGACCTTTGCGGCGAATTTCTCGACAAAGGCGTCGGCAACCGCATCGACCACGATGATCCGCTCGGTCGACATGCAGATCTGCCCCTGGTTCATGAACGCGCCGAATGCCGCCGCCTTCACCGCCTCGTCGAGATCGGCATCCTCGAGCACGAGCAGCGGTGCCTTGCCGCCCAGTTCGAGCAGACAGGGCTTGAGATGCTCGGCCGCGCGCCTCGCGATGATGCGCCCGACTGCGGTCGATCCGGTGAAGTTGATGCGCCGCACCGCCGGATGGTCGATCATCGCACCGACCACCTCGCCCGCATCCTGCGGCGCATTGGTGACCAGATTGACGACTCCATCACCCAGCCCCGCCTCGACGAAGCAGCGCGCGATCAGCGCGTGCGTTTCCGGGCACTGCTCGGAAGCCTTGAGCACGACCGTATTGCCGCAGGCGAGCGGCATCGCGATTGCGCGCACACCCAAGATGATCGGCGCGTTCCACGGTGCGATGCCCAGCACCACGCCCGCCGGCTCGCGCACCGCCATCGCGATGCAACCCGGCTTGTCGGACGGGATCACCTCGCCGCCGATCTGCGTCGTCATCGCCGCCGCCTCGCGCACCATATTGACCGCGAGCATATGGTTGAACCCGGCCCAGGCGGCCGTCGCGCCGGTCTCGGCCTGCATAGCGGCGATGAAATCGGCCTGCCGCGCGACCATTGCATCGGCCGCACGGGTCAGCGCCGCGCGACGAGCACCCGGCCCGAGCGCCGCCCAGCCGGGCAGCGCTGCTGCCGCCGCATCGGCCGCCGCAGCCGCATCGGCCACTGTTGCCGCTGCTGCACGCGTGGCCACATCGCCCGTCAACGGGTTGATCCGGTCGAACCGGTCAGCGGCCTCGATTGCCTTTCCACCGATCAGCAAATCCGTCTTGAACATCGGAACCATCCTCTCGTTGATTGATATGCCGCATATCAATGTTGGCCAAGCGATGCAATCGGGGTAAAGCCGCTTATGGCCAGAAACGATCCGCCCGCCGCGCTGCATGATCCCCTCGATGCCCTGCTGGGCTACCAGCTGCGCCGCGCGTCGAGCGTGATGATGGCGGACCTGGCCGCAGCGCTGCGCGAGACGGGGCTGCGCCCGGTCGAAGCGTCGATCCTGCTGGTGATCGAATCGTCCCCCGGCTGCACGCAGAGCGATGTGGGACGTCTGCTCGCGATCAAGCGCGCCAACATGGTGCCGCTGATTGCAGGGCTTTTCAAACGCGACCTGATCTATCGCGCGCCGGTCGATGGCCGCTCGCAGGCGTTGTTTCTCTCCCCTGCTGGTGAGACCATGGCCCGGGACGCGCGCAAGGCGATCGACACCCACGAGCAGCGGTTCCAGGTGCTGTTCGAGGACAGCCAGGTTGCAGCTCTGCTCGACGGGCTGCGGCTGATCCGCAAGCACGGCTAGGCGCAGCAGGCTATGCGGCACGCCATCCACCCGTCGTCGCGATAGGGGCGAAAGCGCATGATGGAGAGCCTCAATCTGCGCCATCTGCGATCGGTGGCGGCGATCGCACGGCTCGGCAGCCTGTCTGCCGCCGCGAGCCAGGTGAACATCTCGCAGCCTGCGGTCACCCAGGGCCTGTCGAAACTGGAAGCGCAGCTCGGCATCGCGCTGTTCCACCGGCTGCCCGAGGGCATGCAGCCGACCGAAGCTGCGGAACTGCTGGCCCCGCGCATCGAGCGTGCGCTCGACCATATCGGCAGCCCGCTGGTGACGATGGCGCAGATGCGCGCGCTGCTGACCCTGGCCGAGGGTGGCAGCTATGCCCGCGCCAGCGCCATCACCGGCCTGTCGCAGCCCGCGCTGCACCGCGCGCTGGCCGATCTTGCCATCGTGCTCAAGCGATCGATGGTGGAACGGCGCGGCAAGGGCATCGCATTCACCGAAAGCGGTCGCCGGACGGTGCGCGCCTTCCGCCTCGCCCGCGCCGAGTTGCGTGCGGGTCTGGCCGAGGTCGAGACGCTGAAGGGACGCGAAATCGGCCGGATTGCGGTCGGTGCGATGCCGCTTTCTCGCGCGCGGATTCTGCCCGAAGCGGTGGCGGCCTTTCATGCCCGGCATCCCGAAGCACGCATCCTGGTGACCGAAGGCGCGTTCGCCGATCTGATCGAGCCGCTGCGCGACGGCGATCTGGATGTCATCGTCGGCGCCTTGCGCGATCCTCCCCCAGGAGACGATCTCGAGCAGCAACCTCTGTTTCTTGACCGACCGGCGATCATCGGACGCAGCGATCATCCGCTGGCCGGCGGCCATGCCAGCCTGGCGCAGTTTGCCGGATATCCTTGGATCGCCTCGCCCCAGGGCACCCCGCTGCATGCCCGCTGGCGCGCGATGTTCGAGAATGCAGGGCTGGAGCTGCCCAGAGTTCCGATCGAATGCGGATCGGTTATCGCCATCCGCCATATCCTGGCCAGCAGCGACTTTCTCGCCATGCTTTCCCCCGACCAGGTCGGGCTGGAGCTTTCCACCGGATTGCTCGCGATCATTGGTGAAGTCCCCGCCGAATTGAGCCGAACGATCGGCATTACCACCCGCAGCGGCTGGCGCCCGACCAGGGTGCAAGCCGCCTTTCTCGCGGAGCTGCGGCTGGTATCGCGCTGACGCGTCACCCAGCCGCACCGCATAAGAAAAATCTAAATCTGGCCGTAGCTTGGTTTGTCCGGAAGTCCGTCCGGCATCAGAATTCGAAGCTCGCCTGGAGGAACCATTGCCGCGGACGGGCAAAGATCCGCTCGGCATAGCCCAGCGTCGCCAGCGATGCGTTGCCCTGGATCAGGTAACGCTCGTCGAACAGGTTGGTAAGGCCGCCCTGCAGCTTCCACCCATCCTCGTGCGACAGCGTGAGCGACGCATTGCCGACAAAATAGCCGTCCTGCTCGATCTCCGGCACGCTGCCGGTGATGAACACCAGCGACGAAGTGTATGACCCGTCGAAGCGCGGCGTCAGCTTCATCGCATCGGTCAGCTGGAAATCATAAGCGATCCCGAAACTGCCCTGGAACGAGGGCGTCAGCGGCAGGTCGTCGCCGGGAAGCACGGTCGCGGTCGCACCCGGGATGGCGGTGATCGACAGGATGTCGTCATCGAGCAGGCTCACCGACGCATCGAACACGAAGCCGCCGGCGCGATACGAGGCTTCGGCCTCGAACCCGCGAATGCGCGCCTTGCCGGCGTTGAACAGCAGCGGCACGGGCCCGGCGCGAAAGATCAGCTGGATATCCTGGTAATCCGCCTGGAAGGCCGCGAGGTTCAGGCGAAGCGCACCGAAATCCATCTTCGCGCCGAGCTCGTAGCTGTCGACCGTTTCCTCATCGAACGGGATCGGCACATTGCCCGCCGGTGCGGCGTTGTACCGGGTGTTGAAGCCGCCCGATTTGAAGCTGCGCGCATAGGAGATATAGGTGCTCAGCCAGTCGGAAACCTGGTAGCGCACGCTCGCCGACCCGGTCAGCGCCGAGAAGGTCTCGCGGTTCGGGTTCGGGAAGATGAACAGCGGACCGCCCTGCGGGATGGCCAGGGTCGGCAGCGGATTGGGATCGGGACGGGTCGAGGGGAACAGGTTGAGCACCGTGCCCTGATAGGTCTTGCGGTCCTCGGTATAGCGCAGCCCGCCGGTGAGCTCGAGGCCGCTTGCAACCTCCCAGCTCAACTCGCCGAACACCGCGAAGGACTTGGTCTCGAGATCGGACAGCTGAAGGTCGCGGCTTCCCGGTCCGCCGGCGAGGATCGACGCGATCACCGGCGGTGAAGGCGGGAACGAAATCGGCACCGAGGCGCGCTCGTTGGTGTCCTCGTCGAAATAATAGGCGCCGAGAATGCCGTTGACCGGGCCGGCATCGAGCTGGAGCTGGACCTCCTGGCTGAACTGCTTCGACTGCGCCCCGACATCGGTGGTCAGGATCACGAACGGCGTGTTGTCGGCGTCGCGAATGCCGCGCGAGTCGGTGTCACGATAGGCCGTGATGCTCTTGACCGTCAGCGCCTCGGACAGCTCCAGGCTCGCGGTGGCAGAAAGACCCCAGACCTTGGACGTGCTTTGCACCGGCGCGGTGCCGCCATTGGTGAAGGGACCACGGTTGTAGAAATCATTCGCGCAGCGCGGGTCGTTGATCAGCGGCACATTGGGCGCGCCGAAGCGCGGGTTTCCGGGCGTCAGCGGCGCAAACGGGATCGTCGCGCCGGGACAACCGGCACCGACACTGGCAATGGCCGGAACGGGGGCCTGCTCGTTGATCCCGGCGAACACGAAGGGCGCACCATTCTCGTTGCGCTCGGTATAGTCGCCGCGCAGCAGCAGGGTGAAGCTCGGCGATGCCTCCCATTTGAGCGACGCGTTGAGCGTGTAGACATTGTCATTGCCCAGCCGCAGCCCATCGAATTCACGCCGGACATAGCCGTCGCGGCTGCGGAAACCGCCGGAAACGCGCGCAGCAAGGTTGCTGGCGATCGGCAGGTTGAGCGCGGTCGAGCCTTCAATGAGATTGTCTTCGCCGGTACGAAGGCGGCTGCGCCCCGAAAAACCGTCGAAATCGGGCTCGCGCGTGTTGACCAGGATCGCGCCGCCGATGGTGTTGCGGCCGAACAATGTGCCCTGCGGACCGCGCAACACCTGCACGCTTGCGATATCGCCGAGCTCGATCGTGCCGCCGACCGAGCGGCCGACATAGACATCGTCGATATAGACGCCGACGCCCGGATCGACCGCAGCCGTCGGATCGAGCTGGCCAATGCCGCGGATGAACACCACGGCTGCCGCGCTGTTGCCCGAAAGCTGACCGGCCGGCTTGAACTGCAGGCTAGGCGTGAACCGCTCCAGATCCTGGGTCTGGGTGATCTGGCGATCCTCCAGCGCCTCGCCGCTGAACACGGTGACCGCCACCGGCGTTTCCTGCAGCGATTCCTCGCGGCGGCGGGCGCTGACGATGATTTCCTGCGGTTGCGAACTGTCCGCCCCTGTCTGGCTATCCGGGCTGGTGGCTTGGGCCCATGCCGCTTGCGGCGGAGCGGAAAGCGCGAGCAGCCCCAATGCAGTGCTGGTCGCGGCGCGGATGCGGATCTTGCGAATCAGGCTCATGGCATTCTCCCCATGGTGCATTTCTCGTCCGGAAATGCTATGTGAGAGAACATTGCAGATAGACCCTGGCGGCTCTAATCAGATTTGCTGCTTGCTCATAAGAAAAATCTAAGTCTGTTTGACGGCATCCAATGCTTAGCGGCTTGGGTTCTCGCAGGAGCGGCTGCCACCCTCGCGGTGCCAGACGAAGCCTTGCACGAATGCGCAGGGCGACAACGGGCCGCCCCGACTTGGCGTCTCTCAGGCTGGACTCAGCCCTGCTCGAGCTTGCGCGCCGCCTTGTCGAGGTCATAGGCCCCAAGCCCCGGCTTGTAGCTCTTCTCGTCGATGAACTGGCGGATGCCTTCCTTGCGCCCGTCGGTCTTGTCGTGGAAATTGGCCGCTTCCTGCATGCGGACCAGATAGTCCTCGGCCTCGTCATAGGTCATCACGCCGACCCGGCGCACCGCATCCTTGGCGAACTTCAGCGCGACCGGGTTCTTCTTGAGCAGCAGCTGTGCCACCTCGGTGGTGCGCGCCTCGAGCCGGTCGAGCGGCACGCTTTCGTTGACCAGCCGCATCGCGCTCGCCTGCTTGCCGTCGATCAGCTCGCCGGTCAGCGTCAGCCACATCGCGTCGCGCATCGGCAGCAGATCGACCACCACCTTGGTCACCCCGCCGCCCGGTAAGATGCCCCAGTTGATCTCCGACAGGCCGAATTGCGCCTCGTCCGCGCAGATCGCCAGATCGCAGGCAAACAGCGGGCCGAAACCGCCGCCGAAGCACCAGCCGTTGACCATCGCGATGGTCGGCTTCTGGAACCAACGCAGCCGGCGGAACCAGCCATAGCTCTCGCGCTGCGACTTTCGCACGCCGCGCAGCCCTTGAGCCTCGGTCTCGCGGAAATATTCCTTGAGGTCCATGCCCGCAGACCAGCTGTTGCCCTCCCCGCCCAGCACCAGCACGCCGACATCGTCGCGATATTCGAGATCGTCGAGCACCTCCAGCATCTGCCGGTTGAGCGCGGGGTTCATCGCGTTGCGCTTTTCGGGCCGGGCAAATTTCACCCAGGCGATGCGATCCTCGACACGGACCGAAACGACCTGATCTTCGGACATGCTATCTCCCCTCTCAGTTTCTGGCGCTCGACATCGGAGTAAATTGTATGCCATGCGTACAATCTGCGCAATCGAAAACGCGATCTGGCATGTCGCAAAAGGTCAGGCTTCCGCAGTGCGTATGCGCGCCCGGGGGCGTGGACTTGGCCTCGCGATCCGTTCGAGCATCGCGCCCAGCAGCGCGGCCTCTTCGCCGGTCAGCGTCTCGACCAGCGCTCTGTCCGCCGCGTTGATCGCGGCCAGCATCGCAGCCATCCGCTCTTCCCCGCTGGCGGTCAGATGCAGGGCATTGGTGCGCGCATCGCGCCCGGCGCGGCGCTCGATCAGGCCGCGCTGCTCGAGAATGTTCACCTGCCGCATCGCGCTCGACCGGTTGATGCCCAGCGCGTGGCCGAGCGCGGTCTGATCGCAACCGGGATTGTCACGGATCAGCAGCAGAGCCGTCATCTTGGCCGGAGACAGGCCGAAGGGCTCAAGCGCCCGGCGCGCATCCTGTTCGGCGATCAGGCTCGCCCGCTGCAGTTGGTACCCGACCAATTGCCGCAGATCCTGGCCCTGCTTCAAAGGCATCGGCAAATCTCCCCGGGCCCTGTGCCCCGAGGCATATTAGCCAGGTTTGTCGAGCATGAAATAGAGCGCAGCGACCAGCGGAACGGTGGCGACCAACCCCCAGAACAGCCAGCGCCGTGCCAGCGTGCGATAGGCTTCGGGCACCTCGCCGCCATTCTGAAAGGCGCGCGCCATCCGCGCCTGCCTGATCTGGATCGGGATCAGCAGCCCCAGCCAGATCACGCCAGCAGCAACAAAGCTGATCTGGCTCCACAGCAGCCAGGCGGGCCCCGGGAAATCATAGCGCGCCTCGTACATCGCGCCATAGCCGCCGACGATCGTCAGGACGATGCCTGGCACCGTCAGCCCGAAATCGGTGCCGGTGACCATGCGCTGGCCGAAGCCGATGATTCCGGCGCTACGGGTGCGGTCGGCAAACACCTTCCACACGGCGGTCACCGTGATGTTGCCCAGCAGCAGGATGACCCCCAGCACGTGCGCGAACTTGTAAATCGAAAAAGCCGTCATCGCCCCGCCCTGGATCGCTGGCGCACCAGCCTTGCGCGCGATGCTAACCGGTTGCGTGCCCGATGTCTGCGATAATCTGTCTAATTTTTCTGACACTTTCAGTCGCGACAGGGTCATAGGCTTGCAAGAGCATGTTGCCCTTACCGCATCAATCTGGTCTATGATATCGGCCAAGGGGGATTGCCGAATGCCCGATCGCGAACCGCTGATTGACCGCAAATTTGCGAGCAGGGTCGACTGGAACCTGTTGCGCACCTTTGTCGATATCGTGCGCGCAGGCGGGATCGGAGCGGCAGCGCGCAAGCTCAACCGCCAGCAGCCCAGCATCAGCGCGGCATTGAAGCGGTTGGAGGATCATGTCGGCACCGTGCTGCTGATCCGCACCGCGACCGGGGTGGAGATGACGCCCGCGGGCAAGGCGATGATGGCGCTGTGCGAGGACATGCTCGAATCCGCGCGGATGATGCCGCACCAGATCGCGCAGGCGACCAAGCGGGTCGAGGGTTTTGTCCGCATTCAGATCGTCTCGGGCCTGATCTCGCCCGAATTCGACGAGGCAATCGCCAGCTTCCACCGCCGCAACCCCGATATCCATATCGAGATCCGCGTCTCGCCCTGGCGGCAGGTGCTCGACGCGCTCGAACAGGGCGAGGTCGAGATCGGGGTCAGCTATGACAGCGCGGTGCGCGGGGGCCTGATGTACGAGCCGCTGCTGGTCGAGCGGCAGCAACTCTATTGCGCGCGCTCCAGCCCGCATTACGGCCATCGCTACAGCCGCCTCACCGATCTGAGGGCTGAACATTTCGTGCTGACCGGCGATGACGAGATCGAGCTCATCACCAATCTGCGCCGCCGCAATGGCCTCGGCACCAAGGTCAGCGGCCTGGCCGAGGATATCAACGAGGCGCAGCGGCTGGTGCGGCTGGGCGTCGGCATCGGCTTCCTGCCCGTTCCCGCAGCAGAGGAGGATGTTGCCAAGGGTCGGCTCTGGCCAATGCTCTATGCCGATATCGAGCCCGCCTATGACATCTATCTGCTCGCGCGCACCGATCCTGCGCGCGATACCGCGACGCAGCTTTTCTGGGACGAGGTCTTCCGCAGGGTCCGCGCCATGCGCGAGGCATAGATGCAGCCTATGACTTTCATCGCATTTTTGCCCCTGCCTTCATGATGCGGTGCAGCGCAGACTTCCGGACGGTTGCGGAGTTGCGTAATGACGATTTCCCTGAAGGACAGACTGTTCAACCTTGTCCCGCCTGCCATGGTGGCGCTGGTCGTGCTGTTCTGGGCCTATGCGCCCAAGGCGGTGACGAGTATTCCGTGGATGCTGATCGTCACCTCGTCGCTGATCACGCTCACCGTGCTGCTGCTCGAATTCGTGCACGAGCGGCATGCGGGCTGGCGGATGAACTGGCAGGAATTCCGCACCGACCTGTTCTATGTCGTGCTCAGCTCGACCGTCATCGCCTGGCTGAGCAAGACGCTGGCCGAAGACCCGCTGCTCGCGCTCAAGGACTGGCTGGGCATCAGCACCACCTGGATGGCCGAGGTGCCGTGGCTGGTGCAGGTGATCATGGTCGTCTTGATCCTCGAATTTGGCCAGTACTGGATGCACCGGCTGATGCACAATGTGACGCCCTTCTGGCTGACGCATGCGCCGCATCATCACATCACCCAGCTCAATGCCGCCAAGGGCTATGTCGGCAACCCGATCGAGCTGTTCCTGATCAGCCTCAGCGTCCTCGCCTTTTTCGACTTCGACCTGACCGCATTGTTCGCCGGGCTCAACGTGCTCAATGTCGTTTCCACCTTCGCGCATGCCAATGTGAAGGCCGATCCGCCGATCTGGTATTCGTTCGTCTTCACGACCATCCGTCACCACAGCCTGCACCATTCGACCGATTATGAGGCGACGCGCTGCAATTACGGCAATTCGCTGATCCTGCTCGACCGCATATTCGGCACCTACAAGGAGGGCGAAGGCGTGCTGGTCGGTCAGGACGATCGCAAACGACTGTCGATCTGGGAGCAGACGATCTTCCCTTTCGTGCCGCTGATCGACCGCTGGAAGGCACGGCGCAGCGATAATGGCGGGAGCAGCGCCCCGGCATGATCGACCTGCGCGCCCGGCGGATCGACGCGGCGCGCGACGCGCTGGGCCAGGGCGACCTGCAGGCGACGCACAAGCTCGCGGCCTCGCTCATCCACGACGATCCGCGCGATGCCGAGGGGCATTTCCTGCTCGGCGTCACGCTCGCCGACGCGGGACAGATTGCGCAGGGCATCGCGAGCCTCGAGCGCGCGGTCGCGCTCGACCCGCAGGGCGAATATCGCGCGCAGCTCGCCAAGCTCTATGCGATGGTGCGGCGCGAGGGCGATGCGGCATTCGTGCTCGAGCAAGCCGAAAGCGCCTTGCCCAGCGACGCGTTGAGCCGCGACACCATGGGCTGCGTCTATGCGCGCCTGGGCAATCATTCCGCCGCGCTCGGCCATTTCCGCGAGGCGGTGCGGCTGCAGCCATATGCCAGCGAATATCGCTACAATCTTGCTGTGACGCTCAACTTTCTCGGCCGGGTCGACGAGGCCGAAGCGGCGCTCGAAGCGCTGATCGGGATGGCGGGCGATCATGCCCGCGCGCACCATCTGCTCGCCAGCCTGCGCAAGCAGAGTGCCGAGAAGAACCATGTCGCCCGGCTCGGCCAGACCTATGCGCGGGCACGCGAGGGCCGCGACCGGCTGCTGCTCGGCTATGCGCTGGCCAAGGAGCTCGAGGATATCGGCGAGCCCGAACGCGCGCTCGACATATTGTGCGAGGCCAATGGCGAGCATCGCCGCGCGCTCGACTATGATTTCGCGCGCGATGCGGCCAATTTCGATGCGATCGAAGCGAGCTGGGCCGATCTGAAGGCCGCGCCCCCCGCTCGGGCCGAAGCGGACCCGCCGATCTTCATCATCGGCATGCCGCGCACCGGCACGACTTTGGTCGACCGCATCCTGTCTTCGCACCCTGAGGTCGAGAGCGCGGGCGAGTTGCAGGCGATGCCGCTGGCGGTGAAGCGCGCTGCGGGCACGCGCAGCCGCAACGTGCTCGATCCCGAGACGATCGCGTTCGCGGCCCGCGCGAACATGGCCGCGATCGGCCGCGACTATCTCGAGCGCGCGCAGCATCACCGCCGCGATGCGGACAGGCGCTTCATCGACAAGTTTCCCGGCAATTTCCAATATGTCGGCTTCATCGCCCGCGCGCTGCCGAATGCACGGATCATCTGCCTGCGCCGCCATCCGATGGACACGGTGCTGAGCAACTTCCGCAACCTGTTCGCGGTCAGCTCGCGCTATTATGATTACAGCTACGACCTGCTCGACATTGCCGCCTATTACGCACGGTTCGACCGGCTGATGCGCTTTTGGACCGAGCAGCTTCCAAGCCGCGTGCTGGAAGTGCAATATGAGGACCTGATCGCCGATCAGGAGGGGCAGACCCGTCGGCTGCTCGATCATGCCGGGCTCGACTGGTCGGACGATTGCCTATCCTTCCACACCAATGCCGCGCCGGTTTCCACGCCGAGCGCCGCGCAGGTTCGCCGCCCCATCTACTCCGACTCCGTCGCGCGCTGGAAGCGCCATGCCGATGTGCTGGCGCCGGTATCGCGCTTCTTCGAACAGCACGGCATTTCCGCCACATGACCGGGAGATCTCTGCCCATGTCCCGCCTGCTCGTATCTGCCACCCTGGCGTTGGCCGCGCTCGGCATCATCTCCCCGGCCCAGGCTCAGGCCGGACATGCACCAAAGCTGCGCGTGGTCGAATGCGGCGCGGAAAGCTGCCTCAGAATCACCGGCCATCGCGATGACAGCGCCGCGCCGGTCCTCATCAACGGGCATGAGATCGCGGTCACTGGCCGGCATCGCTGGACGGCGCGGGTCCCGGTCGCGAAGGTGCGGAACTGGTCCGCACCCTATGCCCGCAGCATCCAGCTTTCCGTGGCAAATGAAGAGCATAGCGCCCAGTTGCCGATAGGCCTGCTCGGCACGCGCGGCGATCTCGCCATGCTGGTCGTGTCGGTCAAGTAATAACGGGGTCCAACGAAAGTAATAAAAGTACAAAACCGGGTTATATATTGAAAGTTTTCTCCCGCGCGGCTATATCAGCCGCCAGCGGCCGCAGAGCTGCATTTGTCTGACGCAGGAGAAAAACCCATGAAGACCCGGCTCGTGGCGCTCGCCACCGTCGCGTTTGCCCTGACGGCCACTGGTGCCGCCGCGAACGAAACCGCCACCAATCCCTTCGCCAAGGACAAGGCGATCCTCAACCTCGCAGATCTCGACCTGTCGACCGCCGACGGCCAGCAACGCCTCGCCATCCGCGTCGATCAGGCTGCGCGCGCCGTGTGCGGCGATCGCCTGTCGAACGTGCATCTGGCCGCCGAAGCCAAGACGCAGGAATGCCGCGCGTCGGTTGCTGCCGATGTCCGCGCGCAGATCGAACAGCGTCTGGCCCGGGCCAGCACCGCATCGGGCGCAAAGCTCGCCTCGCTGCGCTGATCTTTCTGTCGTGATCCGCGACCGGAACCCCCGGTCGCGGGCATGTCAATTTGCTGGAACCAGGATCGGCTCGGGCCACCAGGTCAGCGTGTGCACGTCATGCGCCGAGGTCCACAGGCCGCCGCTGGCATAGCGCAGCGCACCGCTGCCTTCTGCCTTGCCCAGCCGCGCGACCACGGTCAGCGCCTTGGGATCGATCGCGACGAACGTCTGGTCCTCGGTGGTGCGCAGCCAGACCATCCCCGCGCCGGTATCGATATCGCCCCATTTCAGCTCCTTGCCGACCTTGACCCTGCCGGTCACCTCGCCGGTAGCAGGATCGAGGCGCGCGACGGTGCCGTCGCCCTGTTCCTGCACCCAGACGGCGCCCTCGCCCGCGGCCGAAAAGGCTGGTGAATCGCCCATAGCCGTGGTCTTGGTCACCGCATTGGTGGCAGGGTCGATCCGCTGCAAGGTCTTGCCCTCGCTGCTGATCGCCCAGAGGGCATCGAAGCCGAAGACCAGATAATGCGTGCCCGGGGTCACCGTGATCGTCGCGACCACCGTATTTGTCGCCGGATCGATGCGCGAGACCACGCCCTTGTTGTCGCTCGCCACCCAGATCGATCCTGCGCCCGCAACCACGTTCAGCTCGCCCTTGGGATTGGCTATGCCGGTCGCAATCGTCGCGACCTTCTCGGCCTTGGCGGTGTCGATGCGGACAACGACGTTTTCCTTGCAATCGGCCACCCACAGGCTGCCCGCATGGATCGCCATCGCGCCGCAGGGCCGTCCCATCGCCACCGCAGCCAGCTTGCCCGAACGCGACCAGCGCTCGACCCGCCCATCATTGGTGGCCCAGACGCTGTCACCGTCGACCGCCAGAAAATCGGCAAAGCCTGGCACGTCGATCACCTGTTCGGCCGAGGCGGGGGTGACGATCAGTACAGATAATCCGGTGGCCATCGCGGCGGCAGCCTTGCGGAACTTGGTCATCATCAGCCCTTCCCTTCTGAAAATCTGCTCAAGCCATTTGCGCGATAAAGGCGCGCCAGCCCCCGAGATGCGTGATGTCCTCGGCGCCATCGAGCGCGCGCGGTTCGGCGACGAAGCCCTTGACGCTCGAGCCATCGGCCAGCGTCACGGTTCCGATCGCGAGCGGCGGCGGCACCTCGACGGTGAAGCTGCCGAACTCGGCGACGCCCAGCTCGTACACCTCGACCGCAATCGAGGCCCCCTCGCCGGAATGCACCAGCGCCGGCTTGGGCGGGACGCTGTTGGCAATCGCGTAGAGCCGATATTCGGGCGCAGTCTCGAACGCGCCGACGAATTTCGCGTCGCGCGATGTGAGCTGCCAGTGCAGCGGCATGTCCTTCAGATGCGCGCCGACAACGGCGAGTTTCACGGTCTGCATTTTGCCCTCCAGATCGAGCGGGGGTGGAGATGGAAGCGAAGCCTTGGCGAGATAGGCGTCGGCGATGTCGAGCAGCGCGCGGTCGCTATGCGCCGGGCCGATCAGCGTGATGCCGAAACCGGTGCCGTTGCCGCGCGCTCCTGCGGGCACGGCAAGCGCGGCCATGTCGAGCAGGTTGGCGAAATTGGTGTAGAAGCCGAGCGCGCTGTTGAGCGCGATCGGCGCGGCGAGCATTTCCTTGACGCGATAGGTCGTCCCGGCGGTCGGGAAGGCCATCACGTCGATGCTCTCCCAGAGCTGATCGGAATGGCGCTTGAGCTCGGCGAGGCGATAGATGCCATTGAACAGATCAACCGCCCTGGTCTCCAGTCCCGCCGAGACGATCTCGCGCACGGTCGGGTCGATAGCATCCGGGTTGCTGACGAGCAGGTCACCCAAAGCGGCCGTCCGTTCCGCCACCCACGGCCCGCCATAGAGCAGCTGCGCGGCCTCCTGCAGCGGCGCGTAATCGATCTCGACGATCGTACCCAGGCCCGCGAGCACTTCGAGAGCCTGGTCATAGAGATATTCCGCCTCGACATCGCCGAAGAACATCCGCTGGTCGCGGCGCGGCACGCCGATGGTGCGGTGGCCGCGCGGCATATCGGCAAGCGGCCGCGACCAGGCATCGGCCGCGTCAAAGCCCGCGACGATCCCGTCGATCAGCCGCGCGTCGTTCGTGTCATCGGTGAACACGGTGATGCAGTCGATCGAGCGGCATGCCGGGACCAGCCCCCTGTTGCTCCAGCGGCCCTTGCTCGGCTTGAACCCGATCAGATGCTGGAACGCTGCGGGCACGCGGCCCGAGCCTGCGGTATCGGTGCCCAGCGCAAAGGCGACCAGCCCCGCCGCGACCGCGCTCGCCGATCCCGAGCTCGATCCGCCACTGACATAGGCGAGATTGTGCGCGTTGCGCGGCGCGCCATAGGGGCTGCGCGTGCCGTTGAGGCCGGTAGCGAACTGGTCGAGATTGGTCTTGCCGACGCACAAGGCACCAGCCGCGAGCAGTTTCTCGACCACGCTGGCCGAGGCTTGCGGCGCATAGGCGAAGGCCGGGCATGCCGCCGTGGTCTGAAAGCCCGCGACATCGATATTGTCCTTCACCGCGAACGGCACCCCCGCCAGCGGCAGATGCTCGCCCGCCGCCACCCGCGCATCGATCGCCCGCGCAGCCTCGAGCAGGGCCTCGGACGACGCGCGGCTGATCCAGATCTGCGGCTGCACCGCATCGTAGGCCGAGATTCGCTCGAGCGCCGCTTCCGCCTCGGCGACCGCGCTGCTCTGGCCGCTCCTGACCGCTTGGGCGATGCCGGCCGCGCTGAGGCGAAACGGCGCGCTCATCCGTGCCTCGTCAGCGCCAGGATCGGCTCGCCGGGCTGCACCGATTGCCGTTCCTTGGCATAGAGCGCCGCGACCGTGCCCGCGCCGGGACTGTCGACGCGACATTCCATCTTCATCGCTTCGATGATCGCGATGGCATCGCCCGCCGCGACCTCGTCGCCGACATTGACCAGCATCTTCCACACGCTGCCGCCAAAGGGCGTCTCTATCAGGTCCGCGCCCTCGGGCACCTCGACCGCCGCGCTCTGGCTGACCGGAGCATCTGCCGGATCGGCCCGGTCGAACTCGCCCAAGCGCTGCCATTCGGCGCGCTCGGCATCGAACGCGGCTTGGCGATTGGATTCATAAGCGGCGATGGATTCGGCATTGTCGGCGAGGAATGCGCGATAATCGGCGAGGCGGAATTCGGAGGGCTCGATGCGGATCGACCGCCTGCCACTCGGGAAATCGCGCCGCCATTCGGCCAGTTCCTCGGCACTGACCGGATAGAAGCGGATCTGGTCGAAAAAGCGCAGCAGCCAGGGCTTGCCCTCGGTAAACGCCTCGGTCTGGCGATAGGTGTTCCACACCTGGATCGTCCGCCCGAACAGCTGATAGCCGCCCGGCCCCTCCATACCGTAGATGCACATATACGCGCCGCCGATGCCGACGACATTGGGCGGGGTCCAGGTGCGCGCCGGGTTGTACTTGGTGGTCACCAGCCGGTGGCGCGGATCGACCGGGGTGGCGACCGGCGCGCCGAGATAGACATCGCCCAGGCCGAGCACGAGATAATTGGTCTCGAAGATCAGATTCTCGACCGCCGCCGCATCGGGCAGGCCGTTGATGCGGCGAATGAATTCGATATTGTCCGGGCACCAGGGCGCATCGTCACGCACGGTGCCCATATATTTCTCGATCGTCTCGATCGTCGCCGGATCGCGCCAGCTCAAGGGCAGATGCACGATGCGCGAGGGGATGGTGAAATCTTCCAGATCGCCGAGCCGCTCCTCCGCCGCCATCAGCGCGGCGAGCGCGGCGGCCTGGTTCATCGTGCTGCCATCGAAATGGAATTGCAGCGAGCGGATGCCCGGCACGATATCGATCACACCGGGCAGCGCCATGCGCTCAAGCTCGGTCATCAGCGCCTGTACGCGGATGCGCAGCTCGATATCGAGCACGATCGGGCCATATTCGACCAGGATGTTGCGGTCGCCCTGCTGGCGATAGACGGTGCGCGGGCGCTGCGGCCCTTCGGCGATGATGCCCAGGATCGGCGACAAGGTCTCGATCGGGCGCGCAGGGCTCTGCATATGCCCCTCACCGGTCGCGACCAGCCGCCGCTGCAGGCTGTCTGCCGCGAACGCGTCGTGGGCGTTGACCGGCACGAAGCGCAGCCGGTCGCCGGGAGCGAGCTGACCGATCTTCCAGCGGTCCGCCGCGATCACCACGAACGGGCAGACGAAGCCGCCGAGCGAAGGACCGTCCGGTCCCAGGATGATCGGCATGTCGCCGGTGAAATCGACCGCGCCAATGGCATAGGGATTGTCGTGGATGTTCGACGGGTGTAGACCCGCCTCGCCGCCGTCCTTGCGCGCCCATTGCGGCTTGGGGCCGACCAGGCGGACGCCGGTGCGGTTCGAGTTGTAATGCACCTGCCAGTCGGCGGTGATCAGCGTGTCGATATCGGCAGGCGTGAAGAAATCAGGCGCGCCGTGCGGGCCATAAAGCACGCGCAGCGTCCATTCGCTGCCGATCTCGGGCAGCGCGACGTGCGACAATGGCGCATCGGTCGCGGCACCGGCGAGATGCAGCGTATCGCCCGCGAGCAGCCGCCGCGCGGCATGGCCGCCGAACTGACCGAGCTCGAAGGTGCTGGTACTGCCGAGATAGGGCGCGATGTCGAGCCCGCCTGCGAACAGGATATAGCCGCGCAGGCCGCCGCCGGTCGCGCGGCCGAGGCTCAGCGTCTGGCCCGCCGCGACATCCACCGGCGCACCGCGTGCCACCGGTGCGCCATCAATCGTCGCGCCAAAATCCGCGCCCATCAGGCAAATGCGCGCATCGGCGTTGAACAGGAGCGTCGGGCCGGTCAGCGTCAGTTCGAGCCCGGACGTACCTTCGGGATTGCCGAGCAGCCGGTTGCCGAGCCGGAACGACTGATCGTCCATCGGCCCCGAAGGCGGAACGCCAATTGCCCAGAGCTTCTGACGCCCCGGCCAGTCCTGCACCGTGGTCGCCGTGCCGCCGCTCACCACCTGAATGCTCTGCGGATGATAGACCACGCTTTCGAGCGCGCGGGTCGAAACCTCGCCGGTAACGAAGGCCGGCGCGCGCACCACCTCGCGCAGCCAGCGCAGATTGCTCTCGATACCGTCGACGCGTGACTGGTCGAGCGCGGCCTGCATCGCGGCAACCGCGAGCTCGCGCGTCTCGGCATGCACGATCAGCTTGGCGAGCATCGGGTCGTACCAGCTGCTTACCGTGCTGCCCGCCATGACCCAGGTCTCGGTGCGAATGTCCTCGGGAAAGCGCACCGAGGTCAGCGTGCCCGAGGTCGGGCGATAGTCCTGCGCGGGGTCCTCGGCATAGAGGCGCACCTGCACCGAATGGCCGCTGGGCGCGGTCGGCGCGCTGCCCAGAAACGCGAAATCGCCCTGCCCGCCGCGCACCATCCATTCGACCAGATCGATACCGAACACCTCTTCGGTCACGCCATGCTCGACCTGAAGCCGGGTGTTCATCTCGAGGAAAAAGAACTCCTTGCGCTCGGCATCGTAGAGGAATTCGACCGTTCCGGCGGAGCGATAGCGCGCCGCCTCGCCCAGACGGATCGCGGCGGCATAAAGCTCGGCGCGAATCGTATCGGGAAGCAGCGGCGCAGGGGCTTCTTCGACCACCTTCTGGTTGCGGCGTTGCAGGGAGCAGTCGCGCTCACCCAAGGCCACGACCCGTCCCTCGCCATCGCCGAAAATCTGCACCTCGATATGCCGGGCGCGGCGGATGAAGCGTTCGAGGAACACCCCGGAATCGCCGAAATTGCCCTGGCCGAGCCGCGCCACGGTAGCAAAGCCCTCGCGCACGTCTTCGGCATTCTCGCACACGCGCATGCCGATACCGCCGCCGCCCGCCGTCGCCTTGAGCATGACGGGAAAGCCGATGCGCTCGGCCGCCTCGACCGCCTCGGCCTCGTCGGTGAGCAGATCGGTGCCCGGCGCCAGCGGTACGTCATGCGCCGCTGCCAGCGCGCGCGCGCTGTGCTTCAGCCCGAAGGTGCGGATATTGTCGGGATCGGGGCCGATGAACACGATCCCCGCCGCCGCGCAGGCCTCCGCAAACTCCGCATTTTCGGCAAGAAAGCCATAGCCCGGATGGATCGCCCCTGCGCCGGTTGCCCGCGCCGCATCGAGGATTGCCGAGACATTGAGATAGCTCTCGCTCGCGCGCGCAGGGCCGATGCACACCGCCTCGTCGGCCAGCGCGACATGCAGCGAATCCTCGTCGGCCTCCGAATAGACCGCGACCGAACGCAGCCCCATCTTGCGCAGCGTGCGGATGATGCGCGTGGCGATCGCGCCGCGATTGGCGATGAGAACGGTATCGTAGCTCATGCGGTGACGATCATGCGAACAGGCGTGGGGTTGAAGCCGTTGCAGGGATTGTTGATCTGCGGGCAGTTGGAGACGACCACGGTCACGTCCATCTCGGCGCGCAGATCGACCGTCAGGCCCGGCGCGGAAATGCCGTCGACAATGCCCAGCGAGCCATCGGCCTCGACCGGTACGTTCATGAAGAAGTTGATGTTTGAGACGATGTCGCGCTTGCCGCGCCCCTCGATCAGGTTGGCCTCGAGGAAATTCTCGACACAGGCATGTTCGGACTTGGTGTGATGACCATAGCGCAAGGTATTGGATTCGCAGGAGCACGCGCCGCCGATCGTGTCGTGATAATCGACCGCCGTGCCGACGATCGTCATCATCGCGCGCCCCTCATTGGAGCGCAGCACAGTGCCTTCGCGCAGGAACAGATTGCCTTGTGCAGCGACCGTATCCTGCGCGCTATATCGTTCTGCATCGTCGGCGGTGGCATAGAGCAGGAAGTCGACCGCTTGGTTGCCTTCCAGATCGACGATGCGCAGCGTCTGCCCGGCGGCGATATGGTGCAGCCAGGGCGCGCGCGCAGGCACGATCTCGTCGTGGACGATGGGGCCGGAAAGGCCAGCGATATGGGGATCGGCGCTCATTCGGGTGAAACTCCTGCGATCAGCGACGGAAATAGTCTTCGACGTTCAAGAAGGCGCGGTGGCCCTCCGGCGTCGCGTTACGGATAGGGTCGGTTTCCGGAGTCACCTCCCCGCGCCAGGCGGTGACGCGCAGCGGTGTGACGCTATATGCCGGGCGGGCATCGAGCACATGCGGCACGTTGGCGATCACCACGATCACGTCCATCTCGGCGCGCAGCAGCACGCTGCGCCCGCCCTCGAACGGGCCGACATCCGGCACGATGCTGCCATCCTCGGCGATGATCGCGCCCTTGAACAGGTTGATGCACGGATGCACGTCGCGCCGCCCCAGCCCGTGCTTGGCCGCGCCGAGCAGAAACCGTTCGCGGCCATTGGGACAGGGGCTGTAATTGGCACCCTCACCATATTTCGCGGCATTGGTCTGAGCGTTGGACGTGCCGCAGAACGCGTCGTGCGTGCCGGCTCCGTCCTCGACGATGCTCATCAGCACGCGGCCCATGTCCGACAGCAGAAGCTTGCCTGCGCCCAGATAGGCGTTCCACTGCACCTTGACCGTGTCCGCGACATTCAGCCGCTCGGTCGGCATCTCGGCGTTGAACAGCTGCAGCCCGGCACAGGCATCGCCCTTGAGGTCGATCAGCCTGAGCCGGGTGCTCCGCGCGAGCTTGCGCGTCGCATAGCCGCCCGGCGCGATCGTCTCTTCCCAGAGCAGGTCTTCACTCGCGACGCCCTCGGGCAGGTCGTCGGCAATTGGCGGCAGCACCGGCATCGATTCCACTTTGGTCCCGGCCATGCTCCGCGCATGGGCGCGGGCGGCGGACGGATCGCTCAAAACGGCGGTCATGCAGCGGCTCCCTTGGCATGTTCGCCCGCGTCCGGCTCGTAGAGCGGGGGCAGCAGGGCGGTGGTGGTGACGAGTTGCAGCTGGTGCACGCCGCGCACCCGGCGCAGCGCATCGCACAGCTCGTTGAGGCGGACGGCGGGGCCCTGGACCAGCAACACCTCAAGCGACTGGTCGTCCTCGAGAAACACGTGCTGCGAGGAGATGACCTCCTTCAGATATTCGGCCTGGGTCTGCGCGAGTTGATGGCGCACCCGGCCCCGGTCGCCGCGATAGACGATGGTCAGCGTGCCCGCGAGCATCTCGTCGGGCCGCGTCGTCGCCTCGTGCGCGGCGAGCGCATGGCGGATCAGCTCTGCAATCAGCTGCGAGCGCGAGGGCAGCCCGCGTTCCTCGACCATCATGTCGAGCTGACGGAACAGCTCGCTCGGCAGGCTCATCGATAACCGCGCGACACTGGTCGGCTCGGTTCCCATCATGCGTTCTCCTGGGTCTTGGCAATCTCCAGAACCGCCGGTTTTTCAGGCTCTTCCGGGTTGCTCTTCTTGTTGAGAGTCAGGTCATAGACAGCGGTCGCGCCGAAGCGGTGTGGCGCGTGCGGATCGTGCCGACGCTTGTCGAGCGCGAGCACGCGCGTGCCGAGCGTGAACGCCTCGCGAATGTCGTGCGTGACCATGATGATGGTCAGCGCATAATCGCTCCACAGTTGGCTGATCAGCGCGTGCATGTCGGCGCGGATGCCGGGATCGAGCGCGCCGAAGGGTTCGTCGAGCAGCAGGATGCGCGGCCGCTTGATCAGCGCCTGTGCGATAGCGAGCCGCTGCTGCATCCCCCCGGAAAGCTGCGCAGGATATTGGTGCATGCTGTCGCCAAGGCCGACCGCGACGAGCATCTCCTCGGCCCGCGCTCGCGCCGCCTTGCGCGCCGATCCGAACAGCCGGGCGCTGAGCGGCGCCTGTTCGCATTCGAGCCCGAACATCACATTGCCCAGCGCGGAAAGGTGTGGGAACACCGAATAGCGCTGGAACACTACCCCGCGATCGGGCCCGCATTCGGGCGCAAGCGGCTGGCCGTCGAGTTCGATCACCCCGCGCGTCGGGCGCTCCTGGCCCAGGACGACGCGCAGCAGGCTCGACTTGCCAGCGCCCGAGGGGCCGACGATCGACACGAACGAGCCGGGCTGGATGTCCAGATCGACCTTTTCCAGCACAATCTTGTCGCCATATTCGACCCAGACGTTCTGGAGGCTGAGGATCGGCGCGGCGCTCATCGGCCCTGCCCTTCCGCCCAGGGAAAGGCCTTGCGGCTGGTCAGCGCGAGCGCCCAGTCCATCACGATCGCGAGCAGCGCGATCCACGCGACATAGGGCAGGATCACGTCCATCGAGAGGTAACGGCGGACGAGGAAGATGCGGTAGCCCAGCCCCACATCCGCCGCGATCGCCTCGGCCGAGATCAGGAACACCCAGGCCGGGCCGAGCGCCAGCCGGACAGCGTGGATCAGGCGTGGCATCGCCTGGGGCAGCGCGACGCGGATCATGATCTGCCAGGAGTTTGCCCCCAGGGTCTGCGCCTTGATCACCTGTTCGGCGGGGAGCGCGGCGATATAGGCGGCGATATCGCGGATCATCACCGGCGCGACGCCGATGGCGATCAGCGCGACCTTGGCGGTTTCCCCCAGGCCCAGCGCGATGAACAGGATCGGCAGCAGCGCGATCGGCGGGATGACCGCGATACCGGTGACCAAAGGCCCGAAGGTGGCGCGAACCGGCGGCAGCACCCCCAGCACCAGGCTGACGACCAGCGCGGTCAGTGTCGCAATGCCCAGGCCCAGACCGAGGCGCTGCAGGCTGGCGAGCGTATCGGCCCAGAAGGTGACCTGCCCGGTAAGTTGATCCGCCTGAAACATCAGCGCCGACATCGCCTGCCCCATCGCCCCGGGCAGCGGCAGGATTTTATCGAACGGATTGTCGGCATGGCGCTGCGCCGCGACGATCAGATAGGCGATCAGCAGCACCGCGACCGGCAGTGCGCCGAGCAAAATGCGTTCGCCCTTTTTCGGATGTCGGTTGACCCAGCGCATCGCCGTTCCCCTGCCCCGATCCGCGCTTACAGCTTGCCGTCGGCGGCGAGCTTCATGAACGCATCGTCGAAGCGCAGCGTCACCCGCGCCGGATCGCCCAGCACCTTGCCGCCGGGGAACGCGATACCCACTGCGTCAGCGCTCGCCGCGCCCTTGAACAGGCCCTTGGAGAAGCTGAAATCGCGCACCTGCGTCATCGTGTTGACCAGCGCCGGAGAGGTCGCCGCCGCGACCGCCGCCTTGGGATCGGCGTAAAGGAACGTCGTCTTGAGCTGGCTGTCGAACATTTCGGGTGTCGCGCCCGAAAGCTTGGCCATCGCGGCGCGCGCGGCCTTGCCTTCCGCATCGTCGCGCTGCATCAGCGCCACCGTCTCGTACCAGATGCCCGCGAGCGCCTTGCCCAGGTTCGGATTGGCCTTGAGCGTCGCAGTGTCGACCACCATCAGGTCGAGAATCTCGCCCGGAATATCGGCGGAACTGAACACCTGGGTAACGCCGGGCTCACCCTTCATCACCGAAAGCTGCGGGTTCCACGCCACCGCAGCGTTGACATCCGCCGCGCCAAAGGCCGCGACGATGTCCGCATCGGACGTGTTCACCGTCTTGACGTCGGTCGACTTGAGCCCCGCCTTTTCGAGCGCGCGGGTGAGCAGATAATGCGAAACCGAAAGCTCGACCAGATAGACCTGGCGGCCCTTGATCGCCGCCAGGCTGTTCGCGCCTTTCAGCAGCACACCATCATTGCCGTTCGAATAGTCGCCGATAATGACCGCGGTGGTATCCTTGCCGCCCGCCGCGGGAATGGTCAGCGCGTCCATATTGGCGACGGTGACGCCATCGAACTTGCCCGCCGTGTACTGGTTGACCGACTCGACATAGTCGTTGACCTGCACGAAGTTGATCTTGATGCCGTATTTGTCGGCCCATTTCTTCACGATGCCCGCTTGCTGCGCATAAGGCCAGGGCATCCATCCGGCATAGATCGACCAGCCGATATTGAATTCGGTCTTTGGCTTGGCGGGCCCGGGGGAACCGGAACAGGCGGCGAGCGCGAAAGCCCCCAGCATCGCCAGAAGGGTGGAAAGCCTGCGCAACAGCCTCGTCATGATTCGGTCCCCTTTCGCAGTGCAGCATCACGAGCGCAGACAGGCTTGTCCAGCAGAAAATATTACCATGAGTGAAAAACGTAATAACCGTCGGACAGCGCACACTTCCTCCGCTGGTCCGCGGCGCCCAGCTGTCAGGGTTCGCTTTGCGCAACTGATAGCCCTGCAAAGCCCGAAAAACCGCGCCAGTTCAGCGGACGGTGATTCGCTCGGCCAGGCGCCGACCTTCCGCAGCATGTGATTCGCCGGTATGATTCGCGCCTCATCCGCGAAGCGTTTCTGCGTTAGGGGCGGGCTGTGCGATCGGCCATCAAACCGCGTCAATCCCGTCATTTTTTGCAGTGCAGCACGAAATGCCGTTCATACTGAGCAAGTGCAAAATTATTACGCTTGACGCATTCCGTAATATCCATACCGTATTGGATGTCGCTGGCAGTCCGCCAGCGGCACTATCGACTGTTCGCAAGCGAGGGTCCGTGGATCGAAAGCCGGCCTGTTCGGATATCAGACAAGGCGCTGCGCACCGCGCAGACGGCACGATCACCCTACGCAAAGCGATATCTACCCCCGCAGGCAAGACCGCCGCGCGACGTGCAATGGCGCGCGCGCAGACAAGGCGGCGCGTGTGGGGAGTTTCAGGGAGAACAGGCCGGAAAACCGGCGATCAAGGGGTCGGCATCGCCAGAACCCCAGGGGAGACGGGTGTCATTTGAAAAGGCTCACCAAGAATTGGGGGTCTGAAGATGACGAACAAGCTGTTCCGCGCCACCTTGCTGGGCGCTACCATGTTGATGGGCATGGGCACCGCGCCTGCCTTTGCGCAGGACATTGCGGGTGATGACGCGCAGGATACCGAACAGGAAGGCGGCAGCAACGTCATCGTCGTGACCGCGACCCGCCGCGCGACCTCGATCCAGGACGTGCCGATCAACATCAGCGCGATCGGCGACGAGCAGCTCGCCCGCCAGCGCATCGACGATGTGCGCGACATTGCCGATTTCACCCCGGGCCTGACCATCTCCGACACCGGCCCCGGATCGACCGGCGCCATCGTGCTGCGCGGCCTCAACGCTTCGGACACCAGCGCAAACGGCGCCTCATTCGATGACGCGCTCGGCCTGTATCTGGGCGAAGTACCGCTCTATTACGATTTCAAGCTGCTCGATATCGCCCGTGTCGAGGTTCTGCTCGGCCCGCAAGGCACGCTCTACGGGCTGGGAACGCTGGCCGGCGCGATCCGCAACATCCCCAACCGCCCCAATCTCGAAAGCTTCGAAGGCGAGGTGCACGGCCGTTTCTACGCCAAGCAGCACAGCAGCAAGCTGGGCTATCAGGCCGATGGCGTGATCAACATCCCGATCATCAAGGATCACCTCGCCTTCCGCAGTTCCACCGGCTATTTCTACGATCCCGGCTTTATCGACTATACGCTGCTTCTGCAGCGGCCGGGCGTTTCGCTGCCCCAGCCCAACGGCCCCAATTTCATCAGCGCGGCGGGTTATGCCGCCAACCTGCGCCGCGAGAACGACGTCAATTTCGAGAAGACGATCAGCACGCGCAACCAGCTGCTCTATCAGGCAAGCGAGGACTTCAAGCTCAACATCACCTATGCGTTTCAGCGCACCAAGACCGATGGCCGCCAGTCGAACAGCGATTTCGTGTTCGGCACCGGGCGGTATGAAAGCGCGGCGCGCTTTCTCGAGCCGGTCAATCGCCGCGCGCATCTGATCAGCGCGGAAATCAACGCCAATATCGGCAATATCGCCGATCTGGTGGCGACCACCGCGCATACCGATGTCAAGAACGAGCAGGTGGGCGACAATACCGATCTGCTGCTCGACCTCGATTATGGCTATGAATCCTTCCCGGCCTTTTCGAGCTTCAACGAAAGCACCAACCGGCGCAAGCAGTTCAACCAGGAAGTGCGCTTCGTCTCGCGCCATGGCGGGCCGTTCAACTGGGTACTGGGCGCATTCTACAACCGCCGCACGCTGCAGAACGACTATCGCGAGCGGCTGCCGGGCCACCCGTTCGTTGCCTTCGGCACGTTGCCCAACCCGCTCGAGCTCGAATATGTCTCGTTCAACCGCTCGCGGGTGACCGAGCGCGCGATCTTCGGCGAAGGCACCTTCCGCGTCACGCCCGAATGGCAGGTCACGGCGGGTGCGCGCTATTTCGGCTATCGCTCCGAAGTCGCGGGCCGCGCGGTGCTGCCGCTGCTTGGCGAACCCCTGAGCCCCTATGACCTGCCCTCGGCGGGCGGCGTCGCCAAGAAGAGCGGCTGGGTATGGAAGTTCAACAGCTCGTACAACATCACCGACGATATCATGGTCTATGCGACCTATTCGAAGGGCTATCGCCTGGGCGGGCCGAATACCGTGGCACCATGCGTGCTGCCGCTCAATCCGAACCAGCAGAATGTCTGTGCGCTGCCCAACGAGCAGCAGTTCGGCCCGGATACCACCAAGAACCTGGAACTCGGCATCCGTACCGAGCTGTTCGACAACATGCTGACGTTCAACTTCAACGTGTTCCAGATCAAGTGGAACGGCATTCAGGTCGCCTCGGCGACGGTCAACGGCGTGGTCGGGATCACCGTCAATGGCGGCACCGGCAAGTCCGAGGGCTTCGAAACCTCGTTCCAGCTGCGCCCGCTGCCCCGCTTCACCATCCAGGGCAATTTCTCCTATCTCGACGCGCGGCTGACCCAGGACGTGCCGGGGATCATCGCGGTCAACAGCCCGGCAGGAATCTATCCCAGCCGTCCGATCCAGCTCGACGCGCTGTCGGGCGACCGGCTGCCGGGTTCGGCCAGGACCAGCGGCGCACTAGGCGCGACCTATACCGCGCCGTTCATGGACGGCAACATCGTCGCCGACTGGACCGCGACCTATCGCGGCAATGACGTCACCCGGCTGGGCTGGGATCGCGCGTTCGGCGACAAGCTGCCCGGCTTCACCACCCACCGCGCCTCGGTCTTCTACGAGACCGACCGCTACAGCCTTGGCGTCTGGGCCAACAACATCTTCGACAAATATGCGGTCAACGCGGTGTCGAACGATCGCTCGCGCGTCGGTCTGAACGACGGCGTCCGGCTGCGCTATCTGCGCAACAGCGTCATCAACCCGATGACCCTGGGTCTGGAGGCTCGGTTCAGGTTCTGATCGCAGGCTTGGGCGCGGGGCCGGTTGGGCAAGGCCGGTCCCGCCCCATGCGACCCGCCAGCAAGGGGGCCAGGTGATGACAGCCAAAAGCCGAATTCCGGGATTTGCGGGGCTCGCCGTGGTGCTGGCGACCTCGGGCGGGCTTGCCGCCGAACCCGCTGCCCCCCTGCCCCGGCTGTTCGCCGAACGCTGGATCGACGGCACCAACGGCGCCGAACCGGTCGCGCAAGTGCAGTCGCTCGACGCCGACACGTTCGTCATCCGCCAGTCGGTCAAGACCAATTTCGAGGCGCCGTTTCTCTATCTGCTGTTCGGGCGCGACAAGGCGCTGCTGATCGATACCGGCGCGGAAGGCGGAGTCATCCGCCCGGTGGTCGACCGGGTGATCGCCGAATGGCTCGCCGCGCATGGCCGCCAGGCCATCCCGCTGGTCGTCGCGCACAGCCATGCGCATGGCGACCATATCGCAGGCGATGCCGCCTTTCGCGACCGGCCCGATACCGTGCTGGTCGGGCTGAAACCGGCGGATGTCGCAGCCTTTTTCGGCATCAAGCGCTGGCCCGGCGATATCGCGACCTTCGATCTCGGCGGCCGGGCGCTGTCGATCATCCCGACGCCGGGGCATCAGGCCGCAGCGATGATGGTCTATGACCCGCGCCTCAAGATCCTGCTCTCGGGCGACACGCTCTATCCCGGGCGGCTCTACGTGCCGGTCAATTTCCTCGGCGACAACCGCGCCAGCATCGACCGGCTGAGCGCTTTCGTGCGCACGCATCCGATCCGCGCCGTGCTCGGCGCGCATATCGAGATGACGCGCGCGCCGGGGCGCGATTATGCGCACGAGGCGCTGGAACATCCGAACGAGCATCCGCTCGAGCTGCCAGCAAGCGAGATCGCCAAGCTACGCCAGGGGCTCAGGGCGAAGCTCGACACACCGGGCCAGTCGCAGGTCCATGACCGCTTCATCATCGTACCGGTGCCGCCCCGTGACGAATGACCGCATAGATGAGGTCTATGGGAACTATTGGCCAATGCCGTCTGGCGTGATGGCCCGGATTTTACAACGCTCTTTCCACTGCGAACCTCAACCGTCCCGCCTTCAGCGCTGCCCTATGCCGGCAGCCCGGGACCGCAACGTGAGTACAGGCACATGAACGGAGTCCGCGTCGGCAACCGCATCATCGGGGCAGATTCGCCCGTCACCATCGGCTGGGAGAACGTGCCCAAGGTCGAAGGCGGCCCGTTCAAGCGGCTGTTCTTCACCTGGTTCCAGCCTGCCGTGCTCTTTTCGATGATCGCGTTCTGGTATTATGCGCCCAATTCGATCGCCAAGGCCTCGACCGCGATCGGCATCGGCATCGCGTTTCGCGCGCTGCTGCTCGCGCTCGAATGGGTCAACCCGCGCTACAAGAGCTGGGAGCTGACCTGGAAGGAATGCGTCACCGACCTGTTCTATGTGGGCCTGGGCTATACCATCCTCAATCTGGTCGACAATTTCATCGGCAGCGACGTGCTGATCGAGAACCTGCTGAGCAGCTTCGACTGGGACAAGTTCGCCTGGTTCACCGGCCTGCCGCTGCTGGTCCAGGCATTCCTGATCCTGTTCATCTTCGATTTCGGCCAGTACTGGATGCATCGCGGGATGCACAACTGGTACCCGCTCTGGCTCACCCATTCGGTGCACCATTACATTACCCAGCTCAACATCAACAAAGGCGCGGTCGGCAATCCGGTCGAGCTGTTCCTGATCGGGCTGGGCATCGGCGGCCTGTTCGACTTCCTGCCGCGGGCCGCGCTGCTCGCCGGGGCCATCGGCATGTCGATCGGCGTGTACCAGCATATCAACGTGCGCTTCAACACGCCCGCCTGGTGGCGCTTCCTGTTCAACACCACCGAGCATCACAGCCTGCACCATTCGCTCGATTTCGAGGCGACGCGCAGCAACTATGCCAGCAATTTCATCTTCATCGACCGCATGTTCGGCACCTGTGTCGATGGCGAGGCCGAATTGCTCGGCATGGAAGGCGGTCGTCGCATGTCGATCCGCGAACAGATGACCTATCCCTTCACCGAAGGCTGGAAGACGATGAAGGAAAAGTTCGGCAAAGGCCATGATACCACGGCAGTGCCCGCAGAATGACCGGTCAGGCGCACAGCGTGAGCGACACGCTTCCCGGCATGGCCGCAGCCAGCGACAGGCGCAGCTGGATGCGACTGATCGACTGGATTTGGACGGTACGCGGTGAATTGCCGCTGCCCCAGGGCCAGAGCGCGGACGAGGCCTTTGCGAGGCTCGAACCGTTCTTCCGTGAACCCGGCACCAGCTTCGATCGGGCCGAGGGGCGCCTGACCTTCACCAAGAAGGACCCGCTCGCGCAGGACCGCATGTCGATCTATGATCGGGGCGAGCTGCGCGTCGAGAGCCAGCCCGGTGGCGGCGTGCTGCACTTCTGGATGACCAGCAAGTCGCTGCTGTTCTGCTTCCTCGCGCCCTTGCTGTTTGTCGCCTTCGGCCAGATCATCGTCGGGGTCGGCATATTGGCCAAGCCCGACACCGAGCAGGCGGACAAGAAGAAGGACCAGGAAAAGGACAAGGTCCGCGAACTGCACTGGATCGACCAGATGCTTGGTGCCCCCGCGCCCGAAAAGCCCAAGAAGGATGAGAAGGACAAGAAGAAGGAAGAAGGCGGCAAGGACCGCTTCTCGCCGACCTCTGCCTATGTGTTCGCCGGGCTGTTCGCGCTGCTCTACGTGATCGGTCGCATTCTAGAAGATCGGCTGATCCGCAGGCGCTTCCTGCGCAGCCTGGCGGGAGACTAAGCTTTCCCGATCGCGACGCGATTGCCGTTTGCGCCGGCGCACCCTAATTGGTCCAGCATGAGCAGATGGCCCTTCGACGCGCAGACCGATGATATCCGCCCGCTGCTGATGCAATTGCACAGCGCAGGCGAACCGTTCGCCATCGCCACGCTGGTCGAGACCTCGGGCCCTGCCCCGCGCGAGATCGGGGCACAGATGCTGATCACCGGCGATCAGCATTGGGGCTATCTCTCGGGCGGCTGTATCGAGGCCGATGTCGCGCGGCACGCCCGCGAAGCGATGGCCGAGGGCAAGCCGAGACTGCTGCGCTATGGCGAGGGCAGCCCGTGGATCGACATTCGGCTCGCCTGCGGCACCGGCATCTCGGTGCTGGTCGAGCCGCTGCGCGGCGATGACCCGGCAGTGTCTGCGCTGCTGGATGGCTTTCAGTCGCGACATCCGGTTCTGTGGTCCAGCGATGGAACAGCGCGCGAGGCGCTTTCCTCCGACGATGTACCGCGCTTCGCCTGGAATGCTCGCCGCTACTCGAAGCGCTACGATCCTGTCCTGCGGCTGGTGCTGATCGGCGAGGATGCGACGGCGCTCGCCTGCGCGACGCTCGGCCAGGCGATGGGAATGGAGGTGGCGCTGGTCACCCCCAACGGCCCCGAAGCCACGCCATGGCCGGGACTGTCCTATCATCGCGCCTCGCCCGCCGACGCGCTCAAGGCGATTGGGCTCGACCGGTGGACGGCGGTGGCGGTGCTGTCGCACGATCGCGAGGATGACGAAGCCGGGCTCGCCGCCGCGCTCATCTCGCCTGCCTTCTATGTCGGCGCGATCGGCGCGCGCATTCGGCTCGACGGACGCATCGACCAGTTGCGCCGCCAGGGCGTGAGTGAGGCAGAGATCGCGCGGCTGCGCGCACCGATCGGGCTTCAGGGCTTCGGCAAGGCTCCGCGCGATATCGCGCTGTCGGTGGTCGCCGATGTCGCGCGCGAGTTCCACGCACGCTCGGCCAGCGCCAGCGAGGCCGCATCATCGATATCGAGCAGCGCGCCGCTATCGTCGGTATCGAGATAGGCGAGCGCCCTGTCCTTGAGCGCATCCCCTGCCCCGCGGTCGCCCGAAAGCTGCATCAGATCAGGCAAGGCGGAACGCACGAAGCAGACCGGATGGCCGGGCTTGCCATCGACCCTGGGCCGCGCGGCATAGCCCGAGCGCTGGGCGAGCCGCGCCAGTTCGCCGCACAAGGCGACCGGCACCAGCGGCATGTCGCCCAGGAACAGGAATGCCCCTTCGCTCTCGTCCGGCAGGCTGGCAACACCCGCGCGGATCGAAGCGGATATGCCCTGCTGCCAGTCTGCAGCCTCGACCAGATGGCAGTCCAGCCCGGCCAGCGCGTCACCGATCGAACGACCATGCTCGCCGACGACGACCAGCACCTCATCAAAGCCCCCGGCTGTCACCGCCTGGGCAGTGCGACGGATCATCGGCACACCATCGAGCGGCGCGAGCAGCTTGCCCCCGCCGAACCGCCGCCCCGCGCCTGCCGCCAGGATGACGGCGCACCAGCCGGGCAGCGCCATTGAACGCGCGGCGATCAGGCCTTGGCCTGGTCGCGCAGTGGCAGGGTACGGATGCGCTTGCCGGTCGCGGCGAACAGCGCGTTTGCCAGCGCAGGCGTCGCCGGCGGCAACCCGGGCTCGCCGATGCCACCGATCTTCGCGCCGCTTTCGATGAAGTGCACGTCGATCTGCGGCGGCGCATCGGCCAGCCTGATCAGCTCGTAATCGTTGAAATTGCTCTGCACCACCGCGCCCTTGTCGAGCGTGATCTCTTCACCGATCGCCGAAGACAGCCCCATGATCAGCCCGCCGGCAATCTGCGCTTCGGCGTTGAGCGGGTTCACCGTTGTGCCGCAATCGACCACCGCCCAGGCTTTCAGCACCTTGGGACGGCCGTCTTCCTTGACCGTCGCCTCGACCACTTCGGCAACGATCGTGCCGAAGCTCTCGACGATCGCGATGCCGCGCCCGGTGCCTTCGGGCAGCGGCGTGCCCCAGCCCGATCGCTTGGCGACCATATCGAGCACCGCGCGGTGGCGCGAACCTTCGGCCAGGTGCTTGCGGCGGAATTGATACGGGTCCTCGCCCGCCGCCTTGGCGAGCTCGTCCATGAAGCTTTCGTTGTAGAAGCCGAACTGGGTCGAATTGACCGAGCGCCACGGCCCGTCATTCTGGTTCGACTGGTACTTGAAATGGCGGCGCGAGACGGCGGGAATGTCGTAGATGAACGTCACCTCGCCCTCGGCGGTGTCGCTCTGCACATAATCGGCCTGCCAGCCGGTAATCTTGCCGTCGTTGCTCAGCGAGGCCTTGAACTGGCTCGACGATTGTGGGCGATAGGTGCCGTGGCGCACCTCTTCCTCGCGGCTCCACACCAGCTTGACCGGATAGGGCACCTGCTTGGCGATCACCGCCACCTGGTCGATAATCTCGGTGACATTGGGGAAGCGCCGACCGAAGCCGCCACCCATGATCATCGGGTTGAACGCGACATCGTCGATGCCCAGCCCCGCCGCCTTGGCAGCGCGATCGCGGGTGGTGAGCGGGTCCTGCAATCCGCCCCAAAGCGTCAGCTTGCCGTTCTTGTAATGGCCGGTGAGCGCGAACGGCTCCATCATCGCATGGTGCAGGAACGGCACGCGATAATCGGCGGTGACGAGCTTTGCGCCCGGGGCCTTGAACGCCGCCGCGACATCGCCATCGCCCGCCTCGCCCTCGGGCTCGCCGGTCTGGCGCAGCTTGACCTGTGCGGCATGGATCGTCTCGCTGGTGAGCGCGCCATGCCCGCCATCGGAGAATTTGGGGGTCAGCGCCTGCAGGCCCTTGAGCGCCTGCCAGTAGCGCTTGGCGACGACCACCACGGCGTCATCGAGCTTGATCACCTTCTCGACGCCGGCCACGGCCAGCGCGGGCTTTTCATCGACCGAAACCAGCTTGCCACCGCGCACGGGCGCAGCCGCAATCGTCGCCACGCGCATATCGGGCAGCACCAGATCGATGCCGTATTTGGCGCTGCCATCCACCTTGGCGGGGATGTCGATGCGCGGGACCGGCTTGCCGATCAGCTTGTAGTCCTTGGCCGACTTGAGCTCGGGCGATCCGGTCAGCGAGCGCTCCGCCGCACCGGCGGCGAGTTCGCCATAGCGCAGCGACTTGCCCGATTTGGCATGGATCACCTTGCTGTCCGCCGTGGTCAGCTCGCTCGCCGGAACGCCGAGCCGGTCGGCGGCTTCCTCGATCAGCGCAAGGCGCACCGAGGCCCCGACCACGCGCATGCCGACCTGGCCGGTAAAGCGCACCGCCGACGAGCCGCCGGTGATCTGCAACGGCATCGATCGCGCGAGCATTGCCATGACTGCATTGGGCAGCGCGTTGATCACGCCCGGCATCGAGGAGTCGCTGAGCAGGAAACCGCGGCCCAGCGCGGCATTGGCAAAGGACAGGTCTGCCGGGGCCTGCTCGACCTTCACTTTCGACCAGTCGGCATCGAGCTCGTCGGCGAGCATCTGCCCCATCGCCGTGTGCGTGCCCTGGCCGAAATCGATATGGGGCGAATAGACGGTGACTGTGTCGTCCTCGGCGATCTTCATCCAGCTGAGGAAATTATGGTCGTTGCCCGTCTCGGTCAGCGCCTTGGCGCGCGCATTGGCCGAACGGTCGGACCAGTAGACGCCGAACACGCCGCCGCCGACGAGCAGCGCGCCGCCGACCAGGAACGCGCGGCGCACGATGCCGCGCTTCTTCTTCACCGGGGTCGCAGGCTCCATCACATCCATGTCGGGATTGGGATTGTCCGCCATCATGCCTCTCCCATCGCCGGTGCAGTCGCAGGCGCACTCGCGGCTGCCGCCTTGCCGGTCGCGGCGAGGATCGCCTTGCGGATGCGCGGATAGGTGCCGCAACGGCAGATATTGGTCATCGCCTCGTCGATCTGTTCGTCGCTGGGGCTGCCGGTACGCTCGATCAGCGCCACCGCCGCCATGATCTGGCCCGACTGGCAGTATCCGCATTGCGGCACCTGCGCCTCGATCCAGGCCTGCTGCACCGCATGCAGCGTGCCGTCGGCCCCTTTCAGCCCCTCGATCGTGGTGACCGACTTGCCCGCCATATCGGCAAGCGGGACGCTGCACGAGCGGGTCAGCTCTCCATCGACATGCACCGAGCACGCGCCGCAGGCGGCGATGCCGCAGCCGAATTTGGTGCCAGTGAGCTCGAGCTCTTCGCGCAGCACCCAGAGCAGAGGCGTATCGGCCTCCGCCTCGACGCTGACCGGTTTGCCATTCACCTTGAAGTCGATCGCCACGCGCGTGCTCCCCCGATTATTGCTGCGATGTTGCATAGCAGCAAAGCCCGGAGAACGGCAAACGAAACGCGCGGGTATCCGCGGCCCGATCGCGAAAAATTCAGGGGATTTTCGTCTGTCCGTCGGCGGTCAGCTCGACCAGACCCATGGCATTGCCCGCAGGGTCGGTGAACAGGCCGAGCACCACCACGCCGGGCACCTCGAAACGCGGCGCGACGGTCTTGCCGCCATTCGCTTCGATTTCGGTCAAGGTGGCAGCGACATCGGGCACGCCGATATAGATCACCTTCTGCATGGGATCGGTGCGGAGCGTTCCGGGCAGCACCGGGCCGCTCACCGGCACCGCGACGACACCCCCGGGCCCTGCGGTCCAGCCGAAGACCTTCTCATAGAACGCGGTCTGCCCGGCATCAGCAGGGCCTGCGATATCGAAATAGACGATAGGGGCGGGCATGCGCTTCGGTGCCTCCTGTGCTGTGGCATGGAATGGGAGCGTGGCAGCGGCGAGCGCGCTCGCAAGTACGAAGCGGAACGGAAAACGCGAAACGATCATGCCATCACCTCCTCAAGCCCCGAGTCTGCCACGCCCCGCCCGGCCTGGCTTGGAAAAACCGGCGCGCGCGGCGCCATGGTCGGCGCGGTGTTGAGCCCTTCGGCCTCGCGCCGCTTCTGATAGGCCGAGGGCGGCATGCCTGCGAGCAGCCGATCGTCCGGGCAAATCGGCGGCGCAGGTCGCGGTCGGTCCAGCCGAGCAGCTGGCAGAGCTGCTCGGCGCGCCAGGGTTCGGCAGGCGCGACGCGCAGCCCGGCAGGCGGCGGCGGCAAGCGACGGGCCACCCAGGCTTGCAACAGATCGATCCGCGCAGCAGGGTGGCTCTGCTCGCCAAGCCGGTCGCGCAGGTCCCGGAAGTCCCGACCGATCACGTCCTCGGCCAGAACCGGCGGCGCGCCATCGCCCAGCGGCAGCGGCCCGAAGAGCAGGATGGCGGCATCTGGGTGCAGGCGCGCGGCAACAAACCGCGTCACCCCCAGCGAGCGAGAAAAGCGTGGGCCGGTCTGGATCGGCGTGATCCATCCGCCCGCAAAGCCCGTCGCGCGCTCGCCGGCGCTCCATTCATGGCCGTCGCCCAGGCTGATCACCAGTTCGACATAAGGCTTGGGAATGGCGGCGGCCTCGCCCAGCAAATGCCCCTCCAGATGCCAGAACGCCTTGACCGCCCAGCTGAGCGCCCGATCCGGCGGCCGTTCGAAATATGCGATCATCGCCTGCACCCCAAGGGAGCGGGCAGCTTGCCATGTGCACGCGCCGCGTCAAGCAGGCAGTCGGTTGGACAGCATATGCGCATCCTTCGCCATGCGCAGCGCGTATCGACTTGATACACCCCTCTCTCTTCTCTTGCGCACGATCAGGGTCCATAGGCTGGCGATGGAACAGACCACCCGACTTTATGCTGACCTGCAGCGCCGCCCCAACGGCGATAGCGGCTGGAGCGAAATCTACGACCGGTTCGTCGCCCGGCTGACTGCACTCGAGGCAGGCCGCTCCGCGCCGAGCGCAGGCGCACCCTTTCCCGATCTGCAGCTTCCCGACCATCACGGGCAGTATCAAAGCCTGCAGGCCCTGCAGGGTAATCGCCCGATGATCGTCAGCTTCGTGCGCGGCGGCTGGTGCCCCTATTGCCGGGGCGAGCTGGAACAATGGCGCGAGCAGATGCCGGCACTGGCGGCGGCGGGCGGCAGGCTGGTCGTCGTGGTCGGTGAAATCGCAGGTGGCGCAGACCGCATCCATGCGATGCTCGGCGGCGAAGCGGTCGTGCTGTGCGATATCGACCATGGCGCGGCGCTCGACCTAGGCCTGGCATATCATGCCGGGGCCGATCTGCTGCAGCGCTACCACGACGCCGGGCTCGACCTTACCGATGTTTATGGCACGGCCAGCGGCATTCTCCCCATACCCGCGACCTTCCTGATCGATTCCCGCGGTCTGGTGCGAGAGGCATGCGTCGATCCAGACTTCCGCGTCCGCGCCGACCCCGCTGCGATGGTGGCCGCGCTGACGCAGCTCTGAAGCCCCGTTTGTGGCGGGATTCCGCCGCTTCATGCACAACGCGTATCGAATCCATACCCGCCTGATACGTTCACGGCGACAAGGCCTCCGGCGATAAACGGTCATCCGAACGCGGCATCCTCCGCGTCGGGCCGGAGACCGATCATGGCCCCTGAAAGCCTCACCGTTGCCGAACGCTCGCTCGCTTGCGCTCCGGACGAATGGGGTCGATTGATGGCGGCGGCGCTGGCGGGGCACAGGGGCGCGTACAACCGGCTGCTCGGCGAGATCCAACCCTGGCTCGAGCGCTATTTCATGCGGCGCCTGCCGATGAGCATCGCCGAGGATCTGGCCCAGGAATGCCTCATCGCGGTGCACCAGAAGCGCCACACCTACGAGCCCGGTCGCCCGTTCCGCCCCTGGCTGGCGACGATCGCGCGCTACAAGTGGATCGACCGGCTGCGCGCCATGGGACGCAGGCCGACCATATCGATCGAGGAGGAGCTGGTCGAGCCGCAGGTCGACGATCACGAGTTCAGCGTCACCAGCGCGATCGTGCTGGAGGAACTGCTCTCCCGCCTGCGTCCGGCCCAGACCGCGGTCATCCGCCTTGTCAAGCTCAAGGGCTACAGCATCGAGGAAGCCGCCGCGATGACCGGCCAGTCGGAATCGCTGGTCAAGGTCAACATCCATCGCGGTCTTGCGAAGCTTGCGGGTTATGCCGCCGCGCCGGCAGAGTGAAGGGTCGTGACGATCATCCGCTCACAGCGCGAAGCAGGCGAGATCGTCCGCGACCACCATCGGTCCCTCATAATGCTGACGGATCGCCGCCTCGCCCTCCTGCTGGCGCACCAGCGCGCGCTGCATGTTGTGCGACAGGACCAGCAGCTTCGGATCGATCGCCGCCGCCATCTCGCCAATTGATGCAGGCGGACGGTGCAGCCCGCGCGGCTGCCCCTCGCCTTCGGGGATAACATTGTGCGCGACGAGAATGTCGGGTCTGCGCCCCGCGAGCGCGTCGACAAAACTCTGGCTCATCGCATTCTGGTCGCCTGCAAAGACGATGGTCCGCCCGCGTATCTCGACCAGATAGGCGAGCGCCGGGACCACGCCGTGCTCGACCGGAATGGCGGTGACCTTCACCTGCCGCGCGGCATCCTCGAACACAAGCGTCGCGCCATCGGGTGACGCCTCGACGGGCAGCAGTCTCGCCTTGCCCTCGCTCCCGTCGAGATAGCCCGACAGGTAGCGAAAGGCCCCCGCCTGCGGATCGAACAGCGCGCGCAAGTGATCGCGCATGCCCGGAAAATAGTCGCTGCCTATCGGACCGATGACCGGCAGATCGGCCGTCCGGTCGGAAAAGCCGCCGCTATTGAGGATCGCGTCGAGATCGGCGGCATGATCGGCATGGAAATGCGTGATCGCGATGGCAAGATGGTCCTCGAAGCGCGCCCCTGCCTCGCCATAGCGCACGAAGGCGCCGCTGCCGGCATCGATCAGCAGCACTGCCTTGCCATCGAGCCAGAGCAGCGCGGACGATCCGGCGCGCGAGCCTTCGGCAATCGGGCCGCCAGACCCGAGGATCTGCATGGCGACCGTGCTGTTGCACGCAGCGTCTGCTTGCGGCACGGCCAGCAGACAGGCTGCGCCCAGGAGCGCGGATTTCCAGTAACCAGATCGCTTCATCCGAACATCCCTTGGGCAAGAACACGCATGCGGCAGCCTGGCCACCGGGGTTTCGGGGGGAACGGTGTGGCCGAAGCTGCCGCATGATGGTCCGTAACTTGCCAACGGGCCATGCCGCTGTTTTCGTTGATGTCGCGAACAAGGTTACGCGAATAGCCGACCGGTACAGCAAATCGGATCATCAAAATTGTAACCGCTTCGGCCCCAATTGCGAAACAGGCCGCATGGCAACTGCCGTGGCGCGCATCCGCATTTCAGCGATGCCTTTTGGACCCAGCATTATCTCATGAACCAGGCCGCACTCATCCAGGCGCTTTGCGACGACCTGACTCCGGTGACCCCCGCAAGCCCGAGCGAGACAATCGCCAGGGGCGCGCTGATCGGCGGCAGCGCGGCGCTGCTTGCCGTGCTCGCGATCTGGGGCGTGCAGCCCGGCATCGATCATGGCTGGACGCTCTGCGCATTCCTGCTGAAGGCTGGCGCGATGATGGCGCTCGCGGCCATCGCATTGCGCAGCCTGGCGGCACTCGCGCGACCGGCTGCCATGCCCGTCGCATTGTGGCCCGGACTGGCGGTCATCACCGCCGCGCTGGGGTTCGTCGCGCTGGGCCAGATGCTCGTCGCGCATGAATCGGGCGCAGAACAACTGATGTTCGGCGAGAGCTGGCAAGCCTGCCCGTGGCGGATAGCCGCCCTCTCGCTGCCGCTGCTCGCCGGCATATTCCGGTCGCTGCGCCAGCAGGCACCGGTGCATCTGCGACGGACGGGCGCGATCGCCGGGCTGCTTTCGGGGTCGATCGCCGCCACGCTCTATGCGCTGGCCTGCACCGAGCAGTCGGCCGCATTCGTGCTGTGCTGGTATGGCCTCGGCATCGCTCTGGCGACGTTGCTCGGCGCGGTCAGCGCTCCGCGACTTTTGCGATGGTGACCGGGTTTGGACTGTAACCGATCAGGGCGCCCCTGCGAACGGATCAGTGCCAGACAGGCACCGCAACCGACCCATTCCCGGAGATACCGTCATGAATAGCGCTCAAAAGACCATCAGCCTTGCCGCCACCGCCGCGATGCTGGCCGTGACCGGCCTCAGCATCAGCGCCCATGCCGCCGAAAAGGCCAAGCCCAAGGATCTGGTGCACTGCTATGGCATCAACACCTGCAAGGGCACATCGGACTGCGCCACCGCCAAGACCTCTTGCAAGGGCCAGAACTCGTGCAAGGGCAGCGGCTTCATCTCGACCACGGCCAAGGAATGCGCCGCCAAGGGTGGCAGCCTGACCGAACCCAAGTGATCGCCCCGCTCGACTGAGGCAGGCCCGGCTCCGCAAAGGCGAGGCCGGGCATTGTCTGCTCAGGCGTGCGCGGCAAGCCAGGCCCCCCGACGGAAAGCCCCATTCATGCCCCAGCCCTCGCTTCCCCGATTTGCAGGCTATGGCCTGGGCATGCGCACCGAGCATTACGACGCCTATCTGAGCGGCACCGCGCCGGTCGATTTCGTCGAGATCATCTCGGAAAATTTCATGGGCGAAGGCGGCCGCCCGCTGCACCTGCTCGAACGGGCGCGCCAGAACTATCCCGTCGCGATGCATGGCGTCTCGATGTCGATCGGGTCTGCCGACGGCCTGAGGGCCGATTATCTCGTTCGGCTGAAGCGATTGGCCGACCGCATAGAGCCGCTCTGGGTGTCGGATCACCTGTGCTGGACCGGCGTCGATGGCTTCAATTCGCACGACCTGCTGCCCCTGCCCTATACCCGCGAGGCGCTCGACATCGCCGCCCGCAATATCGCGCTGGCACAGGACCTGCTTGATCGCCCGCTGCTGATCGAGAACCCGTCGAGCTATATCCATTTTGCCGCTGACATGATGGCAGAATGGGAGTTCCTAGCCGAGCTCACACGCCGAACCGGCTGCTATCTGCTGCTCGACATCAACAACATCTACGTCAGCGCCACCAATCACGGCTTTGATCCGCTCGCCTATCTGGCCGGCATCCCGCTTGATCGCGTGCGCCAGATCCATCTCGCCGGGCACAGCGCCGGGCAGGACGGCCTGCTGATCGACACGCATGACCATCCCGTTCCCGATCCGGTCTGGGCGCTTTACGCTGAGGCTATGCCCAGGCTTGGCGATGTGGCCGTGATGATCGAGCGCGACGACGATATTCCGCCGCTGGAAACGCTGATGGGCGAACTGGCCCTGGCGCGGCGGCTGGCGAAACCCGGCGAAAGCCTGGCGGCATGACCCTGCACGATCTTCAGAGCGAGTTCTGTGCCTTCCTGCGCAGCGACAGGGCGGTCCCGCTCGCAAGCGTCGCTCCGGCCGCCCAACGGGGTCTCGGCGTCTATCATTTCGCACATCGCGCAACACTGGGCGCGGCGCTGCGCGACGTTTTCGAGCGCACGCACGCATGGCTCGGCGATGCGCGCTTCGAACAGGCGGCCGACCGCCATATCGCGCTTCATCCGCCCTCGAGCTGGACGCTGGCCGATTATGGCGAGGGCTTCGACGAGACGCTGTCCGCGCTTTATCCCGGCCATCCCGAAGTCGCCGAGCTCGCCTGGCTCGACTGGACGTTGCGCGCGGCGTTCAACGGCCCCGACAGCCCGGAGCTGGACCTTGCCGGGCTGGCCGAGGTCGACTGGGACCGCGCGCGGCTGGTGATCAACCCGACGCTGGCGAGCCGCCCGATCATCACCAATGTCGCGCTGATCTGGCAGGCGCTCGAAGATGGCGAGGCCGACCCGCCACCGGCCGATCGGCTGCCGAGCGAAGCGGTGCTGACCGTCTGGCGGCAGGGCCTGATGCCGCGCTTCCAGACGATCGAATTTGTCGAGCTCGATGCGCTCGCATTGGCCATGCGGGGCGAGAGCTTCGGCGCGATCTGTGCCATGCTCGCCAAGAGCTCCGCAGGGAGCGAAGCGGCAGCGGCACAGGCAGGTGCGATGCTGCAACGCTGGATTTCCGAGGCGGTGCTCGTCGCGCTGGCGTGATGCGCCTGCCCGCCATGACCGCAGGGCATGAAACCCATGCACGCTGCCACCATTTGCAAACGCGGCGGCAGGGTGCATGATCCTGCGGATGACCCTCACTCCTCAGCCCGACCGCGATCCCTGCCCTGCCGCGCATGACCCATGGGAACAGCCGACCAATGATCTTGTCGCGCGGCTGTGCCAGTCGGGCGCCGGTTCGCGGGCCCCGCGGATTGGCGATCGCTTCCCCGATTTCGCCCTGCCCGATTCGCACGGACATCATGTCACGCTGCCCCAGTTGCTTGATCGGGGGCCCGTGGTGCTGAGCTTTTTGCGCGGACGATGGTGTCCGTTCTGTGCCCGAGAACTCAGCATCTGGCACGATGCGATGCCCCGGCTGGAAGCAGCAGGCGGCAGGTTCGTCGCTATCAGCGCCGAGACCGGCGGCCGGGCAGAGGATTTCCGGCGGGAGATCGCGCCCGGGGCAACGATGCTGTGCGATGTCGATCACGGCCTTGCCCTGTTGCTGGGGCTGGCCTTTCCGATCGGCGCGGATCTGAACCGGCGCTATGCCGATGCCGGGCTCGATCTCGGCGCGATCTATGGTAATTCCGGCCAGCTGCTGCCGATCACCGCGACCTATGTCATCGATCGCAGCGGCATCGTTCGCTTCGCCAATATCGATCCCGATTTCCGCCGGCGCGCCGACCCCAATGCCGTGATTGCGGTCGTCGAGGCCTTGAGCCGGTCGGGCGGGTAAGCGCGCTCAGCCCCAGGCCCGGGCGCGGATCGCCCGCACCAGCGCATTGGTCGCCACCGATCGCTTGCGGCCCGATACGGTCGCGAAAACCGTGGTGCGCGCGATGGTAATGCCCTGGACGGCGACCGGCCTGACCCGATCGGGCAAGGCCAGGCCTGCCGGCACCCAGGCGCAGCCCAGCCCGTTGGCGACCAGATCGACAACATCGCCCTCGAGATTGGCGCTATGCCGGAATTCCGGACGCAACCCGGCCTCCGCGCACAAGGCGGTGAATTCTGCCGCGACATGCGCGTCGCCGTCGATCCAGGCGAGCCGCGCCAGTTCGGGCAGATCGACGGAGGGCTGCTGCGCCACCCGGCAATCGATCGGGGCAACCGCTATCAGTTCCTGGCGCGACAGCACGATGGTGTCCAGCCGCTCGGGCGGATCGCCGGGCTCGGGCAGCACAGCAGCATCGACCTCGCCCTTCAACAGGCTCTGCAACAGGCTGGCGGCGTCCGCCTTGAGCAGCGACAGCTGAAAGCCGGGCAGCCCCTCCATCACCTGCGCCAGCGCCATGCCGAGCTGTTCGGAAACCGCCCCGGACACCCCGAGCGTCACCGGGGCATGTACCTGCCTGCCGATGCCCCGCGCGAGCAGCTTGGCCGCCTGCGCCGCGTCATAGGTGCGCTGCAGATGCGGCACCATCTGCCGCCCCAGTTCGGTCAGATGCGTCAGCGACCGTTCGCGCCGGAAAAGCTGCCCGCCGAATTCCTCTTCCAGCTTCTGGATGGCACGCGTGAGCGAAGGCTGAGTGACATTGCACTCCTCCGCCGCGCGCGTGAAATTGAGCGTCCGCGCCGCCGCCAGAAAATATCGGACCTGATGCATTTCCATCAAAGGCGCTCCGGGCGGTACAGCCAGAAAATCACCGTTTTCCGCCGGACAACCCCTGACTTTCGCAGCAAGTGGCACAGTGATCTAACGATAAACAGGCGTCAACTGTGACGATCTGACTATCATTTAGTCCGCAATCGAATTAATCTGCCTCCAAGCCCTTACCTGCGCTTTCCGCTTGGCGAGACCCGATGGCCGATATCGCAATCTGGATGAAAAGCTTTGCCGCCGTGACCGATGCGGGCAGCTTTTCCGCCGCTGCGGCGCGGATCGGCAGCAGCCAGTCGACCCTGTCGAAACACGTCGCCGCGCTTGAGGCGCATCTGAAGACACGGCTGTTCAACCGGACCACGCGATCGCTGACGCTGACCACCGATGGCGCGCGCTTCTACGAAAAGGCGATGAGCGCGCTCGATACGATCGAAGCGGCCGAAGCATCGGTCGGGCTCGAGGGCGAAGCGGAGGGCATCGTCCGCGTGACCGCACCGCTGACGCTGGCCGAGAGCCGCCTGATCGCGATGCTGACGCGGTTCATGGCGGAAAATCCCAGGATCGAGATCGATTTCACCGCCTCGGACCATGCGCTCAATCTGGTTGCGGACAATCTCGACCTGGCGGTGCGCGTCGGCCAGCTCGCCGATAGCCGTCTCATCGCCCGTCGGATTGGCGTGGCGCGGCGCATCGCGGTCGCCGCGCCCGGCTATCTCGCGCGGGCTGGCCGCCCGCAAGCCCCGGCCGATCTCGCGCAGCACCAGTGCATCGTCTATTCGCTGCTGGGCACCGGATCGCGCTGGGCCTTCGAGGATGGATCGTCGGTCGAGATCCATGGCAGCTTTCGCGCCGACAGCCCGCATCTCGTGCGCGCTGCCGCTGTCGCCGGACTGGGTGTCGCGGTGAATGCGCGCTGGCTGTTCGAGGATGCGATTGCGGCAGGCCAGCTCGAACATATCCTGGTCGAGCATGAACCGGTGCGCATGCCGATCCATATCGTGCTGCCGCCGGGCCGCTATGTCCCGGCGCGGACGCGCAGCCTGATCGATTTCCTGAGCCGCGCCTTTGCAGCGGACCCCTTGCTTGCCCCCGATTCTCCAGCCTAGCCTGCGGGCTGAGGAATATCCTAGCCCGTCCTCGACCAGGCAGGTTCCGCCTTTCATGACGCAGCGCTCAGCGCGTCCGCCAGCACGGCATTGAACGCACCCGGCTGCTCGAAATAGGGCGAATGGCCCGCTCCGGGCAGGACAACTTCACGCGCCTCCGCCGCTGCCAGCATGCCGGTGAGGCTGTCGGGTGGCCAGATCGGATCGCAGGCACCCATGATCAGCGTTACCGGCACAGCGAGTTCAGCAAGCTGGCCAGGCGCGATCAGCACCTCGGGCGCGAACAGGCGCTGCCCCCAGGCCGGATCCAGCGGCGCATTGGCCGCCGCGATATGACGATAGAGCAAGGCCTTGGCCGGTTCGTCGGTTTCGAACTGCGGCTGCAAACCCAGCGCTGCCGGGCCCCGCTCGTCCATCCGCGCGGTCGCCTCGCGAAAGGCCGCAAGCCCGGGCGGATGGGCAATCCCCGCCAAAGTGCAGCACAGGACCAGCGCGTTCACCAGATCGGGCCGCGACAGCGCCAGGCGGAGGCCCGCCCAGCCGCCGAGCGACTGGCACACCAGATCGATGCGCATCAGCCCGAGCGCTTCGCACACACCGGCGGCGCCCTGTACCATCGCCTCGACCGGATCGCTGTGAGGCGATGGCGGATCGGATCGGCCGAAGCCCGGCAGATCGATCGCAACCACATGCCGGTGCGGCGCAAAATGATCGAACTGCTGCCACCAGCCTGCGCTGTTGCCGCCCGCCCCGTGGATGAACAACAGGCTGGGCGTTTCGGCTTGCATGCGCCCCGCAGCAATCCAGGCGATGCCATTGGTCGTGCCTGACGCCCGCATGTTCAAAGTGACTCTGGCAGCGAGAGGCTGATAGCCCTGGGCCGGAAAGCACCGATCATGTCTTCGGCAGCACGGCGCATTTGCATATCGCCCCCCAAATCGTCACGATAGTCAGCGGCACGTCATCAACCGCGACCCCCTAAATTTACGGGATTGTAGCAGTTATTACAAGGATCGCCATGGCCAATCGTCAGGACCAACGCGAGAAAGTGATCCAGATGCTGGCGGATCATCTGCTGACAGCCGGTCTGGCGCAAACCAGCCTCAGGCAGCTGGCGGCGGCGTGCGGCACAAGCGACCGGATGCTACTCTATTATTTTGCCGACAAGGCAGAAATCATGACCCTGGTGCTTGGGCGAGTCGCCGAGCAGTTTTCGAGCGCGCTCGACCTGGCGCTGCCGCCCGACCGGCTCCCGCCGCAGACTCTGCTGCAACAGGCAAGCGCGCTGGTGCGCACGCCCGCCATGCGCCCCACCATGCGATTGTGGCTGGACATGGTAGCGGCAGCAGCACGGCAGGAGCAGCCATTCCCCGCCATCGCCACGGCGATCCTGCACCAGCTGATGGCCTGGATCGAAGCCAGGCTGGAAGGTCCGCCGGGACCGGCCAGACGCCAGCGCGCCGCATTCCTGCTCGCCCTGATCGATGGGATCGCGATTTTCGACATGACCGGCGGCGAAGCCGAAGCCGACGCTGTCGAACAGGCGCTGAGCGACATTCTGCTGACTTGAAGCATCGCTGTAACTGCCCTTTCTGCTGCGGCGAATTGCGTGTAGCATCCATTACGGACATCCTACCCGCCTTTCGAGAGAACGACTCCATGACCGAGGCCCAGCACCGCCGCTGGTTGAAATTCACCGCCATTTCCGTCGCAATCTTCGGCCCGATCTTTGCCACCGGTACGATCGAAGGTCTCGCCGCCCCTGCGCGCTGGTCGCTCGACATTCTGGCCTGGCCAATCGACGGCGCGCAGGATTTTGCCGCGCCGACCACGCGCTTTCTCTCCGCACTGACCGGCGGATTTCTCCTCGGCTGGGGCGTGATGATCTGGTTCCTCGCCACGCGCGTCCACCGGCACGCTCCGGAGCCGGTCCGCCAAGCGGTGCTGGCGGGACTGCTCGGCTGGTTCCTACTCGACAGCACAGGCTCGATTGCCTCGGGTCAGCCGATCAACGCGCTTTTCAACGTGGCCGTACTGCTGATCCTGGTCGGCCCGCTCTGGTTACCCGCGAAGGACGCATGATGTGATGTCCCCGCTGCCGCTCGATCACCTCACCATCTTGAGCCGCGATGCCGAAGCAAGCGCGGCCTGGTATGGCGCGCTGCTGCCCTGGCTCGGTTTCGAGCGCGCCAAGCCTGACATCTGGCACAATGCCAATGGCTTGTACCTGCAGTTCCGCACCGCCAAGGCCGAAACGCGCCCCTATGAACGCTACGGAGCGGGGCTCAACCATCTGGGCTTCACCGCGCCCGATCCCGGTTTCGTCGAGGCCCTCGCCGCGCACATGACCAATCTGGGCCACGAGGCGCGGTTGCAGCGGTTCGGCGACGGCATCGTCGCGCTGTTCATGCCCGATCCTGATGGTCTGCGCGTCGAGGTGTCCTGGTATCCCGAAGGCGTCCCGCCGGTGGATTGAGCCGGCCGGTTTGGCAGCCGCCGATCTGACGGCACAAGACTGGCAATTTACGGGAGCAGCAGCGTCGAGCCCGTGGTGGCGCGGCTTTCCAGGTCGCGATGCGCCTGCTCGGCCTGGTCGAGCGGATAGGTCTGGCCGATGGTCACCTTGACCTTGCCCGCACGGATCATCTGCCACAGCCGCGCCGCACCCGCCTCGCGCTCGGCCGGATCGGCATAATAATCGAACAGCGTCGGCCGGGTGCTATAGAGCGATCCCTTGCTCGCGAGGATACCGAGATTGACGCCGGTCACCGGCGCGCTCGCATTGCCATAGGACACGATCAGTCCGCGCCGTCCCGTGCTGTCCAGCGAGGCTTCCCAGGTATCGAGCCCCACCCCGTCAAAGACCACGCGCACGCCCGCGCCGCCAGTGAGCTCGCGCACGCGGCGCGCCGTATCCTCGCGGGTATAGATGACGATATGGTCGGCGCCCGCCCCGCGCGCGAGCGCGGCCTTTTCCTCGCTGCTGACGGTGCCGATGACGGTCGCGCCGACAGCCTTGAGCCACTGCACCAGCAGCAGCCCGACCCCGCCCGCTGCGGCATGGACCAGCACCGCCTGACCCGGCTCGACCCGTGCGCAACGTTCGACCAGGAATTCGGTGGTGCACCCCTTGAGCAGCGCGGCGGCGGCGACATCGTCCGAAATATCCTCGGGCAATCTGAACAGGCTGGCGGCGGGAAGGTTGCGGATATCGGCATAGGCGCCGCGCGCGGGGCCGAAGGTCGCCACGCGATCGCCGACGCTCAGTCCCTCGACCCCCTCGCCGACCGCCTCGACGATGCCTGAGGCTTCAAGGCCCAGGCCGCCGGGCAGATCGACGGGGTAGATCCCGCGCCGGTGATAGGTATCGATGTAGTTGAGCCCGACCGCGGTCTGGCGCAGCGTCACCTCGCCGGGTCCTGGAGCGGAAAGCTCGACCGTCTGCCACTCGATCACCTCGGGGCCACCATTGGACCGGATTATCGCCTGGCGTGCGTGCATCGTTCTGCTCCATCCCAATTGTCGCTGTCTGACGTCCAGCGTTGATCGATCGCCCTTGCCCTCGCAAGAGGCTCGCCCCTGCCCTACGCCATGCCCATGCTCCTGTCATCGGCTTCAAGCTCTGGGACAAGGGAAGATGGATACGGGATGGTCAGCCCGGTGCACCCCCTACTGCCTGATACAGGCCGACCAGTGTCGTCAATTCGTCGGCCCTGGTCTGGATCAGCGAGAGATCGACTCCCAGCAGCGCGCGCTGCGCGTCCACCTGCTCGATATAGGCGGTATAGCCGGCCCGGTATCGGTTGGACGCGTGGCGCAGCGCATCAGCCACGGCGACCCGTTGGGCGCGCAGGGACGTTTCCTGTTCGGTCAGATTGGCGAGCACCGCCATCCGGTCCTCGACCTCGCGAAACGCGTTGAGCGCCGCCGAGCGATAAGCCCAGGCGGCCTGATCGCGCTGCGCGGCCGCGCCGTCGAGCTGCGCGGTCAGCCGGCCACCCTGGAAGATCGGCGCAAGAATGCTGCCGCCGAGCGACCACAGGCTGATCGGGTCGGCGAGCAGGTCCGAGATCGCGAGGCCTGCGCTCGCACCCAGATTGATCGAGGGCATGAACTGCGCACGCGCGGCCCGCATCTGCGCGTCCGCTGCGGCAATGCGATATTCGGCGGCCGCAATATCGGGGCGGCGGCGAAGAAGCTCGGACGGCAGGGTCGCGGGCGCGGCCGGCTGGCGCAGGGCATCGAGCGTCCCGCCGCGCACGATCGCCCCCGGAAGCTCGCCCGTCAGCACCGCCAGCGCATTTTCTTGCCGCGCGATCTGCGCCTTGAGCTGCGGCACCAGCTGGACCGCAGCCTGATATTCAGCCTCGGCCTGGCGCAGTTCGAGCTGCGAGGTATAGCCGACCTCGGCGCGGTCGCGTGCGAACTTGAGCGCCTGCTGCCGCGCTGCCACCGTCTCGTCGAGCACCACCAGGCGCGCATCGAGTGCAAGCAGCGTGATATAGCCTGTCGCCGTGGCAGCAGTGACCGAAAGCCGCGCCGCTTCCTCGCTGGCCTCGCTTGCTGCGACATTGGCGCTCGCCGCATCGACCCTTGCCGCATTCTTGCCGAACAGGTCGAGCTCGTAGCTCGCCCGGAACGCCGGTTGCGCCGCGAGCGAGTTCAATCCCTGCCCGAAGGGCGAGACTTCGCGCCGCGCAGCGCCATCGACGCTCAGGCCCAGCGAGGGGAGCAGCAGCCCGCGCGAGCCGCGCTCGGTAGCACGCGCCTCCTCCACCCGCGCTGCGGCGATCTGGACATCGGGATTGTTGGCGCGGGCCTTCTCGACCAGCGCGGACAGCTGCGGATCGCCAAAGGCCTGCCACCATTGCGCCTCGACCGGAGCGGTCATGCCAAGATCGGTGCGCCACGCGACCGGCGCGGCGACCGATGCACCCTGCGGCGCGTCCTGCAGCGCTGGGGCGCAGGCGGAGAGCAGCAGCGCACCAGTAAGCACGGCGATGAGAGGGCTGCGCATCGGCCTCACTCCCCGGTGTGCACGGTGGCGACCACGGACATGCCGGGACCGAGCCTTCGGGCGAGCTTCTGGCCGGGGTCGAGCACGATGCGCACCGCAATGCGCTGCGGTACCTTGACGAAATTGCCTGCGCCGGTGTCGGGCTTGACGATGCTGAACTCGCTGCTGGCGGCGGGCGCGATGCTCTGGACCCGACCGGTAAGCTTTGCCCCGCCCAGCGCATCGACCTCGAGCGTCGCGCGCTGGCCGACCGCCATGGCCTCGGTCTGCGCCTCCTTGAAGTTGGCGACGACCCACAGTTCGTCGGGGACGATGTACATCAGCTGCGTGCCCGCACTGACCAGCTGGCCTTCGCGCGCGGTGATCTCGCTCAGCCGACCCGACCGCGGTGCGCGGATTTCGGTGCGCGACAGCTCGAACGCGGCCAGATCGCGCGAGGCTTCGGCGCCCTGCACCTGCGCCTCGAGCGCGCCGCGCCCCACGCGGACCGAGCGGACGTTTTCCGCCGCGATCGCGCGCTGCGCCTGGGCCTGGCGCACGCCGGCCTGCGACTGGCGAAGCGCCGCCAGTGCCTGGTCGCGCTCGCGCAGCGAGACCGAGCCCTCGTCGACCAGCTCGTTGATGCGGTTCATGTCGGCCTGCGCCTTCTGATAGCCGGCCTGCGCGCTCGCCACGGCGGCGTCCTGAAGCTGCAGCTGGGCCTGGGCCGAGCGCAGGCTCTGCTCGCTATTGGCGAGATTGGCCTTTTGCGCCGCTATGTTGGCCGCGCCCTGCTGCACCTTTTCGCGGAAGGGCGTTGCATCGATGCGCGCAAGCAGCTGGCCCTGTTCCACCTTCTGGAAATCGGCGACGCGGACCTCGACCAGATAGCCTGCGACCTGCGGGCTGACGATGGTCGTGCGCCCGCGCACATAGGCGTTGTTGGTGGTCTGGTCGCCTCCGGCAAAGGGCGGCAGTCCCCAGGCAAACAGCGCGACGAGCACGCCGATCACGATCAGCACGCCGGCGACCAGCACGCGCTGGCGCGACAGTTGCGGCGACCAGCCCTTTTCGGGCGCCGCAGGCTCGGCGGTGCTGCCCGATGCTTCGGTGGTGGCGGCTTGCGGGTTGGTGGATGTCATGGCTCGTTCCTTGCGCGCATGGCCTCGATAAAGGCGAGTTCCTTGGCGAGCGGATTGCGCCCGCGAATCTTGTTGATCACCCAAGGCACGAACAGCGCGACGAAGGTGATCGCCGCGAGCGTGCCGATGAGGAAGAAGACGTCGTTGAAGGCGAGGACCGCGGCCTCGCGCCCGATCTGCGCCGAGATGCTGGCCGAGGTCGCCTGCTGCACCAGCGCCGGATCCTGCTGCAGCGGAGCGGTGCGCTGTGCCGCGTTCGAGAAGGCCTGCGAAAGCTGGGCGTTGCTCATCGCCAGCGTCGTGCCGGCATCGATCAGATGCGTCTTCAACCGGACCGTGTGAAAGGCCGACAGCAGCGCGATCCCCGCTAGGCCGCCGACCGATTGCGACAGCGAGAAGATGGCGATGAAGCTGATGATATAGTTCTGCCCCGCCGCCAGCGCGCGCAGCATCCCCTCCATGAGCACCGGGCCCATGGCGAACACGGCCGCAAAGGCGATCGCCGCTTGCGACAGGTAAAGGTCCTGCGGGCGGCTCATGACGCCGGTGCGGGTATCGGCAAAGCCGGCGACGCCGATGACCAGCACGGCAAACAGCACCGGACGGGTCAGGTCCTTGGGGTCGAGCCGGATCACCGACAGCACCATGCCCGCGACCGTCGCGCCGGTGAGCACCCAGAAATAGCCAGTCAGCTGCTCGTTGCCATAGCCGAGCGCAGTGAACATGCCGCTCGCGCCGAAACCCTGCTCGGCCACGAGGATGCGCACGGTCGCGCCGATCGCCGCGATGCTCAGGATCGCGCGGCTCGACAGCCAGCTGAGATCGAGCATCGGGCTCTTGCGATTGGCCTCGATCAGCAGGCAGCCGCCCAGGCCGATGACTGCCAGCGCCACCGCATAGCCGAGCCAGGGCGCGTCCCACCACACGATGCGGCCAAGGATCAGGAATGCGCAGAGCGAGGCGACCCCCAGCACGAACAGCGCCATGCTCGGAATGTCGAGCTTCTCGAAGGTCAGCTTGCGAACCCCCGGTGGCAGGCGCAGCAGATAGACAAAGGCGAGCCCCAGCAGCGAGAGCGCGAACTGGAACTGGAAGACACGCGCCATATCGCCATCGACCAGCAGCGCTGGCGAGAGCGCCCGGGTGAGCGCAAAGGCGATCTGGGTGAGGCCGAGCGACAGCACGAGGCCGACGGTGCGCATCGCCGCAGGAAGCCCCTGCATGAGATAATAGATGGTGAGCGCCGACAACCCGCTCGCGGCGATACCCGCCACGGCGCGCGCGGCCAGCTCGGCGTGATAGCCCGGTCCGATAAGCTGCACGAAATTGGCGAGCACCAGCCCCGCCATCGCCCAGCGGACGAAAAGCTGGATGCCAAATTCCTGCCGGACGCGGAACAGCAGCATGCTCATCGTGGCATAGGTCGCGTAGAAGGCCACCGTCATCCAGCCCGCCTCGACCGGGGTCAGCGCGAACTCGGCCTGCAGCGCGGGCGTGTTCGCCAGCAGAAAGCCGTTCTGCGCGCCGCCGACCAGGCCGATGAACACGCCGATCGCCAGATAGGCGGCCTTTCTTCGCGGCGGATGATCGGGATTGGCAGGCGATCCGGGCAGGATCGGCATCTCGTGCGGCTTGAACGCATAGCCGTCGGCCTTGTCGATCAGGAGGCGCGGGGGCTCAGCCACAGTCGAGCACCTCGTCGATCAGCACCATCTCGAGCGCGTCGCCGAACCTCTGGTCGTCATCCATGCCCTCGACCAGTCTGGTCAGCCGTTCGCGCCGGGCAACGCTGCTGGCTGCCGCATAGATGAAATTGGCGACCCTGAACTCAAGATGGTGGGGAGCTGTCTCCAGATGCTGCGCCGCTTTCCGCGCCAGATCGTAAAAGCGCTGATGGAGCGGGGCGGACAATTCGCGCAGCAACCAGTCCGATCGATCGGAGTCGACCGTGATATCGCGCAGAATGAGACGCGGGACTTCCGGATGGGCCAGCAGATGGGCGATATAGGCGGCCATGATCCTGCGCAGCCGCGCGGCAGGTGAGGAACTGCTCTCCCCGCTTTCGGCCGCGCTCAGCGCATCGAGCAATTGGGCCGCCGCGCTGGCGACCAGCGCCTTCCAAAGCCCCAGCTTTCCGCCGAAATGATAGGATATCAGCGCGACATCCACCCCGGCATCGGCCGCGATCAGGCGCAGCGGCGTGGCCTCATAGCCCTTGGCGGCAAAGTGCGTCCTCGCCGCCTCGAGCAGGGCCGCGCCGACTTCTCGCCCATTGTCTTTCGGGCGTCCGGGATTCTTGCGATCTGCCATGTGCCATCCCTGCGTTCGGCACGACGCGGCCGAGCTAATTCAACGTCTGTTGAATACGTCGCCGATGAGGTCGGGTTCCGAGCGCGCAGAAAAATTATAACATGGATTAATCGCAGCTGCGGTTTTGGTTGCCACCGCCACGCACACAGCGGGTCAATTGACAGCTTTTGGTGCACGCAATGGCACCGCCCGGCCCTCGGCCGCACTGGTCCGTTTCCACGCCGCAAGCAGCATTATTCCATGCCGCTGCCGACCGCTGCGCCAGCGGGGCAACGGTCGGAACAGGCTGCGCTCAATTGCGCTTGCGGCTGGTGCGCAAGGCGCTCATCGAACCGGTATAGCGGGTGCCGAGCATGAAGCTGCCCACAGCCGCCGCCGGCCCACCACGAGCATCATCGGCGCGTGGCAGGACAGCAGCCAGGTCGATCGCGGGCACACCGTCTGCCTGCAGTGCCAGGTTCAGCACCGCCGCATCGCCTGCCTTCAGCGCGGCAAAGCCGGTTTCGACCTCGGCCAGCTCCTTCTCCAGCGCATCGACCCGCGCCAGCGCATAGGTGGTCGGCCGTGCCTCGGTCGCCGTGATCGCGCCATAGGCCATGTCCATATTCTCGCGCAGCCGCTCCTCACCGGTGATCGCCCCGCCTTCGGTGGTGGCGACGACCTGCTTGCGCAGCGCATCGGCCTTGCCGACCAGCGCCAGCGCTTTGGCCTTGTTCGCAGGCGACGTCGATTCATTGTCGGCCACCGCCTGGGCCTGCGATTTCACTGCGTTCAGCCCCGCCGTCAGCGCGCTCATCCGCACGAACAGGCCCTTCACGCGTTCGGCCGCATCATATTGCGCCTGACGATCGGCCACCGTGAACTTCGCGCGCTTGTCCAGCCCGACCACCAGCGGCATCTCGGTGACCTTGCCGGCCTTGGTGAGCCGCACCGTATAGGTGCCCGGCATCACCCGCTGGCCCTGGGTAGAGGCGAACGCGAGCGAGGCTGCAGGCGGAACCTGCGGCGGCTTGGTCCGCATCGACCAGACCACGCGGTTCAGCCCCTTGCGCTTCGATGTCGGCAGTTCGTCGATCACCTTTCCATTGGGATCGATGATTTCCAGCTTCATCCGCCCCAGCACGTGCCGGGCCTTCTGGTAATAGGTGATGACCGCCCCATCGACCGGGTTCTGGCCGACATAGGTCGCATCGCCCTCTGGCCAGCCGCCACTGCCGCGGATCCGCTGCTGCACGGGTTCGGACCGGATCAGTGTGACGTCGCTGGCCACGACCTCGGGGCTCAGAGCCCGCACCGGGCTAATATCGTCGATGATCCAGATGCCGCGGCCGTGCGTGGCCAGCACAAGGTCATCGCCCTGCGACGCCACGGCGATATCGCGCACCGCGACCGCGGGGAAGTTGCCGGGCCGGAATTCCTCCCAGTTCGCTCCCTTGTCGCGCGAGATGAACAGGCCGAATTCGGTGCCGACGAACAGGATGTCGGGGCTCAGCCGGTCTTCCTTGACGACATGGGCATAGCCGCGCACGCCCGGCGTGGCCGGACCGACCAGCCGGGTCCAGCTCTTGCCGTAATCGGCGGTCTTCAGGATATAGGGCGCCATGTCGCCGAAGCTGTGCCGATCGACCGCGACATAGGCCACCGCCGGATCATGCCGGCTGGCTTCGACCCAGGCGATGCTGACATCGGGGCCGAGCTTCATCGCCTTGCCGACGTTGGTCCAGCTTTGGCCGCCGTCGCTCGTCAGCTGGACATTGCCGTCATCGGTGCCGACCCAGATCTGCCCGGCCATCAACGGGCTTTCCGAGATCGAATAGATGGTCGTGTGCATTTCCGCCGAAGAATTGTCGACGGTAATGCCGCCCGATTTCTCCTGCTGCTGACGCGCCGGATTGTTGGTGGTCAGGTCAGGCGATATCCGGTCCCAGGTCGTGCCGTGATCGCGCGTGCGGAACAGATACTGGCTGCCGATATAGATCGTGCCCTTTTCGTGCGGCGACAATGCGATCGGGGTGTTCCAGTTGAACCGCAGCTTTTCCTTGTAGCCGCCCTTGGGCTGGATATCGCGCGATTCCAGTGTCTTGCGGTTGATCCGGGCAATGTTGCCGCCCTGATATTCGGCGTAGACATAATCCGGGTCGGCCGGGTCCGGGAACACCCAGAAGCCATCGCCACCGTAGAGATTCTCCCAGCGGCTGTTGGTGATGCCGCCAGGATATTCGCTGTCGCCCACCCAGCTCGAATTGTCCTGCAGGCCGCCATAGACCTGATAGGGGTCCTTGTCATCGATGCTGACATGATAGAACTGACTGATCGGCAGGTTGAAGCTCTTCACCCATTTGCTGCCGCCATCATGGCTGATCCACAGGCCGCCATCGTCGCCGCCGACGATATGCTTGGTATTGGCCGGGTTGATCCAGATGTCGTGCCAGTCGCCATGGCTGCCGCCCGATGCATTGGCAAAGCTCTTGCCGCCGTCATCGGACACGATCATGTTGAGGTTCATCTTGAACAGCCGGTTGGCGTCCTTGGGATCGGGCACGATCTTGCTGAAATAAAACGGCCGCCAGACCATGTTGCGGCTGCGGTCGCGCTCCTCGAAGCTCTTGCCGCCATCTTCGGACACGTACAGCGCGGAACGCTCGCTTTCGATAAAGGCATAGACCCGGTTGGGATCAGCAGGCGAGAACACCGCCTCGATCCGACCCCAGGGCCCCTTGGGCAGCCCCTTGGTGGTGCTGGCATCCATCGCTGCCCAGGTCCGACCGCCATCGTTCGAGATCTTCATGGCGCTGCCCGAGGCCGCATCCGGCCCCTCTCCGCCCGAGCGGAAGGTCCAGCCCTTGCGGCGAAAATCCCACAGGCCGGCCATCACCCGATCGGGATTGGCCGGATCGAGCGCGACCGACGAGCAGCCCGTCGAAAGGTTGCTGCCTTTCAGGATCTGCGTCCAGGTGACGCCGCCATCGGTGGTCTTGTAGAGGCCGCGGTCCGGGCTGTCCGACCAGAGCGCGCCGGGCGCGCAGACATAGACGATGTCGCTGTTCGTCGGATGGACGACGATCTTGGTGATCCGCTCGGTCTTGGGAAGGCCCATGCGCGTCCAGTTGTCGCCACCATCGGTCGACTTGTAGACGCCGTCGCCGATCGACACCGAATTGCGCGTCCAGCTCTCGCCGGTGCCGACCCAGATCGTGCTGGGGTTCGACGGATCGATCGCCACCGCGCCGATCGACTGGACCGGTTGCTTGTCGAAGATCGGACGGAACGTGGTGCCGCCGTCTTCGGACTTCCAGACGCCGCCGGATGCAGCCCCGATATACATGGTGACCTTGCCATCCTTGCCTTGCACGGCATCGATCGCGGCAATGCGGCCCGACATTTCGGCCGATCCGATATTGCGGATGCCAAGGCCCGAAATTCCCGACGCGGCGGGAGGGGTGGCGGCGTCCTTGGCGAAGGCAGGGGCGGCGATTGCCAGCATGGTGCCGGCGAGAAGGAGGGTGCGGCGCATCGGATCAGTTCCCCTTCGGCGCGGCGGCCGGGCTGGCGGGCAGAGCGAAAAGGCTGGCAGGCGCAGGCACGTTGGCGGTGCCCGATGCGATGATCGTGCGTTGCCGGTTGTTGCCCTGCCCCGCCGCCCAGCTTTCGACCGACATAGGGAAATAGACCCCGGCCACCTTTTCATAGTCGCCGAATTCATATTCGAAGACTTGCTGCGCGCCCCGGATCCGGCGCGTCTCGACCATCTTCACCTCGAGCATGGTATCGGGGTCGAGCAGATAGACGAACTCGTCGCCATCCTTTTCGGTCACCTTGAGCTTGTAGGTATCGGTCCCGTCGAAATCCTCGCGCCCCAGATAGGTGACGGTCGAGCCCTGCGCCGCCGCGCGCTGCAGCGGCCCGCGGATCGAACCGGTATCGGCCAGCGAGCGCGCTTCATCATCGCTCATCCGCTCGGCGTCCTTGCGCCCTTCGAACGGATTGATCCGCCAGCCGGTCGTGCCGTCCTAGCCCTGCACCAGCGTCAGCCCCTGCAGCGCCATATCGACGCGAACGTCTCCTGCCCTGGTGCGGACCTCTTCATAGGTCAGCTGAAAATCACCGGGAAAGATGACCGTGCCGTCGAACTTGACCGATTGGATCGCATCGATCGCGGCGGCCCCGCCCCGCGCGGCGAGATTCTGCGCCACCAGTTCGTCGGCCGTCTGCGCGATTGCCGGTATCCCGGCCAAAGACAGAATGCCCAGCATGACGGCTGCGGACCGAAGCTTGATCATCCGACGACTCCCCCCAAAACACCCTTTTGGCAGAGGTTAACAACCCGGTTTGCGAAGGCAATTCCGAAAGTCGCAAAGGGCATGATTCATCGACGAACTGCAATCTACCCGAAGCGGCTCAGACGCGCGGCAGGCGCAGGATTGCGATCACGCCGCCGCCGGGCGCATCGGACAGGGTGAAATCGCCGCGATTTTGCGCCACGAAGTCGCGCACGATGCTGAGGCCCAGGCCTGCCCCGCCTGTCCCCCGGTTGCGCGATGCATCGCCGCGCTCGAACGGGCGCATCAGCCGCTCGCGATCGGTCGCAGGGATGCCCGGGCCATTGTCGCTGACCGATATCCGCACTTGGCGCTCGTCCTGCTCCAGCGCGATCACGCCGCCGCCAGCATAGTCGATCGCATTGCGGACCAGATTCTCGATCGCGCGCCGGAAGGCGGGCTCAGGCACCCGGACGGTCGGAGTGTCGCTCGCCAGAAGCCGTATCGGGGCATCCGGCTGCGACATTTCCGCCGCGATGCTGGCGAGCAGCGGGCGGACATCCACGATCTCGGCAGGTGCAGCAGCGTCGCGCGCAAAGCTGAGGACTTCGTCGATCATCGCCTGCATCCGCTCGACATCCGCCACCATGCGCGCGCGCTGCGGCTCTGGCGCGGACTCGATGCGGAGGCGCAGACCGGTGAGCGGCGTGCGCAGGTCATGCGCGATGGCAGTCAGCATCCTGGCGCGCTCCGCAGCCTCGATGGCGAGGCGGTTCTGCATCGCCGCGATCGCCGCCGCCGCTTCGCGCAATTCGCGGGGCCCCTCCTTGGGTATCTGCGCCGCATGATCCTCAAGCGCGCCTGCCAGCGCGCGGAACGGGCGCGTCAGCCGCCGCGCGAAGATCCATGCCAGCGGCGCAAGCAAAAGCAGGCTGACCGCAAGCGCGATGAGGATGCTGCGCTGCCAGCCGCCCAGAAAGGGCTGGACCGGCTCGACCACGAGCCAGCGTCCATCTGCCTGCCGCACGCTGGCGGTATAGGCCGGCAGCGGCATGGCCAGCAGGGCCGCACTCAAGGCGCCATCGATCGCACCGGGATCGACGATCTCGATCTTTCCCGTCCGGCTCTGGCGCAGAATGAAAGGGGAAGGCAGATTGGTTGTCGCATTCGGCGCCTTGGAGGGTCGAGGCACCATCTGAAACCGGATCGATACCGGCTCGGCACTGTCGAGGCGCGTCACGCGCACATCGTGGGCGGGCTTGCCCAGGCGAGACGCGATCAGCAGCTCGAACATGGAGATGCGGGTGCCTGTCGGCGGGGCGGAATCGACCCTGCGTTCGAAGCCGTCGACCGGCTGGCGCAGCGCCGAGATCGCATCGATCGCCGTCATGCGTATCGATGGTGGTGGCGGAGCCGCCAGCACGATCGCGGCCGTGGTGGCCACGCTCAGCGCGGCGACGGCAACCCCGAAGCCGCCGATGGCCACCAGCGCGCTGGGTGCCCGCTTCATGCCGGACGCACCGCCGGAACGAACCGGTATCCCACACCGCGCACGGTTTCGATCAGCACCGTCTTGTCGGCCTCGGCCAGCTTGCGGCGCAGGCGGCTGACAGCAATATCGATCGCGCGGTCATAAGGCGCCGAATCAATTCCCCGTGTAAGGTCGAGCAGCGTATCGCGGCTGAGGATGCGCCCCGGGCGGCGCACGAACGCCGCGAGCAGCGCATGCTCGCCTTCGGTCAGCATCAGGGCCCGTCCTGCCGGGTCGCGCAGACGCCGCTGCTCGATATCGAGCCACCAGCCGGCAAAGGTCAGCCCCTGGGCCGTTTGGGGCTGGTCCGACCGATCGGCAGACGGCCGGCGCAACAATGCCCGCACCCGCGCCAGCAATTCGCGCGGTTCGAAAGGCTTGGTCATGTAATCCCATGCGCCGACTTCCAGCCCGACGATCCGATCGGTCACGGCATCGAGCGCGCTCAGCATGAGGATCGGCGTGTCCCCACCGCCCAGGCGGCGGCACAGCGAAAGCCCGTCCTCGCCCGGCATCATGACATCCAGGATGATGAGATCGGCCGGTGCCTCGCACAGCGCGCGATCGCAGGCAGCGGCATTCGCAGCGGCACGCACCGCATAGCCGTGCGCACCGAGAAAATCGGCAATCGCGTCGCGAATACTGGCGTCGTCGTCGACGACCAGGATGCTGCTCATGGGATCGGTCAGTGGCTCCATCTCCGCGCTCCTAGCACGGCTTTGTAGCATTCGCGTATCAGCACCGGCTACGCGCGAGCCATCATCGCGTTACCCGGAGGTGCTTCTCCTCGCTCCTGCTTTGGCAAGCCGGAGAACCAACATGAAAGCACCCGCAACTGCCCTTCTCGGCCTATGGGTCTGTACCCTCGCAGGCGCGCTCGCTGCGCAACCGATCAGCGCGCCACTGACAGCATCGGACGGCAACGCGCCGCCTAGCGATGGGGCTCCATCCAAACCTGTCATCATGGGTGGTGACGGCAAGTCGCTTCCACCAGAGTTGCTGCGCCAGATCGAGGAGCAACTGAAAGCGGAAGCAGAAAAGAGGCCGGACGGCGCGAAGCCACCGGCACCTCAGATCAGGATTCTCGGTGCCGATGGCAAGCCGGTCCCTCCCGAGGTTGCGCGCCGGTTGCAGGAGCAATTCAAGGACCTGGTCCCGCCGGCGCCTGACAAGGACAGCGGGTCGGATCAGCTTTCTCCGAGAGAACCGGTCGACAAGCAGCCGATCGTCGTCTCCTCTCAGCGGCCTCGCGGTGCCATCGAAAGCGATGTTCCGGCGGAACGGACCTTCAACCAGCTGGATATCCGGGCGCTCGGCGCGGAGAACATCGCCGCCGTGCTCGACACGATCGGATCGCAAACGGCCAGCAACCGGGGTCGCGGGGACAGCGCGCCGGTGACCTTGCTGAACGGGCGCAGGGTTGCAGACTTTGCGGAAATCGCACGCATCCCGGCCGAAGCCATCGAGCGCATGGAGATCTTTCCGGAGGAAGTGGCGCTGCAATATGGCTTTCGGGCCGATCAGAAGGTCGTCAACATCGTCACCTTCGCGAATTTCCAGTCGCGCGTCGGCCAGGCCAGCGCGCTGGTCCCAGGCGAAGGCGGACGGGACAGCTGGATCGCGAATGCCGATTACCTGAAGCTTGCTGGCGACACGCGGATCGCGCTGGGCGCAACATACAGTCACGCCGAGCAACTGCTCGAAAGCCAGCGCGATATCCGCCAGTTTGCCGCCGCGCCGGACCTGGGAACAGCGCGCACCCTGCTGCCCGAGAGCGAGAGCCTTGCCCTGACGGGCGTTCTGAGCGGGCATGTGCTTTCCGATGTGGCGGCGACTCTCAATGGCCGCATCGATATCAGCCGCAACGACAGCCTGCTCGGCGCAGACGGCACCCGGGTGCTGCAGCGCGACAGCGACCGTTCACTCGTGCATTTCGGCACCACGTTCAGTGGCAAGAGCGGCCGCTGGCAATGGTCGGCGCTCGGCAATTTCGACCGCATCGAGAGCGAGATAGTGACCGACAGGAGCGGCATCGGCTCCCGCCGCGATGCCGCACGATCGACCGATACGCTGGCCAATGTCGATCTGCTCGCCACCGGTCCGCTTGCAACCCTGCCTGCCGGGCCGTTCACCGCCAGTCTGCGTCTGGGGGCCGAATTCAGGGAGTTTTCGAGCCGGGCAGAATTCGCGGCAAACGAGGTTCGATCCGACCTTGCGCGCGATCGGGGGGCAGCGCAGATCAATCTTGGCCTGCCCTTGCTCGGCGATGCCGGTGGCAAGGCCTCGCCGCTCGGCCATCTCGCCCTGAGCGGCAATGCCGCGTTCGAGCGCCTGTCCGACGCCGGGTCGCTATGGACCTATGGGTTCGGCCTGAACTGGTCGCCCGCGAAGGGGATAGACCTGGTTGCATCGGTGACGCACGAACAGGGCGCGCCCAGTCTTGAACAGCTGGGCGGCCCGGTTCTGGTGACGCCGAATGTCCGCACCTTCGACTTTGCCCGCCGCGAGGTCGTCGATCTCACCCGGATTACGGGTGGCAACGCGGCACTGCGCAACGACGACCGGCGGCTTGTTCGGCTCGGCCTCAATCTGCACCCGCTCGCCAGAACCGATCTGACGTTCAGCATCGATTATGTCCGCACCCGCACCGACGATCCGATTGCCGCCTTCCCCATCGTCACCCCGCAGGTCGAGGCTGCATTTCCCGAACGCTTTGCACGCAGCGCGACCGGACAATTGCTGCGGATCGACTCACGGCCTATCAACTTTGCCGCCGCGCGCCAGCAGCAGCTGCGCTGGGGGGTGAACTTCACCCGTCCGCTCGGCGAGGTGCCCGACTTCATGCGCGATGCCCAGGTCCGCGTCGTCACCAGCGAGGCGGAGGCGCGGCGCCTGTTCCCCAATGCCGAAATGGTGCGCGCGCAGCCGGGAAGCGCCACGTTTCAGGGCGCCTCCAACCTTACCAGCCGCTTCTTTGTCAGCCTCTATCACAACTGGTATCTCGAGGACGAAATCGCGCTGCGGCCGGGTGTCCCGGTCCTCAACCTGCTGGAGGATGGCGCGGTCGACTTTCTGGGTGGTCGCCGTCGTCATGAGATCGATCTTCAGGCGGGTGTCTTCAAGCGCGGGCTCGGCGCACGCCTGACCGCAAGCTGGCGAAGCGGCACCCGCATTGCCCAACAGGGCTCGGCAGCGGGCGATCTGCGCTTCAATGATCTGGCGGTGGTCAATCTCGCCCTGTTCGCCAACCTTGCCGAGCGCTTCGGAGGCGAAACCGCACCGCGCTGGCTCAAGGGGATGCGGGCGTCGATCGGGATAACCAACCTGTTCAACACCCGGCCGCAAGTCCGCGATGACGCCGGGACAGTGCCGCTCAGCTACCAGCCGGCCTATCTCGATCCTCTGGGCCGGACATTCAGCTTCAGCCTGCGGAAACTGTTCTGATCCGGCGCATGCTTTGCCGGGCGAACCGTCGTCCAAAGGCGTCTGACTTGCCAACGACAGCCAACTGCGTCGCGGCTGCGAGATAACGGATCGGCTATCATTGCCAGGTGCACATTCCTATTTGAGCCGCGCGGGACATCGATGGAATAGCGCTTTGCTAACTCTTTCTGTGGTATTTTCCGGACGATGTGCGGCATTGTTGGACTGATTTGCGCTGACCCTCCCGAGCAACTGGCGCGGCGCGTGGCAGCCATGAACGGAGCGATCCTGCATCGCGGTCCCGACGATGATGGTGTGCATCTCGCGCCCGGGCTGGCGCTCGCGATGCGGCGGCTGGCGATCATCGATCTGAGCACCGGGCACCAGCCGATGAAGACCCCCGATGGCGTCACCATCGTGTTCAACGGCGAGATCTACAATTACCGGGCATTGCGCGCCGAGCTTGAAGCCAAAGGCTATGCCTTCCACACGCGTTCGGACACCGAGGTGATCCTGAACCTCTATCATGCCGAAGGCACCGCGGCCTTTGCGCGCCTTAACGGCATGTTCGCGGTGGCCATCCACGATGCGCGCAGCGACGAGCTCATCCTCGCGCGCGACCAGATCGGCATCAAGCCGCTCTATATCGCGGAGCATCAGGGCGAATTCCTGTTTGCCAGCGAGATCAAGGCGATCCTGGCCGCCCTGCCCGGCCGCCCCGCAATCGACCCGCAGGCGCTGTGGGATTATCTCTCGATGCGCTTCATGGCGCCCGACCGCACGATCTGGGCCGGCATCGGCAAGCTGGGGCCGGGGCAGCTGCTGCGCCGCAAGCTTAGCGATGGCCACCAGACCATCGAGACCTACTGGCGTGCCGACCTGACCCCTGGCGTCTTCGATCCATCGCGCGATTATGCGCGCGAATTTGCCGACCAGTTCCTCGCGGCGGTCGACAGCCATATCGTGGCCGCCGACGTGCCCGTTGGCGCGTTTCTTTCGGGCGGGCTCGATTCCGGGGCGATCGTGGCCGCGGCGAGCGAGCTTGGCCATCGCGATCTGCACAGCTTCTCGATCAGCGGCGATGGCGCCGGCGCCGATGACGAACTGCCGCTGGCGCGCGCCGTGGCCGAGCGCTTCGGCACCCGGCATCATGAAATCCGCATGGCGCAGGCCGATTATTTCGACGCGCTGGACGATGTGGTACGCGCCTTTGACGAGCCCTATGGCGATGCGACCGGCGCTGCGCTGTATGTGATGTCGCGCAAGGCCAGCGACCATGTGAAGGTCGCGATGTCGGGCGAAGGGTCGGACGAGCTGCTGCTAGGCTATACCCGGCCAGCCGATCTAGCGACCCTGGCCAAGGTCGCGCGCCGTTATGGTCATGTGCCCCGTCCGCTGCTGCGGCTGGCCGCGCGGCTCGTTTCGTCCGATCGCGCCTCGATCTTTCGCGCCATGGCCGAAGGCGGACCGGGCGCCTATCGCCGGGGCATGGCCGCGCATATCGGCTGGACGATCAGCGACGCAGAAAAGGCTGCGTTCTGGCGCGGGCCGGACATGGTACCCAGCTTCGATCTGGTGCAGGGCTGGTACACGCTTGCCGACTCCGTCAACCCGCTGGCGCAGAGCCAGCAGGCCGATTTCGGCACCTGGCTGGTCGAGGACCTGCTGATGAAGGCCGACAAGATGGCGATGGCAGCGTCGCTGGAAACGCGCGTGCCCTTTCTGCACCTGCCACTGGTCGAATGGTGCCAGTCGACCCCGATCGAGGCCCGGATCGGCCTGCCGGGACAGTTCCGCACCAAGGCGGTGCTGCGCGATTTTGTCGCCACCCGCCTGCCCGATGCGGTGCTGAAGGCGCCCAAGCGGGGCTTCCCGCTGCCGATCTTCCCCTGGTTTGCCGAGCGGCTGCGCGATGCAGGCGGTTATGTTCCGGTCAGCCGCGAATTCCACAACTGGATATCGCTGGAAGGCCTGCAGCCGATCGTCGCGCGCGCCTGCAGGAACGAGCGGCGCGCGCTGGAGCAGCTCTGGGGCATCGCGATGTTCGACCGCTGGTGCGCGGTCTATGCCGATTGAGCGAGCCGCTGCTCGAGCAGCTGTGCGATTTGCGGGTGCATGGTGAAATACTGGCGGCCATCCTCGCGCCGCTGCGGTTCGGCCGTCGGTGCCTGACCGCTCGCCACCATCTCCGCGACCAGTTGGGCCAGCGCGGCTATCTGGACCTCGTCCACTGCCTTGCGCAGGGCAGCAATATTGCCGATGCCCTGGCGCGCGACCGGAACGATGCGGATGATCCGCCCGGTATCGATGCCCGGGTCGATCCAGTGCAATGTCGCCCCCAGCGGGCCGCCCTCCCAGGCCGCCCATTCGGCGACATTCATCCCGCGATAGCGCGGCAGCACCCCCATATGCGCATTGAGCACGCCGAGGCGCGGGATGCCGAGCAGCGGCGCGCGCAAGATGCCAGCGCCAGCATGGATCATCAGGTCGATGGCTTCGCTGCGCAGCCGGTCGAGCGAGGCGGCGGAAACCAGATCGGGCAGGTCGAGACACACGATTCCGTGCTGCGCCGCATAGCCTGCGGCATCGCGCATTAGGCCCGATGCGCTCGCCTGCGGCTGCTCTGCTTGGGGCTTGCCGCACAGCCTGGAGAGCAGCTTGTCGGTCAGCGCCCCGGGCCCGCGCTCCAGGATCAGCGCGCGCAGCCGCGCCGTGGCTGGCGCAATCTGGGGCTGCTCGCAGACGATCAGCGCTGGCCGAATTCCGCGCGCCGCCAGCGCCGAGGCGACCACCGCGCCCTTGCGCGAGTGCCGGTGGGTGAGCAGCGCGATCCTCACGGGTTCGAAGCGGCCTCCTGAAGAAGCCTGCGCTTTTCGAGCAGGCCGTCGATGAAATATTTCGCGGCCCAATTGGGCAGCGCCTTGGGAATATAGCTGCCCCAGACCGGGTCCGATCCGCCGATCCCACCGGCAAGGCCAGGGTTTACATTGTCGCGAAGCTGCGCATGCTTGACCAGGTCGAGCGCCTTGAACCCGGCATTGGCAAAGCGCCAGTCGCCGTCAGCCCTTGTCAGCGCAAACCAGATCAGCGCCATCTGGGCGTTGCCGGTCAGGCATTGCGGATGTTCGACCTCGCGCCAGCGCCAGTCGAGCACGCCGGGCAGCCGCCGCGACAGTTCCAGCCGGCGCATGATCCCTTCGGCGGCCTGTCGCGCCGCGGCGATGCCGTCTTGGCGCTTCAGGATCAGGCTGGTCGTCAGCACGCCAGCCACCGTATAGGCGATGGTGTGGGTATAGGCGTTGCGGTCGCGATGCTGGTCCTCGGTAAAGCCCGCCAGATCGAACCAGCCGGTCGCCTTGTCCTGCCGTGCGAGCACCCAGTCCAGGTGCCGTTCCGCGCTGGCCAGCGCCGCGCTGTCGCCAAAGGCATCGCCATATTCGGCGAGCCAGCAGCTGAGGTGCGCGGCATAGGTTGCAGCGACATCGAGATAGAAATGGCGGCGATAGGCACCATCCGCATCCTGCACCGATATCAGCCACGCCGCGCAGCGGGCAGCGGCGGCAGCAGCCCGGCCGTCGCCTGTGCTGCGCGCCCAATGGGTGAGGCCATGCAGGATCTGCGCGCTGTTGAAGGGCGATGGCCTGGTACGGTTCTCCAGCACCTCGCCTCCGGGAAAGGCACCATCGGCCAGTTGCAGGCCGAGCAGAAAATCGATCGCGCGCGCAGCACGATCACGCCATTGCGGCTCGCCCCAATGGTCTGCCAGCTTGAGCAGCGTGGGGATGATATAGCCCGTGGTTTCGGGATAGCTGGACGACCATCCGCTCGCCAGCTTGTACCGCCCGGAAAAGCCACCATCGCTCTGGCTGTCCTGCGCGACGGCGAGCCAGCCGGCGGCAGCGCGCAGCGCCGCATCGTCCAGTGCTCCGGCCTCGTCGAGCGGACCTCTGCCGCTCACCTGATGCAGCAGATAGGCGCCATGCCCGGCCATCCAGGGCCGGCAATCCAGAGCGTGACGGGCAGCGATCTTCACCGAGGCAAGCATGGTCCTGTCCATAAGGCGGGCGACTTAAAGCCGGGCTAACGCAGGATGTCGGCTATGGCCGCGTCGACCTGCTGGAACTGGGTTTCGCGAAGATAGGCGCGGGTCGGCTCCTCCAGCAGATCCGGCAGTCGGCCGCCATGGGCGTCCTTCTGCGCCAGCCAGGCGAGAAGTTGGCGCGCGATGTCGTCCGGATCGGTCATCACCACGCCAAAGGGACCTGCACGCACGATGTCCGCGGCCTCGCCGGTGAGCGAGCCGATCGAAAGGATCGGCCGGCGGGCACCGATATATTCGAACAGCTTGCCCGGGATGATCGCATCCTCGGCGGGGTCGTTCCAGCGACACAGCAGCAGCGCATCGGCCTCGCGCTCCAGCTTCAGGATTTCGGGCCGCGGAACGGGGTCTCGCATTTCGATACAGTCCGAAACGCCGTGATGCGCAGCGCCCGACAGCACGGCCGATTCCTCGTCGTGAAAGAAGATCACCCGAATTCGCGCCCGGGCCGAAGCGTCAAGCTTTGCAAGTGCGGCCAGCAACATCGTCGGTTCGCGCTGCCCGGCATAGATTATCCCGGCATGGACCAGGGTCAGCCGGTGCGGATCATGCGCAGATACACTGTCGAGCGAGGCGAAATCGTCTGCACCGAAACCGTTATAGCTGAGCGTCACCGGCCGACCGAGCGCGCGGCCAACACGCTTGGCCGAGCCGCGAGTGAGCACCACATGCCCTGCCGCCTTCGCCAGCGTGGTCCAGGCATAGCGACGCGCGATCGGCTCGAACAGCGGGTGGCCGTCATTATACGGGTTGTCCGCCCAGAGGTCGCGAAGCTCGGCCACCCATGGGCACCGCAACCGCCGGGCAATCTGGCAGGCAACGACATGGCCGGAATGGGGCGGAGCAGTGGAATAGATCAGGTCCGGCTGCCATTGCCCTGCCATCGCCACCGCGTGCTCGACGGCAGGCTTGATCCATTTGCGGTACCGGTCGGGGAAGTGGACCACCTGACGATACAGCGTCTTGCAGCTCTCTATATGGGGCTTGAAGCGGCTATCTGGCTTCGCGAGCAGGACCTTGGCACTGTCTGCAGCCTGGCGCAGCACCGGCGCGGGGGGGCTGAACGGAATGTAGCGAACCGCCTCGGGCGCCAGACAGTGCTCAAGCTGTCCGGCAACCGCCGGATTCTCGAGCGCAATGACCCGCACGTCATGGCCCTGCTGCGACCACCAGCGCGCAAGCATGGGGGCACGCACCGCACCCAGCGGAGAATAAGGCGGAAAAAAACCCGCAACGAGCAGGATGCGATGCTGCATGATGTCGCGTCCGCTCAGCAATCGGCGGCCAGGATGGCAATCTGGCGTTTGCGGGCAAAAGCGGGGAACAGGCCTGGTTCGATGTGCATGTCAGCCTTTGCTTTTTCCTGGCACGTCTGGTGTCCGGCCTCGCTCGCCCCGACCTGGCGGCGTGATCGGCGGTGAAGACCCAAATCATGCGGCGCAGACAGGTGCATCTGAGGGATGGATAATGCCCCGGATTGCTCCAGCTGCGACCCGGCAACACCGGGGCATCACCATGGATCTGCTCCAATTCGCGCTCCGGGATCCTGTGCTGCCATATCAAGCTACACGATATCCCTCCCGGCACGCAGGAACCGGATTATATTCCATGATAATTGGCAAAAAGAAATTAGAAATCATTCCATGGCCTGCATAGAAAAAACCTATCAGGTGACTGCAGTCCCACAATTATTGTGCAATTTAATATCCACGTATCTGCGGATATTCGATAATACTCGATCAAAAGGCGCGGCCTGCAAAGCTGATGCGTACGCAGGAACAGTGCTGCGCAGCTGCCGAGAGAACATACAGGGCAAGCGCAGTTCTTCTGGAAATCCGCTTGCCCTCAGGCTGCGCCGCAACGCGCAATCGGCAGAGCCTGGCGCATGAAACCATTGCTGGGCTCATGCGCCAAATTTCTCCTGCGGCGACCTGCTGCCAGACGATCTCCAGCCCGCCATGGCCGTCAGGTTGCCGCCAGCATCAGCGAAAGTCAGGCGAGGTCGCGAACCTTCGGCTCTCGCGCCCAGTGTCGGACGGGCCCGATCGCCATAAAGCCTTCAGGATCCACGACCCCGTCATCGGGCTCGATATTGGCCTTGGGCAGCAGGTGCGCACGTGTACCTGCACAGGCACCGATGGTCTTGCAGTGATACCAGGCATCGGCGAACCAGGCCACCGCACCGACATCCTTCGCCAGTTTCTCGGCGCGCTCCGGCAACAGCATGGCAACCACTGCGTCAAAGAGCACCGAAGGGGAACCTGCGAGCTGGCCATTGGCTTTGAGTTCCCCACCCTTCAACTTTAGCGGACCGATTTTCGGCGCCACCAGAAACGCCGTGCCGCCAGCGGTTTGGATGTCGGACACCAGCTGCGTGATCGCCTGGCGATCCGATCCCTCGTCGAACAGGATACCAATCTTGCGGCCCTTGAAGGTCTGCTTGGCCTGTTTCTGGATCGACAGGGCATCGGAAGTGCCAAGATCGACCGGCGCCTTGGCTGCAGCCGCCCGTCCGGGAAGCTCGATACCCAACCCGTCGGCGACCCGCTTGGCGAGGTCCTCGTCGACATTCCGAAGCCGCGCGATCACCCGCGGCGGAACATGTTCGATCTCCACCTTCGAGAGCTCGAAAACGAGCGCGGATGCAATATGCGCCTGCTCGTTTTCGGTCTGCGACCGGTAGAACAACCTCGCCTGGCTGTAGTGATCGGCAAAGGCTTCCGCGCGTACCCGCAGCTTCTCGGTGGGATCGTTGCGCTCCGCATTCTCCCTGAAGGAGGTGAACCCGGTTTCGGGGCATGCACGCGGACCGCCATGCTCGCCTGCCTCGGCAAGGCTGTTGGGCTCGTAATTGGCGCGGCCGGTCGGGACGAGGGTCTGCATCAGGCCATCGCGCTGAAAATTATGGAACGGGCATTTGGGCGCGTTGATCGGAATCTGGTGGAAATTGGTCGTCCCCAGCCGCGACTTCTGCGTGTCGAGATAGCTGAACAGCCGCCCCTGAAGCAGCGGATCGTTGGAAAAGTCGATTCCCGGCAGAATGTTGGTCGGCAGGAATGCCGCCTGCTCGGTTTCCGCGAAGAAATTGTCGACATTGCGGTTCAGTGTCATCCGACCGATGACCTCGACCGGGATTTCCTCCTCGGGGATCAACTTGGTCGCATCGAGCACGTCATAGGGCTGTTGCGAGGCCCAGGCTTCGTCGAACACCTGAACGCCGAGGTCCCATTGCGGGAAATTGCCGGAATCGATCGCCTCCCACAGGTCGCGACGATGAAAGTCGGGATCGGCGCCCGCAATCTTGACCGCCTCGTCCCAGGTGGTGCTCTCCAGCCCCAGCACGGGCTTCCAATGGAACTTCACGAACTTACCTTCGCCCTTGGCATTGACGAAGCGGAAGGTGTGGACGCCGAAGCCTTCGATCATGCGCAACGATCGCGGAATGCCCCGGTCCGACATGGCCCACATGATCATGTGCATGGCCTCGGGCATCAGGCTGATAAAGTCCCAGAACGTATCATGGGCGCTGGCGGCCTGCGGATAGCCCCGGTCGGCCTCCATCTTCACGCTATGGACCAGATCGGGAAATTTCATCGCATCCTGGATGAAGAAGACGGGGATATTGTTGCCGACCAGGTCCCAATTGCCTTCTTCGGTGTACAGCTTGACGGCAAATCCGCGTACGTCGCGCGGCGTGTCGACGCTGCCCGAGCCGCCCGCTACGGTCGAAAAGCGTACAAAAACAGGGCAGCTATTCCCCTTCTTCTGAAACAGCGCCGCCTTGGTCCATTCGGGAATCGCCTTGGTCACCTCGAACGTACCGTGCGCGCCCGAACCGCGCGCATGCACGATACGTTCGGGAATCCGCTCATGATCGAAGTGAAATATCTTTTCGCGGAGCACGAAATCTTCGAGCAAGGTCGGCCCGCGTTCGCCGGCCTTCAACGAATTCTGGTTGTCTGCAATCCGGTGGCCGAAATTATCGGTCAGATGGGCCTGCCCGGCAGAGTGGTCAGCCTCTGCGGGAACATTCTGGTGGAGCTCGCCGGCATTGCCCTCGGCTTCGGAAATGGGCGAGGCCCCTGCCCCGGGCTGATGGTCGGCAAGAGCATTGTGGGTAGCGGGCGAAGGAAGGTCTTTTGCGTCAGGTGCCGACATTGTGAGCACTCCAGTCAGGGGAGAACACGACACACCCCGCGGTCCCGCTCGGGGCACCGCCGGGTGTGCGATGGTAGAAGGGCGGTTGGGATCAGTCGTACTGGTGCGCCAGCTGATCGGTCAGGCGCTCGCCTTCCCTTACTTCAAGAGACGCCTTCTCGATCACGGCCCGTGAGGCCGGATCGAGATCGCGCACCTCCAGGGCTGCCTCGAACTTCTTGACGAGATAATCCTCGCCCTCTTCGGCTCGCTCGGCCGCAGCTTCATCGCCTTTTTCGAACATCGACGTGATGTCCACCCAAAGCCGATGCAGGCCGCCAGCGGTCGTCCCGCTCGTCACGCGATCACCACCGAGCCGCACTAGCTCCTGGTTGAGCGTATCGAGCGTCGACTGACGCTTCTGCGCCTGCTGGGTCAGGACAGCCTTGAGCTGCGGCGACTTCGCGGTCTCAGCCGCCTTGCGATAACCTTCGACCGAATCAAAGGTCGTCTCGACCAGCGATTTCAAGGTGCTGCGGGTCGCTTCCATATCTGTCTCCATCCTGTTTTATTGCTGCGCCAAATCGGCGGGCACTTGCAGCAATAAGCAGGACTCGGCAGATCGTTCCCCCGGCACGCGACAGCGTTAGAAGCCGCCGCCGCAACACATCGCCCCATGAGCCGCTTTCTGAAGGGCAGGCGTTTGCTCATTTCATCGTTGCTGCTTCCATGCTGAGCATAGCAGCGACGATGATGCTTTAGATTTACGCTGATGGAAGGTGCGCAAGGACAGGATCAAAAACGCTGATGAGCGCGTCGTAGCGCAAGCATTCCAAAACTTGCGGCCCTGGAGCGGGTAGCGGGAATCCGCTCCACAATCTGCCGCCCTCGAAAGCATCAGAAAACCTTGGGTTTTCTTCGATGACGGAATTCAGTTTAGCCGGCTGTGTGAGAAGGTCAATGCCCCGATTTAGAGGCCCTTCGCTATTCCCAAAGGCTGCAAACTCGCCCTTATTTAAGTCCTTGTTTGAGGGACGCCTTTGGCAGATGACCGCGATGTCTACTATATTCGCCCCGCGTCGGATTTTTGCCGCCGCATAGATCTCCATGATCGCCAATCGAGACAGTTTTCATGCCATTGTCGAGCACGTGCACGACACGTCTTCGACCTTCTCGATTGCGGGTTTGTGGCGAGCCAAAACGCTCCGCGTCTCCAGATGCGAACGAGCCGCCGCTAATCAGAGCCCGAGAGAAAAGTGGTTAAGCGATATCAGTAGGCTGTGATTCAGAGCGGCTGTCGAGACGACGGAGAGCCGGTCAGTTCTGTCGCTCGGCGCCATGCACTGGAGCCTTGGCAGATTTATGGCTGGCGTAAGAAGGTGATAAGGCAGTTAATGGAACGGGGACTGGACGATGCCGAATTGGAGACAGAAGGCTTCCCTTGGTGCCAACGTTGATCACGCCTGCCCAACATCGCCTCGATCCGCATGCTCACCTGCGAAATTACACGACATTTGGCCACGTAACGGGCTTTTTGAATCGGGCTTTAAGGCTCGCCAAATATAATTAGCCCAAGCCATTGAATTAAAACATTTTTTGCAAATGTTGGAATTTCATCAAATCATTTTTTTGGAAATTCCGGATTTTTGTACAATTTTCGAGTTTACGCCTGCCAAGGGGCTCACATTGAAGAGTGATCGATAAATCTTCTGCTTTGGATCTCATCACAGAATTTGACCGAATTTAATCTTCGACGAAATTTCTCACGGATTTTCGTCACAAAATATTTGGCGATCCTTCTTAGAAATATTCCAGTCGTGTGTCTGTCCAAATTTTTGCTACCGCATGAGGCAATTGACGTCGTTTTTTAGGTGATAGTCGACCGAAGACGACCAAATCGAACCCACGACTTTCCGTCATAACAATTTGTTTTTACTCGATTTTTCTATTACCTCCTAGTGACAAATGGATCGGCAAACCCATATTGTTACAAAAATCCAACAATTGCACAACAACGATTCTACGAAATGCCAACAATTGCCAAGATACCTTGCTTCGAACCTCAAAATGAATTTGACGAAAATCCAACAAACAATTTTCCGAAAATTTGTTGGCATTTAATCAGGAGTAAAATCCGTGGTTGAGGCATAAAAAAAAGAGAAATAAGCGCAACACAACCCGATCCCGAACATCAAATAGGGGATATAATTCTAGGCGCAATACCGCAAAGATTACGCGCTTCGCACGTAATCTTTGCTGCGCCCCGGACGCAATTGCGCGTCCGGGCATGGCGGCATCGGACCGATGCCTTCGGGCTCGTCCCTCGCCTTGTCGCGCTCCGGCTGCTCTGGGCGGATGGCTCAGCCATCCTTGGGTCTTGCCATGCTCTTCCGAGCAGGCGCTCGCGACCTTCGACTTGCAGATCGACGCTCGCGTGAACCCGCTGGCAAATGGCCCTGCGCAACACCAAGGTCTATGCGGGAAACAGGGTCATGGAACGTTGCCGTAATCGACCATAACGAAACGCTCGTCGATCACTCCCCAGTCTTTCGGTTTGGGTTCGCCCGGGTCCGGCATGTCGCCCTATCCCGGCCAGTATTCCCACTGAGGTTGCCGCTCATTCCATGTCGACAAAAATGGCCATGGTGTCCGCTGAGCTTTGCGCATGATTACGACGAGGCCGAAAGGGTCACTGGCGATGATCGGGCAGAGCAAATCGCCATTGACAGGCTTGCCCCCGTATCGTTTCCAAACGGTTCGTTCATGTCGGCACTCTCTGCGTCCCTTGGCAGACCTCGCGAACTTGATCGCCCACGGCCCCAGCAACAAAACAAAACGATTGGTGCCAATGCCGATCAGCGCCAAGCGCTCTATTGTGCGTCGAATAGTCGAGGTAAAAGCAAAAGCGCTATAATCAGGTCCACAATGAATCAGCGACAGTTTTATCTGGACCCGATGCCACCTTTGCGGTTTAACGTAATTGACGGACGTGATTGGAAGCGCTTGTGGCGGTAAGTTCAGGGCTGGAAAAGGTTGAACGGCTAGTCGCGCAACTTGAGGATGCGCTCGACATCGAGGGTAAAGAGAAGGACGCTCGCACGATCCTTCGACAGGCTCTGCTCGCGCGGTTGCCAAACCCTCCAGAAAGTGGCAGCTTGGCCGACGCGATAGAGGCCTTGGCAGAGCAAGGTGACGCCCAACAGTCGCTTGAGGCCGCGACTCTGCTGCGCTGCCTGGCTCGCGATTCAATGGTTAGCAGCACGCGCAAGGGTTCCATCGAGCGCCCTGTGGTGACGATCGTGGAGCGCACCCTTCCTGAGCTCGCCAACTTTATTGGAGCCTCGCAGAAAAGGCAGACCTTTGAGAAGTACGAGGTCTTAAGGACCGTTCACGGGCGAGTTGAGGAGAAGCTGGCGCCTTTCGTTACGTTGGCGACCGATTTAGATGCGATTGTGGGCGCTCGACAGCTCCTGGCCCGAACGCTCAACGATCCGTTGTTGAAGACCTACTGTGCGCCATCACACTTAGCTCAGATCCGAGCCGGCTTTGAGGTCGTTAACAACAAGCTGGCGCGCCTGCTCAAGGACACCGCTGGCCTGCCGACGAACATGACGGACTGCAAGCAGGCAATCGCGGATCAGATGGCTTATTGCACCTCACATTCCAACTTTTTGACCAAGCGTTATTTCTCAAAATATCTCGCTATCGCAGATGCGGCACTTGAGATGTTCCTCACTTCCGTGCGCGGGCGCTTCAAGGCTCAGATCGTACCTCGCGTAAGCGAAGGCGGCGCATTGCAGAAGCGCTACCCTTTCCGCGAGACGGGTCGCCAGATCAGGCTCGCGATTCCCCTGCGGAATCTTGGCCCGGGGATCGCCTCGAACGTAACGGTCCGGATCGAAACTGATCCCGAACGTTTTTTGCTCGCCACCGAGGAACTGTTGCTCGGAAGCGTCGCCGCAGGCGACTTCTCGGCAGTGTTCAATGGTGAGGTGATGACGGAAGCCGATGCCGTCGAGTTTCTGCTGTCCGTTGAATGGGATGAGATGGGAGGTGCAGGCCGACAACAAGTCGAAGTCATCGTGACGGCTAGCGCGCAGCGCTGTGATATCGACTGGCAAGCACAGACGTACCGGCGTCCCTACAGCACCGACGTCGCCAAAGGCGACACGTTCGTCGGGCGCGTCGACAAGGTCCAGGCGCTCGGCAACAAGATGCTCCGGACTCCGATGGAGTCTTTCTATGTCACCGGCCAGAAGCGGGTCGGGAAAACATCCCTTGCCCTTGCGGCGGTCGCGTTCGCCAAAGAGCACTCTCCAGAGCCCGGGATTGAGTCAAAATATCTGCTGTGGGGTACCATCGCAAATGCCGATCCGGCGGCCTCACTACGCGAATTGGGAACACAGATCGCCGAATTCATGATCGACAGTTTCCCCGCAGGTGTCCAGACGCCGGCGCTCAGTTTTGATGGAAGCATCGCCGCGCTCACCCGCCTCGCCGACATCGCGGCAAAAGTCCGTCCCGGACTGAAATATGTGATTGTCATCGACGAGTTCGACGAGATCCACCCTGAACTCTACCAACATGGCAACCTTGCAGAGACGTTTTTCGCCAATATACGCGCCCTCACCACCTGCGACAACGTCTGCGTAATCCTTGTCGGCGGCGAAAACATGCCGTTCGTAATGGATCGGCAAGGTCAGAAGCTGAATAAGTTCGTCCGTGTTCCGCTCGATTATTTTTCGCGCGATGCTGAGTGGGAGGACTTTCAGCTTCTCGTTCGGAAGCCTAGCACCGACGTGCTCGAATGGCATGAAGACGCGATTGCCGAAGTATTCAACGTCACAAATGGCAATCCCTTCTTCGCCAAAATCGTGTGCGCCGCCGTATTCGAGGACTGCGTGCGCGAGCGTGACTCAGACGTCACTGGTCAGGAGGTCCGTTCGGCCATTGCCGCCCAAGTGCCAGCCTTCGACACCAACGCCTTCGCTCATCTCTGGCAAGACGGCATCCATAAGCCGGTGAATGAACGCGAACCGGACATCTTACGCCGTTGCCGAACCTTGGTGCTTGTGGCGCGTGCTGCACGGCGCAACCTGCCAATCACGATTGAGAACCTGCTTGCTCAAAAGCACGGGTTGATGCTGCCAGATTCCGAGATCGTGCCCGTGCTACACAACTTTGTTGGTCGATCGGTACTGCGCGAGAATCAGGGCCAATATGCCTTTGTGCTGCCGATCTTTCGCGCTTGGCTGGTCGAGGTCGGGGGAAGTCGGCTGATTGCAGACGCGCTTGGCGAGGAGCTAGCACACCACGTGCAGGCCGCCGAGGACGAAGCATTTGTCCAGTCAAGCGAGATCACAGCGTTGGTGAGAAATTGGCCGACCTATCAGGGGCGGGAGATCACGAGCGATGAGGTACGCGCCTGGTTCGAGCAGGTCGAAGGCCATCGCCAGCAGCGCCTGCTGTTTAAGCTCCTACAGCACCTGCGCTTCTATGGCGACGTAGAGATCCGCGAAGCGCTCAAGACGTTGCACAGCTTCATTCGGCCATCGCTTCCGACTTTTGTGATTCGCAAACGAACTGATCGACGGTCGGACGTGCTGCTTACCTATGCAGATGGTGAAGGCAAGAGCGGTCAGTTCTACTCGTCCCGCTATGCCGAGACGAATGGGCTCTCCGCGAAGAGCATTATATCTCCCTACCATTTCTCCGAACAAGTGCGAGAAAAGATGAGTGCCGGGCTTAAGCCTGCGAGCTTGCTCTTTTTAGACGACCTGGTCGCGACCGGTCGCTCGCTTGCCAAGAACTTGAGCCGCTTCATAAGTGCCAATGAGGCCTTGCTGCGCGAGCTTAGCATACCCGTTATAGCGATGGCTGTCGTGGTCACGCCTGAGGGTGACGAGATGGTCCGGGAAGCCATGAGCGCATTTAACTGGCTTCATTTCGACTTGCGGTACGTCAATGTGGTTGGGCCGCGCGATCAAGCCTTTACCGGCGAACTCGGCATCTGGACTAACCAGGACGAGAAGGAACGGGCCAAGGCGCTATGCCAAGATCTCGGCACCTTAATTTACCCACACAATCCGCTCGGCTTTGGCTCTCAAGGCTTGCTTGTCAGCTTCCCCGTGAACTGTCCAAACAACACGCTGCCGATCCTGCACTCGCCATCACACGCTGAAGCAACCCGATCGTGGCGCCCTTTATTTCCGCGCGCAGTCCACTAGGGAATAGTGCCGTTGACCCACGGTGAATGTCAGATGGATCCGACATTTCTCGGACCTTCAGCCTCCAAATTAATTCCTCTGGGTGCGGACCGACCAGTTTCCGATCCTGTATGCCCGCTTCTGACTGATTTCTGGCAGACCGCTTATTGACGCCGTGCCGCGCCACGTTGCGCGGGAGAGAGCCGGTCTGCCATCTGGTCACTCCGGCAGCTCGTTGCTGGCGATGAGGCTGCACATCTGCTGAGGGCTGAGCTGGCTAAGCAAGTGCTGGGCCTGTGGATCAGAAAGCAGGCTGCGGGCCATACCTGACTTCCGCTCGAGCGCGCCCGCTACCGCTTCGTCGATCGTGTCGGATGCTATCAGCCGAAGATAGCTGACGGCCTGTTGCTGCCCGATGCGGTGGTTCCGGTCCTGGCTTTGTGCGTAGTGGTCATATCGCCACGACATCGATTCATAGATCGTGAAGCTTGCTGCCGTGAGCGTGAACCCCGTCCCAGCGGCCGCCGGGTTGGCGATGAGGACGCGTGTATTTGGGTCACCCTGAAACGCTGCGGCGACATCCTGCCGCTCTCCGGTCTCGATGCCGCCGTAAATCGCGACAGCCCCATATTGCGCGAAGCGCGCAACCAGCGCTTCGATATTACGCACATACGTCGACCAAATGATGATCTTGCGCCCAGGCACCGACAGGATGTCGCTTACGAGGCCGTCGAGAACCTCAAATTTGGCCGGCGTTTGCGCAGAATCCGGGAACAGCAGGCCCGGGTTGCTCGCGAGCTGGCTAAGCCGCGTGAGCTGCGCGAGCGCCGTCGAAGCGAACGCCCGATACTCATCGCCGGACATACCTTCGATGGAACAGACCATCTGGGTGCGCATTTCGTTATATAGGCGACGCTGCCAGCTTGGCAGCTCGACTACGACATCGGTGAACATCTTGTCCGGGAGATCGAGACATTCCTCCTTCGTCCGCCGGAGCACAAGCCGGTCCAGAACAGGCTTTGCGAACGCCGCCGATGGATCTTCTTCAGCGCGGGCAAGAAAGGACTCAAGCGACCCCAAAGCATGTTCGCCTGGCGCTATGATTTCGATCTGCGTGTGCAGATCGGCCGGCGTGTTCGTCACAGGGGTTCCAGAGAGCAGCCAGCGGTACTCGCAGCGCGGCGAAAAATGGCGCATTGACGTCGAGGTCAGCGACTGCCAGTTCTTGGCGGCGTGGGACTCATCGAGCACGAGAACGGTCCGGCTGCGGTCCACCAACGAGAGCACCGCGGTAACCTCGACCCTCGCCGTTTCATAGCTGGTCACGACGACGGCAGCGGTGGAGTTGGTGAACGTCCGGCGCCGCTCCTTCGGCGTGCCCTCGGCGATCTCGACGGCAATACCGGGCGCGAACTTTTCGATCTCCGCCACCCAGTTGCGCTTGAGCGAATTGGGGCAGATGACTAGCATCCGGTCGGCTCCGCCTTGCTCCAAGAGCTGACGGAACGCGTCGATCGCCACAAGGGTCTTGCCGAGGCCCTGTTCGAACGCGAGCAGGCCTTGGCGCCCCTTGATTAGAAAGGCAACGCCTTCGCGCTGATGCTCCATGAGTTCTACATCCATGGCTTAGGCGGCCTTGCCATGCTTCGCGTACAGCTGGTCGAAATACTCCAGCGCTTCGCGGAATTCTGCGACTTCGCCCGGATCGAGGGCCTTCATATCGGCCATGCTGGCCTCGCTTAGCGATGCCGTGAATTTACGCAAAGCAACCCGGAAAGGGCGCACGTCGGGCAGGATGCGGTGCTCGATCTGAACCGCGGCCTGATAGAGGAGTGCCACATCCTCCTCGCATAGGTCGCCTTCATCCCGATCGAGCGACCGGCTGATCTGCTGCCCGAGGGCGGCGATTTTCGCCTTGACGCTGCTCGAGTTCGACTTGATCTCGAGCGCGAGCCGGCTCGCGACATGTTTCTCGCCGGACTTGAGCTGTTCCCACTTTTCCGGGTCATCATAGAATTCTTTCAGAAAGCGGGCGTCGCGGTATTCCTTGAAGGCTTCGTTGCGCACCATGTCGAAGACATCGGCGCGCAATGCGTCGAAATTCGGATTATCATAATCGCGTAGCATGGAACCGATGACGCGTGCTTTGCTGGCCTCCTCGAGCACACTAAACTTTTCGGCTGCGATCTTTTCACCCTGACCATCGGCTTCATCGACATAGTCGACATAGGCATGCGCGAAGGCATAAGCGTCGCGAAGCCTCTGGACCCAGGACACCGATTTTTCCATGTGCTGGGCCATCTCGGTGACGTTCATCATCGCGGCGTCCTGGCCGTTGCCGACGACTGCATCGTGGATGAACTTCGCTTCAACATAGCGCCCCCAGTCCCTGACGCCCGTGCCGCGGACATGGATGCGGGCGAGCAAAATGGTACGTTCGCGCTCGCTGAATTCCGGCGGCAGCAGCTTGACCTTGATGCGGCGGAACTTGCCTTCCTTCAGCCCTTTGGTGTGCTTGCGGTCGAGTTGGCGGAAGATGGTGAGGCGTGTTGCGCCCTCCAGCACCAAAGCCTTTGCAGTGTCGTCGAAGCGCTGAACATAGATGGGCTCCATCTGACCGATATCGTCGATCGACTTGAGCAGTGTATCGTAGCCACGCGAATTTTGAAGTGCGGCCTCAAGCTGCGCTTCGGATTTGACGCCGCTGGCTGGCAGCAGGGTCTGGAGCCGCGGATTGTCGGACCACAGCGTGACGCCATCATAAATGTCGAGTTCGGCCTCTTCCAGTTCCCAATCCCGCCCGCCGATCTTCTCGACATATTTGCGTGGACGCGGTTTCAAATTCTTAGGTGCATCACTCATGCCAGCCTCCGACCGTTCACTTGCTACAGCAAGTTGTAGCAATCTTGGTATTACTGATTGCAAATCGCAGACGGCGTGTCAAGCGCGCGAACGATTTTGCTCGACGGCCGCGCACCAGGCGCTAGTATCTAGGCGCTGATGTTCAATGTTTGTTCCTCCGCCCTGCCCGTCGGTATTGGCGGATTAAGAGGCTCCCGGGGGCTGTGTGGTATTTAAAAAAGTGCAAGAATCTGAACAACTAAAGGTCTATCCCCCTTCGAAAGCTCCTCGTGGCGGTGCTCCAAGGTGCGTGGATCTTTTTGCCGGCGCAGGCGGCCTGGCGGTCGGCTTCCGCAATGCCGGATGGGCCGTTGTCGGCGCAAATGACATTGACAAGGATGCCGGCGCAACCTTCCGGCTGAACTTTCCGGAGTCGGTCTTTTTCGAAGGCCCAGTTTCTCTGCTTACCGCCGAAACGGTGTTGCGGGAGTGCGGCCTGAAGGAAGGAGAGCTGGATTGCCTAATCGGTGGCCCGCCCTGCCAATCCTTCAGCTACAACAACCATCAGCGAACAGAGATCGGCACACGCGCCCGGCTGTTCGAGCAATACCTCCGCATTGTGCGAGGCCTTCGTCCAAAAGCGCTCATCATGGAAAATGTGCCGGGCATTCTGACGATCGGCGACGGCAGCGTGATCAAAACGATCCAATTCGAGCTCGAGTCGCTCGGCTATGAAACCGTTGTCAAAATCCTATCGGCGGAGGAATTCGGCACACCGCAAGTGCGCCGTAGGGTGTTCATCGTTGCCAGCCGAATTGGTGCACCGGCTCAGCTGCTTCCCCAGCCGACCCACTTGTCGGCTGACCCGCGCAAGATTAAGGCGGGGCAGCGCAAGGGCCTTAAGCATTTGGTGACAGTGCATAAAGCGATCGGCGACTTACCTCAAATACCTAATGGCGGTGGTGAACGTGCAGTGCCGCGGGGCGGTTCGCGGGCCTTTTCAGAATTTCAGCGCATGGCGCGGAGCGGAACGCAGACGGTATTCAATCATGTCTGCCACAAGCTGACCGAGGTGAATCTGAACCGTATTGTTCATGTCCCGGAAGGCGGAAACTGGCGGGATATCCCACGGGATCTGCTCCCTGCAGGAATGCAGCGGGCGAAGTTGTCCGATCATACCAAACGTTACGGTCGCCTGTCTCGAAATGGCTTAGCTTCCACCCTGCTGACGAAGTGTGATCCCCATTGGGGCGCTTATGTACACCCCACTGAGCACAGGACCATTTCGGTGCGCGAGGCTGCGCGGTTGCAGGGTTTTCCTGACGCATTTCAATTTGCGGGCAATTGTCTGGGTAAACATTATGAGCAGGTTGGGAACGCCGTGCCAGTGCCGGTGGCGTGGGCCATAGCCGGGGCGGTCGCCAAACATTTGGTGCAGAGCGCGGCCCTAGAGCCTGATGATCCGACAGCCAATGAGTCTACGAAGCTCGCAGCATAACCAACGCACCATGTTACCCAATATAGCCTTGGCCGATCAAGATTGGCTGCGCATTGGCCGCTACAGGCGGGTGGATTTCGCGATGTCAGTGAATTTGTCCGACGGACATGTACAGAGGTGCTGACCTCGGTAGCTTGAGACCCCTCCGCAGGAAAACCGCCTCGCTCAACGCTCAGCTTCGGTCTGTCATCCAGATTGAAACTCTGGCCCTTGCTTCGCGGATTAACCGCGTGACATTCCATCCGGACTGTTACCCCCGAAGCTTGCGGTAATCCTGCGCAATTGTCCGAATCAGTTTCAAGCCATTTACGTGACGCGCAACCCTTGCAGGTAGTGCCATCTAAAAAAGGTATCGAATTGAAATGGAATCTGGAAGTGAATTAATGTCCGTTTCCCCTAAATCGATTTTGAAACGGGAACGACCGCTCTTCAGGCAACTGCTGCCGGGTTGGCCTGACATATTCCAATGTCGAGTTTCGGCCAGTTCCGACATTCAAGCGACCGCTTTGCAATGCGTAATCTAGGTCGCCACCGGTCATCCTAATCAGCCCATTGCCTGCAGTTCTTCAGCTACAACCCATCGCCTTCTAGCCCCGCCTGCTTGGAATGCAGGTTGCCCACTGCTGACCTTGCCATCCAGATCCCGGGCACCATTTGCGCAAAGCTCGCCCTTTGCTCCGGTGCTGATCCCAGAGCCACCAGCATCAACGAAAATGGCGTGTGCTGCGCCCTGCCCGTCGTGTCGAGAAACGGCACCCGGCCTTTGAGCAGGTAGATATCGGCATCAAGGCTGAGAACCTCCTGAAACAACGCCGAATCGGTCCGTACAGGCACCAGGCACACAACGGTTCGAGAGTTACCGACCCGCCACTGATCGTGCGCGCGTCGCAGCCATACGAGCAGCCTGGAATAGGGCGGGTTCACATAGACGAGATTGCCTGTCCAGGGTTCGGCAAGACCGTCACCGCCGTCGCTGAGCCTGATATAGCGGCTCGCAACCACTTGACTGGCTTCATGGGCGCAAGGATCGAGATCGACAGGGCCGAACGCCTCGTAGATGTGCGCCATGAACTCCGGCGGCGTGAAGCGGCTGTCACGATCGTCTTTCTGCCCTTCACCCCAATACGCCCGTTCCGGCGCTCTGCGCCTGGCCTTTGGCGCAAGGACGACCAGCAGCCGTTCGAGGCTGGCGACTGTGCCCTGGTCCCGTTCAAGTTGCGCAATCGTGGTCCGCGACAGGCCGGTTCGTTCGGAGAGCCGATCCATCGACCATGCCCGCGCCTGTCGCCGGGCGCGCAATTGCTCGCCGATGGTATTGCCGGTGCCAAGTCCGGTGATCCTGAAATCGAGAGCCTGCATGACCGCAACGAGCGTCTGGACCGAACCAACGCCGCGCTCCATCCGCTTGATGGCCTGCGGCGAGACGCCAGCGCGGTCAGCCAGCACACGCTGGGTCCATCCGCACTGGCACCTCGCCTCCCTTATTTGTTCGACCAGAATATGAGCCTCCCTGAGATCAGATTCTGATCTTGAGATTGGGGCACGGATATTCAAGGCGATAAGACTAACTGCCCCGATTGGCTGCCGTTGATGTCCTGGAATAGAACATCAGCAGGAGAAGGCATCAAAGCCGTCTCTGGCGACTTGCTCGATCGAGGGCCCTGCGCTCGGATTTGACTTGAGCGCACCTCAATCTGAAGACACCAGCTTTGCGTTAACTATAATATTTGCTCAATATATCTTGCATACTTTTGAATATTGCATCAAGTACAGATCGTCCCCGCCTTGAATTGGCGAGTCGGATCGGCAGTCCGCACGCCGCGTCGTGGAGCCGGTTTCGAGTGGATGGCTGACGCTGGGATGCCGTTGCCGGTGGTTGGGACAGACCACCGGCAAGTCGATGGTCGATGACCATAGGCTGGACCCGTGGGGAGGAAATGCCCCGCTGAGCGACCGCCCCTGCAGGTCGCTTCATCGACAACCCCAAAACCCTTTGTGGTGCCCGCAGGGAGCCTCAGACTTATGCCCGCCTATTCTGTTCCAAAATATCCCTATTACGCCGTCGATGCTGCGCTGGATTATATCATTCGCACTGCACAGCAGGTTTCGGACGACGGAGCCTGCGCGCTGGACTTTTTGCAAAGCTGCGAGGGCCTGACCGGCCTGGTTGGTCTGCGCGTCGAATCTTTGCCGAAAGCAGGCGCTGCCCTGCGTGAAGCGATGGTGGTGGTCTTCACACATCTCGCATCGAACAGGGCGCGGCCTCTTTCCGCGTTTGGCCGCGACGAGGACATTCGCCGCGTGCTGTCTCAGGCAGGATTTACGATCGTTCTGCTGCCTCGGACCCGCCGATCTACCAACCCATGGTGCCCGGGCCGCCCTTGAATGGCCCTGCAAAGCTGGACGTGATCCAGCCGCCATAAAACGCGCCGGGTTGCGGGATGACGGTTTCGCCATTGACCGTGCATTTGTCGAAGGGACCGGCGTAGAAGGCGATGTGGTTGCGCAGTATCGCGAAACTGGCGGTGGGGCTTGCATAGCTCCAGCCGACGCGCTGCAAGACCTCATCGCCGATGACGACATCCCAATAGCTGGCAGCGCCTTTCCATTCGCAGAAGGAGCTGCCGCTGACCCTGCGCAACAATCCCGGCGCAACGTCCTGCGGCGGGATGTAATAGCTCGGCGGATGGCTTGTCTCATAGGTGCAGATCGCATTGCGGGTCTCGGCAATGATCATGCCGCGATGCTCGATGCGGATGTGCGCATCTGAGGCTTGCGCGATCGCAGGGCGCGGGAAATCCCAGACGCTGAGCTGGCCGGGCTGCACCGGATCGGGCCTGGGAGGCATGCGATCTATTCCTTGTTGCTGGACCGCGCCCAGAGGCGCGTGGTGGCCTCGACGGCCATGGCATCGGCAGGATACGGCTTGTCGAACACGTACAGATCAGCAAGCGGCGCGTTCAGCCAGGTCTGCCATTGATCGGCGCGCAAGATCACCGGTGAACGATCGTGAATGTGCTCAAATTCGGGCGCATTGTCGGTCATCACGCCGGTATAGCAATCTCCCCATTCGTCCGATGTCCGCCAAAGCCCTGCCCAGGCAAATACCGGTTCGCTGCGCACCCACAGCCAGGTCTCGGTCATCTTGCCCGGCGTGCCGACGGCTTCGGCATAGCGCGACGCCGGGATCAGGCAACGATGTTCAGGCTGCGCTGCCCAGCGTTTCCAGAACGCGCCCAGCTTGTCGAACCGCGCATTGTTGACCGGCCTTGGCTTGAGCGGCTGGCCCTGCTTGCCCCTGAGGACGACGGGAAAGCCCCATGTCATTTGCTCCAGCACCATCTGGCCATCGCGCTGCCGGACCACCCAGCCAGGCTCTTTGGGGTGCACCGTTGCCGGCCCCTCGTTATAGGCCCTCAGCACCCTCGCGCTGAAATGATCCTCGATCCGCTGGCGTTCACCGGGCTGATAGCGGTTGCACATGCAGGGAAGCTGAGATGTCCCTGCTTCCATGTCAATGTCAGCGGCATAGCGCCGCGCCCAGCGCTGGCGCAATTTCAGGGCAGGCGGCTTGAGGCCCATCTTGAGATACCAGCTATCGAGCATGCCCATCAGCGTATTGATCCGGTGGTCCTGACCGCTCGCGGCCGTGCACGCCCATGCATTGGAATCGACCAGTGCATCCCAGAATGCCCCGCATTGCCACGATTGCGCAGCACCTGTGTGCATCAGCCATTTGAGCGCAAGCCGCTGCCCCCAGGTTCGTTCAACTTCGCCTGCCTGGGCCTGCGCAACCGCATCCTCGAGCGTGCGCAACGCAGTCTGGCTCACATCCTGACGGGTGGTTTGGGAGGCGTCGATTCGCATGGGCGCGTAATAGAACATAAAGCGAACATATTGCGCAATGCTGCTTGTCCGGAGCCATAGCTCTGCGCCCCGGGCGCAGTCCGCCCTCGCATGAGGCGGCAAGAGGAAAATCTCTCGTCGGCAGGGCCTGTGATCGAGTTGGGATGGAGGAAAAGGATTTCTTCAGGCTCGGTCACGGAGTCTGAAAATGGACAGAAGACCAGAAAATATGAGTACCGCCGCACCTGCGGCAACCAATGACGAAATCGCAATCCGTATCCTGCTGCCGGCTGCCAAGCTGGAGCATTTCATCGTCAGCAAGCAGCCTGTCGAGCCGCTGCTGCAGGTCGCGGTCATCGACGTGGAGACCACCGGCACGGATGCGCTGTGCGATCAGATCATCGACCTCGGCTATGTGATCCTGCTCGTCGATGCCGAAGGGGATATTGTCGATATCCTGACCGTGCGCGAGGCGCTGGCTGATCCCGGCGCGCCTCTGCCAGAGCGCATCTCCCGGCTGACCGGGCTGACAGACGCTGACCTGCGGAGCAAGGCCATTGATCTCGATCTGGTCGAGGCTGATTTCAGTGGGGTCGATGTGTTCGTGGCGCACAACGCCCGGTTCGATGCGTCGTTCATCCGCCAGTTGCTACCTTCCACGGCCGACGCCGCCTGGGCATGCTCCCTGAACGATTTTGACTGGCTGATGGACGCTGGCCTTGATGGACGGGCGCTCGGCCATCTGCTGGCTCAGGCTGGTTTCTACAATGACGGTCACCGCGCGCTGGCCGATGTCATCAGCCTCATCCATCTGCTGGCCTATCCGCTGCCGGACGGCAGACCGGTGCTCGGAACGCTCCTGGATAATGCCAGCCGGGAGACCTGGCGCGTCGAGGCGACGCGGGCACCGTACTCGGCGCGCAACATCCTGAAGGACCGTGGTTACAGCTGGGACCCTGCTGCCAAGGTCTGGTGGACCGAGGTTGCCGACGGTCAGGTCGAAAATGAGGAAATGTGGCTGTTTCGCCATGTCGTCCCGCATGGCCCCAGTCCACGGCTGATCAGCATGAACTGGCATCAGCGCCATCGCTGAGCCGGTGGACATATCGACCACGCCGCAACGGCGGTGCGGTCAGACCCTTCGGACATTTGGAAGGTGAGCCTTCTCAAAGAGGGGAAAAGCTCATCCAACTCCACAGAAAAGAAAGCAGAAATTCCATGACTACACCCAACCAGCGTCAGCAAAACCAGCTGCACGCCCTGCGTCAGGCAATGGGCCTGCCGCTCCACCGCACCGTCAACGATGCCATCGCGTTCAGCATCGGCAAGATGATGGACCTGCAATATGGCGTCGAGCTCGGACGCTATGCCGCCGAGGTGCAGAAGGACTGTATCCATGTCGGCTTTGCCCATGCCGGAGCCAAGCGACCCGGCGGCTATGCGGTTGTCTATCGCGAGCTTTGCGAGGTGAACATCTTCCGTCGCTGCCTGCCCTATGCGGCATCGGAGGATGCGCCGGTCGTGCTGGTCAGCGTCAACGAGAAGGAGCAGTTCTTCATCGATGCGCGCGGCAGCCTGCAGCGAATCCCGGGCCTGCCGGATCAGATTGGCACGGGCAACAGGCGGGCGTTGTCCCGGATGCGCAAGATCGTCGCAACCATGGGCGATGCGTCGATCCCAGGTTGCGGCTTGATGGAAACGGACGCGGCAGTCCTGGCCGAGACGGGACCCCGCAATCCGGTGATCTGCATGCGCTGACGCGCAGGCCGATCGCGGCCATCACTCAATCAAACCCATCTGAACTCATGCCGAAGGCCGTCCGATCAGGGCGGCCTTTGGCGCATCAAGGAACATCAACATGCGTAAATTTACCTATATCGACACCGAATCCGCTTGGGACGAACGGCTGCATGCCGCCTCGCTCCGCATCAATCCGCACCTCATGCCTTTCCACCGCATCGCCAGTCGCCGCATCTTTGCCGCAGCCGCATTCGACGTCGGCGTTTCGGACGAGGGTGCAATTACCTGCGAGTCCATCACCCGCTGGGCTGCGGACAAAGACGGCGACGAGCGCCAGGTGGTCCGCGACCTGTTCTGCCACCTGCACGCGCGGACAGACCGCACGGTCGTGGGCTATGGCAGCATCGCCACCGATGCGCAGCTGCTCCAGCTCGCTGCCCAGGAATATTCGCTGCCGCTGCCGCTGCACTTCAAGGCCGAGCGCCCAAGGCACGAACGCGTCGATAGTCCGGGCCGCCATTTCGACCTCGGCCTTGCCATGAAAGGCCGCAGCAAGACATGGCACCATATGTCCGAAATCCTGGTTCGCATCGGGCTGCCCGCCTTTCTCATGTCGGGCAAGAAACACGTGCGATTTCCGCACAACGATCAGGGCTGGGACGATGTCTGCGCCCATGTCCAGCTGGACTGCGCGTTGCTCTCCATTGCGCATCTGGCATGGCTGCGCAGTCAGGGCCATCCGGGCATCGATTCCTGGACGGCGGCGCTCGCAGTGCTGGAATGGCTGCGGCGCAGTGCCAATCTGACCGATGACATGCAGAACAAGCTCAGGCGGACCTGCGCAGGGCTTGAACTCATGATCGGTGACGAGCAGCCGCTGGCGGCCTGAACAGCCAGTTCAGCCTGCCATCGAGAGGCATTATTATATATTTTCATGTTGGAAATTCCGACATAAAAATATGCGTGGCGTGGGACCGGTCGCTGCTTCCATCAGTGAGCAGGGCGCGGCCTCACGCCATTCTGTTGCATGGTAAATGCCTGCTAACCGTAACTGCACCACGATATTGCTGATTGACTTCAGCACCGTTGGACACGGTCGTCACGGATACTCTCTATCGCGCCCTCGTCTTTCAGAGATACTTAAGGATCACGACCTACGCTGCGAATCACGCCAATTTCAGCTCAAGCGGGGTTCTACACATTCATGCGCCAAATCAGAAAAATTCGGACAGGCTGTCTGAAAAAAACCAGTTTGGCGCATGGATAGGTAGAACCCGGTGTCGGCTGAGACTGGGCCCAAGGCCATGCCATACCGTGCGCTCACGCGCGAAGAGGTCAAGAAAGAGCTGGCAAAGCTCGATATCGACCAAGCCGTGCTGATCGCCAGGCACTTTACCGACGGCCTGCGGCTAGAGGCCGATGACCTCATGAGCGAGGCGGCATGCCGCGCGCTGACCACCCGCCGATGCCGGGAAGAACTCACCTTCTCGATGTTCTTTTCCGGCGTAATGCGCAGCATTGCGTCCAGCGCACGCAAAAGAGCCGAGCGTCGCGAAGAGGATTTCGTCCACTTGCCCGTCGACGATGTTGCAGAGCGCATGGCGCTGGTCGGCTATGTCGTTCCGACGCCGGAAGACGTGATCGAGACCGAAAAGGCTCGCACCTATTTTGCCGACCTTCTCAAGCAACTGGCTGCCGACCAGCCATTGCAGGCAGCCTTGATCGACGGCATTGGAATGGGGCTGCGCGGCAAGGCCCTGGCAGACCATCTGGGCATTCCGCAGGAGAAACTGGCCACCGCGCAAAGGGCGCTCAAACGCCATGTACAGCGCCTGTGGCCAGAGGATTTAAAGGATCGAAAGCCGACGCAGGGCAAATAGCGCATCAAGGCGAGCCAACCGCTCGCCATATCGATGGATTCAACACCAACGCTTGGCTGCGACCGCAGCAGAGCAAGCATTCCCGGCGGGGCAGGCTTCCAAACCTCTATTCTCAGCACATCCCAAAGCCTACGAGGAGGGCGCCTAGTATCTCCCCAATATGAAGTAATTCTGAGCTTGTTGAGGCGCTGGTGATTGCCAAGAGACTTGACGCACTCATCAATCGCGTCCCATCACAGATCGATCCAGTCCATGATCGTTTCCCGGGGTAACGCAGAGTGAGCGACGCATTTTTCAATAGTCCGATCCTCAACAGCCCCTACGAGGAACCAGTTCTGCATTGGGAGCTGGATGACACTGGCCAACCGACAAGCATAATTGTGCCGCGCCGCCGCCAAAGCGCTCTGGTTTCGCCTATTCCAAAGGCCAAGAAGGTTCGTGGCAAGGCCGTCCAGCCGGACCTTCTGGCTGACGAATCGGGACAGGAATATAACCCGACCGAAGTCATCAACGGCATTCGCTCAGCGGTCGACAGCTGGCGGCGATTGCCGGAAAGCCAATGGCAGGTGACTGCAACTACGGCTCGGCTGCTTCGCCATTGGCGCATGCATGAATTTGCCAATCAGCGCCCCTTCTTCTGTCAGGTCGAAGCTGTCGAGACCGTCATCTGGCTGACCGAAGTTGCACCAAGATCCTCCTCGCAAGGTCGGCGATTCTGGACACATCTTGAAGCTGCCAATGCAGCCTCCAACCCCGAGCTGATGCGCATGGCCCTTAAGCTTGCCACTGGTGCGGGCAAGACCACGGTCATGGCTATGCTGATCGCATGGCAGACGCTGAACGCAGTCCGCCATCCCAATGCCAAGCGGTTCTCCAAGGGCTTTCTGGTCATCGCGCCCGGCATCACGATCAAGGATCGGCTTCGGGTGCTGCAACCCAACGATCCAGAGAGCTATTACAAGAGCCGCGAGATCGTGCCCGATGACATGCTGCTCGATCTTGGGCGCGCAAAGATCGTGATAACCAATTTCCACGCCTTCAAGAAGAAGGACGAGGTCGCTCTCAACAAGGTGCAGCAGGCAGCGTTGCGGACCGCGCCAAAGCCCGAAAGCGACGGCGCCATGATCCGCCGCGTCGCAGGCGAACTCATGGGCCTCAAGAATATCGTGGTGCTCAACGACGAGGCGCACCACTGCTACCGTGAGCGCCCGCTTTCCGATGAGGAAATGAAGGCGCTCAAGGGCGATGAACTGGCCGAGGCAAAGCAGGCCAATGAAGCGGCTCGCCTCTGGATTTCGGGCATTGAGGCGGTGAAGCGCGAACTGGGCGTCTCGATGGTCTACGACCTGTCTGCTACGCCATTTTTCCTGCGCGGCTCCGGTTATCGCGAGGGATCGCTGTTCGGCTGGGTAATGAGCGATTTCAGCCTGATGGACGCGATCGAATGCGGGATCGTAAAGCTTCCTCGCGTGCCGGTGATGGACAATGTGACCGGCGGCGATACACCGATGTTCCGCAACCTTTGGGAGCATGTTGGCAAGCAGCTCCCCAAAAAGGGACGCGGCAGCGCCAAGGGACTGGATCCCCAGAAGCTGCCCAACGAACTGCTCACCGCCATCGATGCGCTGTACGGCCATTACGAGAAGACGCACGCGCTGTGGCGTGAGGCCGGGATCGGGGTCGATCCGGTGTTCATCGTCGTGTGCAACAACACCGCGACCTCCAAGCTCGTGCACGATTACATCGCCGGGTATGAGATCACCGACGACGACGGCAATGTGACCCCGATCAAGGGCAAGTGTGCGCTGTTCCGCAATTTCGATCCTGACGGCACTGCCCTGCCCCGCATGCGCACGCTCCTGATCGACAGCCAGCAGCTTGAAAGCGGCGAGGCCATCAGTGCCGAATTCCGTGACGCGGCCAAGGACGAGATCACGCGGTTCAAGGACGAGCTGATCCAGCGCACCGGAGATCGCGCTGCTGCGGACAAGATCGACGATGCCACCATATTGCGCGAGGTGATGAACACGGTCGGCCGCAAGGGCCAGCTCGGCGAAGGCATTCGCTGCGTTGTTTCGGTGTCGATGCTGACCGAAGGATGGGACGCCAACACCGTCACCCATGTCCTCGGCATCAGGGCTTTTGGCACCCAGTTGCTGTGCGAGCAGGTGATCGGCCGCGCGCTGCGCCGCCAGTCCTATCAATTGCAGGCTGACGGCAAGTTCCGCGTGGAATATGCCGACGTACTCGGCATTCCGTTCGATTTCACCGCGCAGCCGGTCATCTCCAAGCCGTCACCGCCGGACAACATGGAGCGTGTGCACGCGATCAGCCCAGCGCGCGACCAGGCCGAAATCCGCTATCCAAGGGTCGAGGGTTATCGCACCGAGTTGCCCAGCGAACGGCTGACCGCCAGCTTCTCGCCCGATTCGACGCTGGAACTGACGCCCGAGCTGGTCGGCGCGACCGAAACCATCAACTCGGGCATTATCGGCGAGACGGCAGACCTCACCATCGAGCATCTGGCCGATACGCGTGCCGCAACCATTCACCTCAAGCTCGCCGAATGGATCGTGAAGCGCAGGATGACCAATGCCGGGGAGCGGCCCAATATCGGCCTGATCCTGCAAACCAAGACCATCGTGCGGCAATGGATGGCCGAGCATCTCGTGCTGGCCGGAGGCACCCAGCCCGCCCAGCTGCTCTATTACAACATCGCCGATCGCGTCGCCGATCGCATCATGGCGGCGATCACGCGCGGGCAGGAAGGCGGCGGCCGCGTGCTCGCCATGCTCGATCCGTATAACAAGGTCGGCAGCACCCGGCATGTCAGCTTCATGACCAGCAAGGATCGCTACGCCACCAGTGACCGCTGCCATATCAACTATGCCGTGCTCGACAGCGACTGGGAGGCGGAATTCTGCCGCGTCGCCGACAAGCACGCCAGCGTCCTTGCATGGGTGAAGAACCACAATCTGGGCTTCGAGGTGCCCTATAGCGCCGGCGGAGAGGCGCGGCGCTATCGCCCCGATTTCATCCTGCGCATCAATGACGGGCGCGGCCCCGAGGACCCGCTGCACCTGGTCGTCGAAATCAAGGGCGCGCGCGACGAGGACGACAAGGACAAGGCCGAGACCATGCGCACCCTTTGGGTTCCGGGCGTCAACGCCTTGGGCGAATTCGGCCGCTGGGGCTTTGCCGAGTTCACCGACGTTTGGGCCGACGGTATCCACAGCTATCTCACCTATCTGCTCGCCGACAGCCGAGAAGGACAGATGAGGGAGGCGGAGGTGACCCGCTCGCTGCCCGCCGACACGCCGACCTATGGCCGCATCCGCCAGGGCTTTGTCTACAAGCGCGTGCCGCACATCACGCTCAAATCCATCGCCAACAATGCCGAGATCGACACGATCTGGGAGGCATATCAGGAGCGGCTGGAGCCACTGCGCGCCCAGATCAACGCGGCGCTGGGCACCGACTGGCAGGAATGGCAGATTCCGCGCGAGCTGACCGCGCAGCAATCCGCCGCCTCCGCCGCGCATGCCGCGTGGTGGGAGCAGCGCATCGCCCGGCAGAAGGAGATCGACGCATCGATCGCAGCCAAGGCGGAAACCGAATATCTCTATGACCAGCCCTATGAGGACAAGACCCGCGTCCGCGTCGCCGGGCCGTTCACGGTGGAAAGCCTTTCGCCCCACCGCGTGCCCGCAATCGATGTCGACGACAGCCTGTTCGACGAGATGGAGGCAGCAGGCGGCAGGCGTCAGCCGGGCGCAGCAAGCGACACCGCCGATTTTGCGGCGATGGTGCTCGACAATCTCAAGCGATCGGGCGTGCAGCAAGCGCACAAGGCCGACCGGCTGGTCTTCGCCTCGCTCAAGCCCTGGCCGGGCCGCTTCATCTGCGCCGAGGGTGCGGTCCGCCAGGCGAGTGAGGGGGAAAGCGACACCCTGGCCGATAGCCCGACGCGCCGCGCCGCGATCTTCATCGGCCCCGAATATGGCACCGTCGCCCGCGCCGACCTGACCGCCGCCGCGCGCGAGGCGATGGAAGCGGGCTTCGACCTGCTGATCGCCGCCTCGTTCAACTTCGATGCGCACGCCTCCGAATTCGACCGCATGGGCGCGCTCACCGTGCTACAGGCGCGCATCAACCCGGACCTGCACATGCCCGATCTTGCCAATACCGGCGCGGGCAATCTGTTCACCGTGTTCGGCGAACCCGATATCCAGGTGCACGAGGAGGACGACGGCTGCATCAGCATCGAGGTGGCGGGCGTCGACATGTACAAGGGCGGCGAGATCGTCAGCGGCGATGCCGACGACATCGCGGTATGGTTCATCGACACCGATTATAATTACGAGAGCTTCTTCGTCCGCCACGCCTATTTTCCGGGCGCGAACGATCCCTACAAGGCGCTGAAAACGACCCTGAAGGCCGAGATCGACGCCGACGCCTGGGAAAGCCTCAAACGCACCCGCTCACGCCCCTTCCCGAGGCCTGCGGGCGGCAAGGTGGCGGTGAAGGTCATCAACCACCTGGGCGATGAAGTGATGAAGGTTGTGGGGGTTTAGGCGATGCTCATCCAGAACTATGGCCTATTCTGGAGAGAGGACCGGGTCGATTGGGGCGCAGGAAGTCGGCGTGGAAAGCTGTTAGGTTATTGGAACGGCGGCAAATGGTGTGAGGTGGATTTCAGGGAGCAGAGCGGCATCTATGTGCTTTATGACTCCAGCTACAAGATCATCTACATAGGCCAAGCCGGGCACAAAAACTCCAGGCTTTTCAACAGGCTGAAACAACACCGAAAGGATCACCTCGCGGAGCGTTGGTCGATCTTCTCGTGGTTCGGCACGCGCCCCGTAGACGGATCAGAAAAAAAGGGCTGGTTTCTCGGCGACGAAGATTTTTCGACCGATCTTTCTTCGGTGCTCAATCATATCGAGGGAATTCTGATTGCCGCCTGCGAGCCGCCCTTAAACAAACAAGGAGGCCGATTTGGGGACGCCGAGCGGTATCTTCAGCGCAAACCGATCCAGGAAGAGGAATGACCCTCCTCTACGCCGCCACCTTCACCAAGGCGCTGGATCGCCTCACCGTTGCCGAGCAGAAGCAGGTGAAGATCACTGCGTTCGATCTGGCGCAGGATGAAAGCGGCAATGGCCTCTCGCTCCACCGGGTCGAGGCATCGCCGGGTTTCTGGACAGCGCGGGTCAGTCAGGACACCCCAGACGCTGAATTCGCCGACACCAGCGCATGCTTTTGCTCATCCGACCAGTACCGACGGCGCTGAACGCCAGAAAATACCGAAACCAGACCCATCGCACCGTCTCTAACACCGGTGCAAGCACCCGCGCCTGCGCCAGTGCCTGGTCGATATGTCGCAAAATCAGCGCAAAGCGGCCCTCACCGCAATGGTACCCTCGGCTTTTCATCAAATCGACTTGAGCGTCGGCGGCTTGTGACGCGCCCCCCGGCTAGGATGAGAGCCGGGCGGCTCTTTTGCGCTTCAGCGCGGTCGAAGCAATGCGAGGGGGATGACAAGTTGTGTGAAAAACGGACGGCAAATGACCGGCGCGCACCCTCTTCTGGCCCCGAATGGAAAACAGCCACCATAGGTCAATAGCTCTCCTCGGCAGCGCCTCAATTCAATCCACAGTTTACGATTGTTGAGAAGACGCGTCGGCTGTGAAATAATCGATCAAGGATTGGGGGGATTCATCATGGCATTGCAAACACTACTGGGGCTGAGCGTGCTCGGAGCGCTAGTCACAACGATCGGCAGCCTCATCGCACTCTTTTTGAAGGATTTCGTGGCCGCAACTTGGCTGGAGCGCTGGAAGGCCCGGCAGACGTTGCTTGGCGCCTATCGTCGCTACCAAATGCCGATCTTCCTCGCCGCAGAGGAACTGTCGAACCGCCTCTACGGGCTGTCACGCGACAATAATGATCGAGAGCAACTAGAGGTCGGGCTCGCGGTGCTGAAAAAGCCGATCGTGCGCGAACCGAGCGCGGCGGTGAATGACCATTATCTCCGCTATCGGTTCGTCAGCAACGTCTATCGGCTTTGCAGCTTTCTCGGCTGGGTCGAGCTCTATCGGCGCGATATCGGGTCGCTCAACGTTGACGAGCTGGACCGCAACCGGCGGCTTGATGCGTGCCTGCGCAACATCCAGAGCGTGTTGGCCGATGGTTGGATCAATCAGCATAAAGATTGGCAGGATTGGAGCGATTGCCTCATTTTTCGCGAGGAGTTGCGCGCGATCGGCCATGCGATGTTGCCGCCCAGCGATAACCTCTGCATCCTAGATTTCGGTAGCTTTACATCAGTGCTAGAACATGACCCCGACGGCACCGAGGCGGCGCGCTGGTTCGTCCAAGCCGCGCAATTTTTCGAATGCCTGAAGCGCGATCAGGATTTCAGGCTGATCCGGATGCGTATGCTCGTCGTATATTTGACCGATCTGATGGAGCTCTTGCAGCCTAAGCGCATCGATCGTAGCCATATCACCACCGCCAAGGCCTACCGAATAAGCTTCGACACAATCACGGGCGGTCCTAAATGGTCGCAAACACCGCTCCCAGGCGGCGCGCTGCCGATCAATCGCTAAACCGTATCGACCCAAGAAGGATACATGCAAATATGATCGAACAGCCCATCGAGATGATTGACGAAGCCGCCCTGCAGCGGTTGATCGACAATCAAGTCTCGGAAGGCCGCGATCTGGAATTCAAGCGCGAACTGCCAGGCGGCAATGATGAGGCGACCCGCGAGTTTCTCGCCGATGTTACCGCCTTTGCGAACGCCCAAGGTGGCGATATCATCTACGGCTTGGACGAGGCCAACGGCGTTGCGGCCAATCTGCCTGGCGTAGAGGCGGACGACCACGATGCCGCCATCCTGCGGCTCGAAGGCAAACTCCAGACCGGTGTCAATCCGCGCCTAATCGGAGCGCGAACGCAATGGGTGCCGCTCGCCAATGGGCGCAGTGCACTGGTGCTGCGCATTCCCGGCAGCCTCAATGCCCCGCACCGCGTCACTTACAAGGGCGGCGCGCGCTTCTTCGGCCGCAACAGCCGGGGCAAATATGAGCTCGACGTCCACGACCTGCGCCATGCCTTCACCGACGCAGCCCAACTACCCCAGCAATTCCGCCAGCTCCATGCCGAGGCGATAGCTGCATCGCAGGGAGTCGAAATGCCTTTCGCGGTCGAGAAGGCACCGGTCGCGGTCATTTCGGTCGCACCGCTCGGTCTGTTCCGCGAGGAGCGGCGGATCGAGGTCGCGCGCGAGAATGCTGTCGTGCCCGTCCGGGTCGGCGCTTTTTCGTCGCTCGACACGATCGACGGTGTGTTGGTCCATGCACCGCTCAACGACGCGGGAAGGGTCGGCTCTTATGCGCTGACCTATCGCACGGGACGAACGGACTCAGCCTTTGTCATCGGCGGCGTGCGCCGGAATAATGGAGAGGATTGGCGCACATGCTGGCCAGCCACCTTCGAGCATGGCCTGCAAGCAATGACGAATGCCACGCAGATGCAGCTTCGCCAGCACGGCATCGAAGGCCCTTGGGTGATCCTGGTCAGCGTCTATGGCGCGAAGGGCTTCCGGATGATCCTGGGCGACGGCTATCAGACCGCTCTGGCGTTCCGGAACAATGTGCTGCTGGGCCAGCATATCGTCGAGCGGATCGACAATGAAGCGTTGATGCCGATCGCCGAAGCCTTCTGGCTGCTGTTCGGAGTTCATCGCCCCAAGAATCGCGCGCTCGGCGCTGAACGATAGGGCTGTGACCATGGCCGCCGCCAATCGGCAGAATACACCCAAAGCATACCTCGACATCCGTCGCTCGCTCCAGGCTCGCGAGATTCTCGTTGCGCTGGAAGAGCACGGCCCCAGCAATGATGCACTCTTCTATCAATGGCTGGGAGAGATTGGGCTCGGTCCCTCGCATCGCGATCTGGCCGACCTCCTCGATCGGCTGGAGGCCGACGGGCTTGTTGTGACGGAGCAGGTAGGCCAATTTCGCGTGATCAGGCCATTACGCGCCGGGATCGAGATCGCAAAGGCGCACGCCCAGTCGGACTGGATCGCCCGCGTGGATCCGGAATAGCCCGAGTCAGTTCGCCGTCATCTGCGAGGGCACGGCGGGCAGACGCATCCTTGTGAGGAAACTCGGAGGATATCCGCTGTACTGAAGTTAGAGCTGCACAGATAATTGCCACGTCGATGATTTTGCCCGTGCCACGATTTCGGGCACAGATGTGAGGAGAATCTCGCCGCTGATCTTGTTATACAATGCTACCCGATGCCTCGCGCCGAGGGCGTCAGCTGCGGCAATCTCGTTCTCCGTCAGTGCGAAGAAAAATCCGTCGAAGCCTGCTTTCACCCGCGGCTGGTTTGCGGTTTTTATTTCAATGAACGTGATCTCGGAGAGGCGCGCGCAAAGCGCACTAATGTCGCTGACGTCCAGATCGGGCGGTACCGCAAGCGCGTCGAAACTCGACGCTTTGATGTGCACGCCTGTCCCCGCCAACACATCGATGAGCCGCCGCAGAGCCAGACCCTTCGGCCGCGCTATCCAATGTTCGTTCGCAAGGACAACATCCTGCTCGCCGTCAGCGCCTCCCTGGTTTGCCAGCCGCTCGAGATGAGCTCGCTTTGTGGTGGCGTTCGTGCATGTGCCGGTCGAGTATGTGCAGAGCGCCTGCGAAGTGTTGTTCTACCTCGGTGACGGTGATGCTGTGCAATACGGCAACCTCGGAATAGCTGAGCTCATCGACACGGATGGCGAGAAATATCTCGCGCTGCATGGACGACATGCAATCGACGGCACGCTCGGCGCGGCGCAGCCGCCGCCGCTCGGCTCGGGAAAGACGCGCGCTCATGCTGCGTCCTCCGTGAAAGCAAGCAGATAATCTGCCGCCTTGCTGGCTGCGCTGGCTGCACGGAAGATCGCTTTTTCATCGTCGCGCAGAACCGAAAGCCAGGATGCGATGTAGTCGCTGTGGCGGACGGTGGGTGCAACGCCGAGCGATGCGCAGGTAAACGCAGCAGCCATCTCGGCGACCAGCTCTTCGCGGGCATAGGGCGCAGAACCAAAGCTGCCCTTCTGATCGCGATCCAGACGGCTCGCATGGCCGGTCCAGTGGCCCAGCTCGTGCAGCGCGGTACGGTACCAGTTGATGGGTTCGTGATAGGCAGCCTGCGGCGGTACCTGCACAAAGTCATTGGTGGGGCTGTAGAACGCTGCATCGCCACCGATGTTGAACGTCGCGCCACTCCTCCTGATGACCGCATCGGCGGAAGTGATGGCGAGCACCGGATCGCTCGCAAGAGGCGCTGCGGTCATGTCATCTGGCAGACCCTCGCACTGGTCGATATTGAACACGGTGAACCGCTTGAGAAAAGCAACGGTCCGGGCCTCGCGGTCCTCACCCCTCGCCTGCTCGGCCTCGGCCCTCGGCGTGAAGCGGTCGGCATAGCAGACGGTCGTCCCCTTCTCGCCCTTGCGGACATTGCCGCCTGCGGCCTGTGCCTGACGATAGGTCAACCAGCGCTGTGAGCCATAGCCCTTGCAGACCACCTCGGCCCAGAGGATCAGGACGTTGATGCCCGAATAGCGCCGGTCGGTCGCTGCGTTGTGCGGCATGGTGCAACCGCATAGCGATGTGTCCCAGGGCTGCACCCAGGGAAGCCGTCCCTCCTCGAGCTCGGCGATGATGCGTGACGTGACCTCGCTGTAGAGGCTCTGTCGGATAGTGCTGTGTTCCATGACCCTTGTCTCCTTCCCACCGTAACCCGGCCCGGGAGGGGCGCTGGGGGGCGGCGAGAGATCGCAGGGCGGCCACGCTGCAACGGGCAGCGCGCATGCCAAAGGCACCGCAACGAAGAGGAGGACCCGCAACGCGGGTTGCGCGCTGGCCTGGCGTGGCCAGAGGCGATTGACGGCCCCCAGTGTCCCGCCCGAGCGGGGCAAACGCCGCCGCGCAGCGGCGACCGCAGACGCGCTGCCAAAGCGCTGAAACATCAAGAGACGCTGTGAGCAGAAACAATCTGCTTACGCCGCAGCATCCCAAATCAGACGGGCAGCGCTCCCCTGCCCCAAAGCCTGCGAAGCACCCGCATGACGTTCGATTGACGCGGAGCGGCACATCGCCAATCTGATCGCAGGCAGGGGCAGATCACATCACCGGATGGAGACAATGGCCATGGCTTCCCATGCACCCGACAGGTTCTTAAGGCTCAATACCGTGCTCGATCGCACCGGGCTTTCCAGAGCGACGCTCTACCGCAAAATCCAGGCGGGCACGTTCCCAAAGCAGGTCAAGATCGCGGAGCGATGCTGCGGTTGGCGGGAATCCGCCATCGAAGAATGGCTGCGAAATCCGATGTTCTATGAGGTCGGCGATTGAACGGGCAGCTTGGAAGGCAGCCGTCGCATGCTGAGGGATGCAAGGGCGTCTAGGAATCCGTGAAGCGACATTCAGCGATGCGCTCCGATTTCCAGCCATTACGGCCCCATGCAATTGCCTGAAAGCGGACATCGCTGCCAGTTGGTCCGAATAGCCGAGTTTGGGACAAACCTGCCGTAAACGGTCCACCAATCGAACGACCGCTCCCACAAAAAGCTGACCTCAGGTCGTTTGCTCGGGCATTGAGTTCAGTTGTGCCCAAAAAGCTGGGTACGACCCAGACAGCCTGATCATGCAAAGCCGGTAATTTGCTTTATCAGGTCTCTTCTGTCTTCCCGTGGGGTGCCATCAACCTGCAGGGCGACGGCTTCGTCTTCCGGTGTCACGAACCAGTGGACCCTGCGGTCTTGGGTGGCTTGCCAGACCGTTTGCGCAACTTGTTGCGGCAGTACGTTCACGCCCAGGATATCGACCGATTTCGCCTTGATCTGCGGCGACAGGACCATTGGCGTGGCGACATAGGCGACCATGATGTCGCAAACCCAGATGCCTGCCGCTTCCAGTTCGATATTGAGCGCTTCGGTCAACGCCCGGACTGCAAACTTGCTGGCCGAATAGACCGACTCTTCGGGTATGCCATGAATGGCGGCGACCGACGACATCGTGATGATGCGCGCTCCGGTGCGCTGGCGCAGGAGCGGCAGGGCGAGATGCATGCCGTTGATCACGCCGTTCACATTGACGTCGATCAGCTTGTGCATTGCCGCCAGCGAACAGTCTGCAAATTCGCGCATCTCCAGAATGCCGGCGCAGTTGAACAGAACGTCCAGCCCATCGTCGCCCGCAAATGCCTGGAGCGCGGACGCCAACGCTTCGGGATCGCACACATCAGCCTGACAAGCGGTCGCGGCGTCGCCAAGCTCTGCAGCCAGGCTTTCGATCCGGGCGGAATCAATGTCGCACAGGGCTATGCGCCAGCCCTGAGCCGCAAACAGCTCTGCCGTGGCCTTGCCAATTCCCGAGGCGGCCCCGGTGATGAAAATCGAGGGTTTCGTCATGTGCTGCCATCCTGCGAGCTGCGCTCGTTCCAGACAAAGCCGCGGAACCGATCACGCAGATCCTTCTTGCTGATCTTGCCGGTGCCGGTATGCGGGATGGCATCGACAAAGGCTATGGCATCGGGCAACCACCATTTGGCGATCTTGCCGACGAGGAAGCTGTGGATGTCTGCATCGCTGCACTCCATGCCGGGCTTCCTGACCACGACCAGCAAGGGCCGTTCGTCCCATTTGGGGTGATGGATGCCGATTGCCGCGGCTTCGGCAACCGCCGGATGACCGATCGCCGCGTTTTCCAGCTCGACCGAACTGATCCACTCGCCACCCGACTTGATCACGTCCTTCGCGCGGTCGGTCAGCTGCAATGTGCCGTCAGGATGGATCACGCCGACATCGCCCGTGTCGAACCACTGGCCTGCGACCACCGCATCGTCATCGGCCTTGAAATAGCGCCTGATGACCCAGGGCCCGCGCACCTGCAACGCGCCAGCGGTCAGGCCATCGCGCGGCAAGACCTTTTCCGGATCGTCCAGATCGACGCATCGGATCTCGACCCCGAAGGGTGGCCGACCCTGCATCGCCTTGATGCCGACCTGCTCGTCAAACGGCAGATCGTCCCAGTCCCAGGTCTCTGCCCCGATCGTGCCGATGGGTGACGTCTCCGTCATTCCCCAGGCATGGGCGACACGGCATCCTGCCCGCATGAAGCGGTCGATCATCGCGCGCGGCATGGCCGATCCACCCGTGACGATGGTCTGCAGGCTGGGCGGTATTCGGCCGCCGTCGTGCGTATCCACATGCTGCAACAGGGCCAGCCAGACGGTTGGCACTCCTGCCGAACAGGTCACCTTCTCGCGGTTCATGAGATCGCACAGCACGGCGCCGTCGTTGACGGCGCAATAGACGAACTTCGCCCCAGCCGCCGCCCCGGCCCAGGGCAGGCCCCAGCTTGCCGCATGGAACATCGGCACGATCGGCAGCATGACCGAACGGCAATCCATTCTGAACACCGATGGCGTAATCGCGGCCATGGCGTGGAGCATGGTCGAGCGGTGTTCATACAGCACGCCCTTGGGATTGCCGGTCGTGCCGCTGGTGTAGCAAAGCATGCACGGGTCGCGCTCGTCTCCATCGTGCCAGGCTGTCTGGCCGTCTTCGCCGCCGATCCATGCCTCGAAGTGCAACGCAGGTTCGCTGCTGTCGAAGCAGATATAATGCTCCACCGTCGGCCAGCGCGGCTTCATCCGTTCGACAATCGGTGCCCAGACCTTGTCGAACAGCATCACCCGGTCTTCGGCATGGTTGACGATATAGTCGAGCTGATCGTCGAACAGGCGCGGGTTGAGCGTGTGCAACACCGCGCCCGCACCGACCGCGCCATACCAGGAAACGAGGTGCCGGTGATGGTTCATGGCCAGCGTGGCAACGCGGTCCCCCGGTCGCACCCCCAGTTTGCGCAAGCCCTGTGCCATGCGCAGCGCATCGTGGCGTATGCCTGCCCAATGGGTCCGTGTCTCGCTGCCGTCGGCCCAGCGGGTGACGATCTCGCGACTTGCGTGTTCGCGCGCAGCATGGTCGATCAAATGCGTGACGCGCAGTTTCCAGTCCTGCATCGCCCCCTGACCTGTGCCCGCAATCATGCCAGCAATCCGCCATCGACCACGAGCTCGCTGCCGGTCATGTAGCTCGATTCATCCGAGGCTAGGAACACCACGGTCGCGGCCACCTCGTCCGCCTCGCCGAAGCGCTGCATCGGAATGCGGTCGAGCGTCCTGGCGGCAAAGTCGTGCGGCAGCTGTGCGAGCGCGTCCTGCACCAGCGCGGTTCCGACATAGCCGGGGTGGACGCTGTTGACCCGGACGCGATAGCCTGACCGCGCGCAGTGAATGGCGGCGGATTTCGTCAGCAGACGCACTCCGCCCTTCGAGGCGTTATAGGCCGGGACGTGCGCATTGCCGACAATCCCTTCGATCGAGGAGATGTTGACGATCGACCCGCCCTTTTCGCGCATTGCCAGCACGCCTGCGCGGGTGCCCAGGAACACAGCGTCAAGATTGATCGCCATGGTCTGCCGCCAGTCGCTGAAACTCTGTGTCTCGATTGTTCCCGGCAAGGCTATGCCGGCATTGTTGACCAGAATGTCGATGCCGCCAAAGGCTTGCTGCACCTTTTCGACGACCTCGTTCCAGGCTTGCTCCTGTGTGACATCCTGCAGCAGGAACAGGGCCTGTGACCCCCCGCTACGCAAGAGATCGGCCAGGGCCATGCCCTCGTCCTCCCGGATGTCCGTAACCGCGACGCTGGCACCTTCTCTGGCCAGCGCCAGGCAGATGGCGCTGCCGATCCCGCGCGCGCCCCCTGTGACCAGCGCCACCTTTCCCTTCAAGCGCATCCGAAGCTCCTTTGCTGCACGAAAAAACGGGGTGGGACATGCCCACCCCAGGATCGGGGGGATGATCAGAAGCGTGCGGTCAGCTCCACGCCATAAGTTCGCGGCGTCCCCCGGTTCAGATAGTCCAGCCCGAAGATGTCGATATTGAGCCCGTAGCTGTAATAGAACTTGTTGGTCAGGTTCTTGACCCACAGGCTTGCCGAGTAATTGCCCTTTTCGACCGTCAAGCGGCTGTTCACCAGCCAATAGCCGGGGTTGCCGCATGTAATGGCGACACCCGCGGGCCGCACCGCCCCCGGCGCGCCCGGACGGTCGCATGGATCCAGACCATAATCGCCGAACGGGTCGAAGAAATAGCGGCCGGTATAGGCGGCATCGCTGCGCAGGTTCACGCGCAGGTCTCCCGCATTATAGGCATCCCAATCCATGCCGATCGAGAAGGTCTCGCGCGGGGCATTGGGAAATGGATTGCCATTGACGTTCCGGGTCGGGCTGGAGGGATCGGCAGGATCGACCACATTGCCCTTGTATTTGCTGCGCAGCAGACTGGCCGACCCATCGATCCGGAAGCTGGGCGTCACCTGCCAGGTCAGCTCCGCCTCTCCACCATAGAGACGGCCATCGGCGCTGCGGGTGAAACTGGTGGCCCCGATGACCTGGGTGACCTGGTGGCCCATGTAGTCATAATAGAAGCCCGCAAGGTTCAGCTGCACGCGGCGGTCGAACAGCCTCAGCTTCAGGCCGCCTTCATACGCGTCGATTGTCTCGGGCTTGATGAAATAGACCTGGTTGGTCCCCTGATAGGCCAGGCCATTGAAGCTGCCCGCCCGATAGCCGCGGCTATAGTTGAGATAGCCCATCACATCATCGGTAAAGTCATAGGAGACATTGACCCGCCCGGTCAGCCGATTGGCCGATTCGCGCTGCTCCAGTGCGGGCAGGCTGGCATTATAGGGGAAGGAATAGGGGATGGTGCTGGCGACAATGCGGCGGCCGCCCAGATCGTAGAGCACTGTGCGCCCATCGAGATAGTTGACCTTGTCGCGGGTGTATCGCAGGCCGACGCTGACCGTGAGCGCATCGGTCAGATCATAGCTCGCATCGGCATAGAGGGCGAACGAGGGGCGGCTGATCGTAAAGCGCTGCTCGCCGTTGATCGGCCCGAACGGCGGCGCACCCGCCGCACGGCAAGCCGCCGAAACGACGCCACCGAAACCACCGCCGCCAGAATTGTTCAGCTGAATGTCGGTCAGCAGGGCAATCAGCGAGCGGGCGTCGAGAAAGCCGTTGGGATTGCCTGTCGCGACCGGCGCGCATCCCGCCGGCACAGTCGGGTTGAGAGCAGGGTTGACCGCGAAGGCCGGAACGATGGCGGCAGCCTGAGGCGCGGAAACCGGTGCGTTGAAGAAACTGTCGGGTGCGCCTGCGGAGCGGAGCAGCGGCTCAAGCACACCGAAAAAGTCGATTTCGTTGCGGGTCTTGATCCTGTCCTTGCCGTAATATCCCCCGGCGACGAGGTTGAGCCGGTCGGTCTGGAAGGTCAGGCGTAGATCCTGGTTGAAGTTCTTGCTGGTCGAATTGTAGCGCAGCGCGCAAACGTCGTTGGGCGAACCATCGCAATCGAACGGCGAATTGCTGTATCTGCCCCAGTCATATCCGGTGATCGAGGTCAGCGTCAGACTGTCGCTCAGCTCCGCCGCGACGCTCAGCGAAAATCCGCGCGACGCGGTATAGTAATTGCCGCCGGTATCGGCCGCCACCTCGTTCCGGCGGAGCGGACGCCCGCCGTTCTGGGCCGGATCCGACCGGGAATAGCCCAGCACGTCCCTGTCGCCGGCCAACTGGCCGATCGCATAGGGATTGGGCGCAAGCGGATTGTCGCGCGCGAAATAGCCCTTCAGGTTGATGTCGATCGACTCGGCGGGCTTCCAGCGGAGGCTGGCGCGGCCGGCATAGGTATTGGTCGTGCCTGCATCGCGATTCTGCGCGGGGTTGAACTGCCAGCCATCGCCCTTGGCAAATGTCCCGGCAAGGCGGATGCCCAGCACATCGGGAACCAGCGTGGCCTCCACCGCCCCCTCGGCGGTCCAGGTGTCGTAATTGCCATAGCCAACCGTCACATAGCCTTCGCTCTCACCCAGCTTGGGCTTGTTGGTGAAGAAGCTGATCGCGCCGCCGGTGGTGTTGCGCCCGTAAAGCGTACCCTGCGGGCCGCGCAGGACTTCGATCCGTTCCAGATCGTAGAGTTGCTGCCCATGGCTGGCGCGAAAGCTCTGATAGACTTCGTCGACATAGACACCGACGGGCGAGGCCGTCGATGCGGAGAATTCGTTGGCCACGGAAACGCCGCGCAGCGCGAAGTTCGGCTGGGTGCGCCCATAGGGGGTCGTGATCTGCAGGCTGGGAACGAAGCCCTGCAGGTCGGACGTTTCGCTGACCCCGCGGGACTGCAGTTCGTCACCGGTCAGCGCAGAGACGGCCAGGGGCACGTCCTGCAGGATCTGCGCGCGCTTCTGCGCAACCACGACAATATCCGTTATTGCCCCCTCGTCTGCAGGCTCGCTCGCCTCTTGCGCAAAAGCTGGTGCCGTGCACAGTACGATTCCTGTTGCGCCCGACAAGAAAAATGCTCGCAGCTGCTTGTATGGGGTCACGTTCGCCTCTCCCTTTCGTTTATTGCTGCTCCCCGCTCTTCATGAGCTGGTGGACAGCCGATTGTTCTTTGAAGATTATATTGCGCCAGGCGGAGGCAGCCGACCATGACACGTCTTGCCAAGTTCTTGGCCTCACGTGCCAGATTGACTTGGCCATGGCACGGTTCAGGCTGCCTCGTATCCAAGCACCGCCTTGACCTCCATGAACTCGTGAAATGCCAGCTCGCCCCATTCGCGGCCGTTGCCGGACTGCTTGAAGCCGCCGAACGGCGCGTTCAGATCCAGCGCGGCATAATTGAGCAGGACCTGCCCTGCGCGGAGCCGCGACGCGACGGCGCGGGCCTGTTCGATGCTGGCCGATTGCACATAGGCGGCCAGGCCATAGACGCTGTCGTTGGCAATCGCGACCGCTTCATCGACATTGCAATATCCGATCAGGACAACCACGGGGCCGAAGATCTCCTCGCGTGCAATGGCCATGTCGTTGGTCACATCCGCAAAGACGGTGGGCTTGACATAATAGCCAAGGTCGAGACCATCGGGCCGACCGGTGCCACCGGCGACCAGGGTTGCGCCTTCGGCAATGCCTTGAGCGATCAGCGCCTGGATGCGATCCCATTGCGTCTGGGAGACGACCGGGCCCAGCGCGACCGCTTCCTGCGGCGAACCCACGGACTGCTGCGCGATGGTCTGCGCCGCAACCGCCTTTGCTTCCTCCATCCGGCTGATCGGGACCAGCATACGCGACGGCGCGTTGCAGCTCTGACCGCTGTTCACCATCATCGCTTCGACACCGCGCGCCACGGCATCGGCAAGATCGGCATCGGGCAGGATGATATTGGCCGACTTGCCGCCCAGCTCCTGATGCACCCGCTTGACGGTGGGGGCGGCATCGCAAGCGACCTGCACTCCCGCCCGCGTCGATCCGGTGAACGACACCATGTCGACACCGGGATGCGATGAAATCGCCGCCCCGACCGAAGGCCCATCGCCGTTGACGAGGTTGAAGACGCCGTGCGGCACGCCCGCCGCATGAAGCGCCTCGGCAAAGATCTGCGCGCTGAAGGGTGCCACTTCCGAAGGCTTGAGCACCATCGTGCACCCGACGGCGAGCGCCGGTGCAACCTTGCAGGCAATCTGGTTGAGCGGCCAGTTCCAGGGCGTGATCATTCCCACGACCCCGATGGGCTCGGCGGTGATCAGCGTGGTTCCCACGGTCCGATCGGTCTCGAGACCTGCCAGAATCTGCCGCGCCAGCTGGAAGTGACCGAGACCGAAAGGCACATGGGCGGCGGCGGCGAGACCCGCTGGCGCGCCCATTTCCTCGGTGATTGCCGCCGCCAGATCATCCTTGCGCGCAACCAGTTGCGCCAGCACTGCGTCCAGCAGGTCAAGGCGCTCGGCCCGGCTCGTACGTCCATAGCTTTCGAAAGCGCGCCGCGCCGCCTGCACGGCACGGTCCACGTCCGCTGCACCGCCCATGCTGATCCGGCCGGCAACCCCTTCGGTGGCGGGGTCGAACACCTCCAGGGTCCTGGGTTCTGCAGGCGGCACCCAGGCACCGTCGATGTAGAAGTCGAGATAGTTGCGCATCAGAATTCTCCTGCAAGGACTGGATCGTTTTCACGCAGCACTGCGGCGAGCAGCCGCGCTGCACGCGCGATAAGGGCATCGCCGCCGGGCAGGCCACGGCGCATGGTCGCCATCCCGTGGATCAGGCCTGCCGCCTCCAGATAATGGCACTCGATCCCGCGCCGGATGAGTGCGGCAGCCAGCGCGCGCCCCTGATCGCGCAGCGGGTCAAGCCCGGCTGTCAGAATGACGGTCGGCGGCAGGTCCGCGGACAGATCGTGCAGGACGGGCGAGACATCGACATTCCGACGATCGTTCGCGACCGGCAGATAATCGGTGATGAAGCGATGCATGAGCTTGCGGTCGAGCAGGAAGCCCTCGGCAAACTCGGCATAAGAGCCTGTTTCGGGCTCGGTGCAGTCGCCGACCGGGTAGATCAGCAACTGGGCCAGCCGTTGGGCGGGCTCCAGCCTCGCACTGACGGCAAGCGCCAGGGCACCTCCGGCACTGTCGCCCGCCAGGGCAATGCCAGCGACCGGCGCTTCCAGAACCGCAGGCCCGTCGGCCACGAAGCGCGCCGCCGCCAGGCAATCGTCATGCGCGGCCGGATAGGGATGTTCTGGCGCAAGCCGGTAATCCACCGCCACCACGCGCAGACCCGCCACCGCGGCCAGCCGGGTGCAGAGCGCATGATGCGTGTCCAGGTCGCCGATGACCCAGCCGCCGCCGTGAAAGAAGACGATGACCGGTCCAGCTGAGGGTTGCCCAGGGAAATAGGCCCGCATCGGCACGCCATCGCCCACGAAATCGGCGATGCGAACGGAAGCGTCGGCATCCGCCTCGAACGCGGCACCCAGTTGGTGATAGACCGCACGGGCCGCTTCCGCCGGCAGGTCGCCCAGATGCGGCCCATCCATGGCGGCCAGGGCCTCCAGCACGACGGCGGTTTCGGGAAGAACAAGCGGCTCGGTCATTTGCCCGCTCCCCGTCCCTGTTCCTGAATCTTCAGCAGGAGCGCCCTTGAGGACACATAGGCGCGCAGGGCTTCCGCATCGGCGCTGGTCAGGGTCTTGGCGAAACTGATCATGCCGCGGTCCTTGAGCGCGCCGCCGATGACCACTTCCTTCCACCCATCCGCGCTTGGCAGCACGCCGGAGCGGCGCAGATCGGGCACCACGCCGCTCGATACCGCGCCAGGACCGTGGCAGGCCCAGCAGTCCTTCTGGAACAGCGCCTCGCCCCGCGCTACCAGCGATGCCGGGAACGGTTCGCTCGAAGGGTTGGCCGGTGCCTTGAAGAGCTTTTCGACCTTGGGCATGGGCGCCTTGCCGCCGATGCGGAAAACGTAGACACGGCCATTCGGGCGGGGTCCGGGATTGTCGTTGAAATAGGAGGTCAAGGCATAGGCACCGCCATAGCCGGCCAGCACGGCGATATACTGGTTGCCGCCCGCCTCGAAGGTCATCGGCGCGGCCATGATGGCCATGCCCAGGTTCACATTCCACAGGACCTTGCCGTCGCTTGCTGCAAAGGCCCGGAAATTGCCGCGCGTGTCGCCCTGAAAGACCAGGCCGCCCGCGGTCGTCAGCACGCCGCTGTTCCAGGGTTCGGGATAGTCAAATCCCCAGGCCTCCTTCTGGCGCACGGGGTCCCAGGCGATCAGCCGGCCGCCGAGAAGCGCGCGCGTCGCGGCTACCGTTGCGGGATCGTCCGGCGGGGAGGTGCGCTGGGTTTCAAGGCCCAGGTTCCACCGGCCCGGACGGAACGAATAGTCGGACGGCTGTTCATAGGCGAACAGGGCCTTGTTGCCGGGAATATAGGTCAGCCCGGTCTCAGGGTTGAATGCCATCGGCTGCCAGTTATGCGCCCCAAGAGCGCCCGGCATGACCACGGCGGGTGCCTTTTCGAACCGGGCGGCGGGGATTTCTATCGGCCTGCCGGTGGCCATGTCATACCCTGTGGCCCAGTTCACATCGACAAAGTTCCTGGCCGAAAGCAGCTTGCCGTTGGTGCGGTCGATGACGAAGAAGAAACCGTTTTTCGGCGCCTGCATCAGCACCTTGCGCGGCTTGCCGTCGATCGTCAGATCGGCCAGCGTGATCTGCTGGGTGTTGGTATAGTCCCAGGTCTCACCGGGGTTCGCCTGATAATGCCAGCGATAGCTGCCGGTATCGGGATCGAGCGCGACGATCGACGAGAGGAACAGATTGTCGCCCTTGCCCTGGCTGCGGATGCGATAGTTCCAGGGGCTGCCATTGCCCACGCCGATATAGAGCTGGTCCAGTTCCTCGTCATAGACGATCGAATCCCAGACCGTGCCGCCGCCGCCCTGTTTCCAGTATTCGCCCGACCAGGTCGCTTGCGCCTTTTGCGCAAGGATGCTGTCGGACGCGGCACCATCCGGACCATTGGCCGGGTTGCCGGGCACGGTGTAGAAGCGCCAGGCCTGCTTACCGGTCTGCGCATCATAGGCGGTCACATAGCCGCGCGCACCCAGCTCCGCACCGCCGTTGCCGATGACGACGCGTCCCTTGACGATGCGCGGCGCTCCGGTGATGGTATAGGTCTTGGATTGGTCTACGGTGACCACCGACCAGACGGGCTTTCCGGTCTTCGCATCGAGTGCGATCAGGCGCCCGTCGAACGTGCCGAAATACAGCTTGCCATCGTACAGCGCGGCCCCGCGATTGCCGACATCGCAGCACCCCTTGGCGGCATATTCGCCGGGCACCTGCGGGTCGAAGCGCCACAGCTCCTTTCCGGTGACGGCGTCGAATGCATAAACCTTGGACCAGGCCGTCGTGACATAGAGCACGCCGTCCTTTTCCAGCGGCGTTCCTTCCTGCGCACGGTTGGTGTCCAGTTCGAACGACCAGGCGAGTCCCAGATCCGCGACGCTCTTGGCGTTGATCTGGGTCAGACCGCTGAAACGCTGCTCATCGAACGTGCCGCCATAGGTCACCCAGTCTCCGGCCTCGTGCGAGCTTGCCAGCAACGTCTGCCAGGCGGCATCGTTCGAAGGCGACGACTTTGAACCGAAATACACTATCGCGCCGGCGGAAATGGCGACAGTGGTGACCGCCAGAGCGGTCATTCGTGCGAATTTCGACACGGTCTCTCCCCTTTATGATTGGGGCGAATGTGTCTTTATCTGCCAAAGTCGGCCATGGCGTGGCGCGCCAAGTTATTGACGCAATCCGCCACGCGGTCCTATCGTGCAAAGAAAACGACCGATATGTGATTATCGGCCAGGCGGGAGACCGGATGCCATGAATCCTCAAGCCCTTTATGCGGCACTGCCCGATCTCAGCGCGCGCATCATGCAGTCGGTCGTGGTCAAGACGCTCAACGCGAACTGGGATTCCTTTTGTCAGTACAATCAGCTCAAGTCCTTGAAACTGGACGATGATCCCAAAGAAGTTCTGGCCAAGGAAGAGCTGGTCATCCAGCAGGGTTTTGTCCAGCTGACCGCGGGCCAGACCGATTTGTGGTTCGATATGGGCCAGCGCTATCGCTCGATCAAATATGGCGCGCTGGGACTCGCTATGATGACCGCAGGCACGCTGGGGCAGGCCTTGCAGATCGCCTGCAAATATCAGGCGCTCACCTTTTCGCTGATGCACTATCGTTTCGTGGCGCAGGAAAACGGCGCTGCCGCGCTGATCGCGGATCACGAGGGAATAGCGCCGGATTTGTACGATTTCACCCAACAGCGCGATCTGGGGGCGGTGCATACGCTGATCCGCGACCTCATGGGCAGCGACCAGGTGCTCGAGCGGGTGACGGTGGCCGCGCCGCCGCCGCGCAACTGGAGCGAGCTGCGGCGCAGCTTCCATTGCCCGGTCGAGTTCAATGCCGACCGGACCCGGTGGATCTTCCTGCCGAACGCGGTCAACCGGGCCCTGCCGCTAGGCGATCTGGAATTGCAGACGCTGTATCTCACCCGCTGCGACCAGACGCTGGGCAAGGCGCGATCGGATGCGCCGATTTCGCACCGGCTGTCCATTCTGCTGAGCGCCTGTTCCGATGCGACCATGTTGCAGGCCGGCGATGCGGCGCGCAGGCTGGCCCTGTCCGAGCGCACGCTCCATCGCCGCCTGGCTGATGAAGGCACCCGGTTTTCCGCGATTGTCGACAAGGCGCGCTATGACCGCGCCTGCCAGCTGCTGGCCGACCCCAGGATGTCGGTGGAAGGCATCGCCTTCGCGATCGGTTTTGCCGAGCCTTCCAGCTTTTCGCGCGCATTCAAGCGCTGGTCGGGCATGGGTGCACTCGAATATCGCAGGAACATGGCCGGCCAGATGCCCAGGACCAACTGAACGATCCCTGCCCGGTGCCCGCCGCTGGTAGCGGCACCGGGCATCGCGATCGTCACGAATAGACGAATTCCGGCCCGTCCAGATCGATCGAGGGAATGTCCTCGGCCTCGGTCCAGTAGTCCTGCGAGTGCCGCCATTCGGGCCGATCGCCCAGGCGCTTGGGCAGCTTGGCAATATCGCGCATCAGATAGCCGGGGTTGAAATTATCGTCTTCAATCCACGGAGTGCGCGGGTCGTCCGCAATATCCCCTGGAATGACGATCCTGACTTCCCTGGCACCCTTGGCGTCAGCGTGCTGCAGCAACCGGCAGACGAAATCGCCCAGCAGGTCCACACGCAACGTCCAAGCCGCGCGGAAATAGCCGAACACCCATGCCAGGTTGGGCACGTTGTCAAACATCATGCCGCGGAATGTCGTCCTATTGCCCCAGTCGACCGGCTGGCCATCGACTTCGAAGACAATTCCCCCCATGACCAGCAGATTGAAGCCCGTGGCCGCCACCACGAGATCGGCTTCCAGATGCTCGCCCGATTCCAGGGCAATGCCCGAGCTCGTGAAATGTGCAATCCGGTCCGTTACCGCAGAGACCTTGCCCTCGCGCATCTTCACGAACAGGTCGCCATCGGGAATGAACGCAAGGCGCTGTTGCCATGGCCGGTAACGCGGCACGAAATGCGGCGCGAATTCGAACTCTTCACCCGCATAGAGCCGGACCAGCTCCTTCAGTTCCTCTACCACCGCATCGGGCTCGGTCCTTGAGCGGCGGTCCAGGGTCTTGAGCTGGTGCAGATAGTCGAGCCTTGCACATTGATGGACCGTGTCCTCGTCCGCGCCGATTTCCCGAAGACGATCGGCAAGGTCGGACCGGTTGGGATAGCAGAAGAAATAGGTGGGCGAACGCTGCAGCATCGTGACATGGGCTGCCTTGTCGGCCATGGCCGGAATGACCGTAGCCGCCGTGGCACCGGAGCCGATGACGACCACCTTCTTGCCGACATAATCCACGCTGCCATCCCATTTTTGCGCGTGGACCAGGGTGCCATTGAAATCTTCCATGCCGGGCCATTGGGGCAGAAACGGATTTTCGTGATCGTAATAGCCTTGGCACATCCACAGGAAGTTGCACTTGTAGGTCTTTCCGGCGGCACCATCGGGCGTACGGGTTTCGACCGTCCACAGGCGCTCGCTGCTCGACCAGGCGCAGCGGGTGATGACTGTGCCGTATCGGATGTGCTGATCGAGATCGTTTTCGGCAATCACGCCGGAGAGATATTTGAGGATCTCCTCGCCCGAAGCGATGGGCGCGCCGACCCAGGGCTTGAAACGATAGCCGAAAGTATAAAGGTCCGAATCGGAACGAACACCCGGATAGCGATGCGTGTGCCAGGTACCGCCGAAACTCTCCTTGGCCTCCAGAATGGCAAAGCTCTTGCCGGGGCATTGGGTCTTGAGATGGTAGGCGCTGCCGATCCCGGAAATCCCCGCACCCACAACCAACACGTCAAAGGCTTCAACTTCGCCCGGTGCATGGTCCAATGCGGCTTCGAGTACCTGAGACACAGTCAATATCCTCTCGTTCTGGCTGCTGCACGCACAGGGCGAAGGTAGGCGCGTGCTTTTGTTGATGTCCGCATTTCACTTGCGAACGGACCGGGAGACCACGTCTGGTTTTGCCAACTTTCTGACTGTTTCTGCCAATGACGAGATTTGACCCGCAAGGCGGCCGTCATTCAAGTTGCATCATGATGGGTACAAACAGCCGGTGCATGCGGGATAAATGCGTGCCATCAGGAAGACCTGCTGGCGGCAAGTGGCAATCGCACAGAATTGCGCTTGTGTTTGCCGCTGGTTTTCGGACTTTGTGATTCGCCGCAAACTATCGGCAGCTTGTGTCCGACACAGACATCTGCAGTCAACATTTCGAATGACCGATTGTGGGTCGGCGGCCGCCGGAAGGTTCTGTGACTTTGCGGTCATTGCGTGCGGGACGCCTGATTGTCGAGGCCTACCGTTACTGAGGGGCAGATCTGACGGTAGCTTTCCGCCAATCACCCCCTTACCCGCCATTCAACAAACTGGCCAACTCCAGCCTTTATCTCCGAGCAGCCTGCGGAAACTTAGGCCGGAGAACGTTGGCGCCACCTTTGAGCTGATCGAGATAATCAGACCAATGCTGCATCATGCGGACCCGCTCTTCCCAATACTGCCCGCGAGTATAGGCTCTGCGCACGGCGTTGGCTTCTACGTGGGCAAGTTGCCGTTCGATGGCATCGCTGTTCCAGATACCCATCTCATTCAGCAGCGTTGCTGCCATGGCGCGGAACCCATGCGCGGTCATTTCGTCCTTGGTATACCCCATTCTGCGCAGCGCGCCGTTGATGGTGTTATCCGACATCGGTCGGTTTACTGACCGCAATGACGGAAAGAGATAGATGCTGTAAGCTGCGTCATGCTCGATCTGGCGCAAGATTTCCAAAGCCTGGCGTGACAGGGGCACGGCGTGAGGCCTTCGCATCTTCATCTTGTGCGCAGGAATCGTCCAAACCTTGCGACTAAAGTCGAACTCAGCCCATTCAGCATGCCGGAGCTCGCCAGGGCGAACAAAAACGTTTGCGAGGAATTGCATCGCGATCCGAGTCAGAACGTCGCCCTCATAGCCGTCCATTGAGCGCAGCAAGGCTCCTGCTTCGTTAGGCGTGGTGATTGCAGCACGGTGCACAACTTTAGGCGTCACCAGCGCGCCACGAAGATCAGCGCACACATCACGCTCGGCCCGCGCAGTCGCGATCGCGAAGCGGAAAACCTGACTGCAGGTGGTCCGTACGCTGGTTGCGGTATAGAACCGTTTGGTCCGTTCGATTTTCTTGAGCGCAACCAGAACCTCATGGGCAGTGATCTTGGAGATCGGTCGCCGCCCGATGGTGGGCGTCACCAGACCAAGCTGCCACTCGTACTTCTTGATCGATGCTGCCGCCCTATCCTCGAGCTTGACCTTCTCCAACCATTCGGCGGCCACCAATTCGAAGGAGTTGGACGCCGCAACGCTATCGGCGATTTTGTCCAGCTTGGCCTGGTCGACGGGATCGATACCGTCCGCGATCAGCCGCCGGGCCTCAATGAGGCGCTGCCTGGCTTCAGCCAGACTGACTTCGGGGTAGCGACCGAACGACACCGTCCGCTGGCTGCCGAAATGACGGTAGTTCATCCGCCAGTATTTGGTGCCGCTGGGCTTCACCAGCAGGTACATTCCGTCCCTGTCAGACAGCTTGTAATCGTTGGCTTTGGGCTTGGCGCGAGCGACGGCTGCCGCTGTAAGCCCCGGTATTCTAGCACTTCCAGCCATTGTGATGGACCTCTCACCAGCAAGTTTGGCTGCAGGTCCATCAAAAACCCCATCAAATGGGCAATGTGTAGGGGAACATTACTGGAACTGCTGGGAAAGCATATCACAAAAAAGTGCTGTAAAACAGCTGCTTACGCGACGTTTTCGGACCCCCTGAGAGAGGCCTTGGAGCGGGTAGCGGGAATCGAACCCGCCTAGCCAGCTTGGAAGGCTGGAGCTTTACCACTAAGCTATACCCGCGCGCCTGGCGCCGTGTGGCGTGGTCGGGCGCACATGCCACCGGATGCGGGGCGCGTCAATATCTGGCGTGATGCGCCGCGACCGGCTGAGCCCCTGGCCCCAGCGCTATCCCCGCCCCTATTGCTGCGCCAGCCAGTGTTTCAGCAGATCATGCGCGATCGCGAAGGGCGGCGGCGCGATGAAGGGGGCGCTTTCGTCTCCCGCCATCGCGGCGCGGACCTCATCGACGCTGAACCAGCCTGCCTCCTCGATCTCGGTGGTATCAAGCGTCAGTTCATCGCTCAGAGCCTCGCTGGTGCACGCGATCATCAGCGACGAGGGGAACGGCCAGGGCTGGCTGGCGACATAGCGCACGTTCCTCACGCGCACGCCCGCTTCTTCCCACAGCTCGCGCGCGACCGCTTCCTCGATGCCCTCGCCCGGTTCGACGAACCCGGCCAGCGCGGAAAAGCGGCGCGCCGGGAAGCGCGGTTGGCGGCCGAGCAGCACCTTGCCCTGATATTCGGAGAGCATGATCGTTACCGGATCGACGCGCGGGAAATGCTCCGCGCCGCAGCCGGTGCACGTGCGCGACCAGCCGCCCTTGCTCATCGCACTCGCCGCGCCGCACAGCGAGCAGAAGCGGTGTCGGGCATGCCAGTCGACAAGTGTGCGCGCGCCGCCATAGAGCGCCAGCTCGTCGGCGGGCAGCCCTGCGAGCATCTGCCAGACACGCGGATTGTATTGCAGCCCAGACCCGCGTTCGCCGCGTTTCAGCTCGGCAAAATGCGCCTTATCGTCGATCAGGCCAAGGAAGATGAACTCGCTGTCGGGCGCGGCATCGGCCAGGCTGCGCCAGACCAGCCGGCCTTCGAAATCCACCTCGGGCTCAAGCCCGTTGAGGCTGAGCAGCTTCGCCTTCCAGTTCATGTATCCGGCGAGCCGGTCCGGATCGACGCGCACCTGGTCGGCACGGTCCATGCGGTTGCCGGTCAGTGCCGGTGCAATCAGCGACAGACTCATGACGATGCCCCCGGCCCGCGCTCAGCCCATCGCCTTGAGCTGCTCGTACACCATCTGCGGGAATTCGCGCTGGAACGGATAGGTATCGGACGGCATGTACTGGGTATAGCCCGATGCGCGAATGCCGCGGACATGATCGACAAAAGCCACGGTCCCCGCAGCGCCGCCCCAGCCATAGGTACCCGCCGGCCCCTTGTCGTTGCCGAGGCCAACGCGTCCGCCCGCGCCAAAGCCCTGGTTTTCGACCCAGGTCCCCTTGGTCACCGCGGTCTGCGGCAACAGGTTGGACATGCCCATCAAGGCCGTTTGCTCGGACATGATCCGGGTGCCGTTCAGCTGCCCCTTGCCGACCAGCATCGCGAGAAAGCGGTCATAATCCGCCGCGCTGCTGACCAGCCCTGCCCCGCCGAACGGGAAGGCGGGCGGCACGGTGAAGATGCTGTCCTGCGCCGGATCGATCGGGATCAGCGCACCGGCAAACGGCGCGTAATTCGTGCTGAGCCGCGCGACCTCGCTCTGGGGCACGGTCCAGTAACTGCTCGTCATGCCAAGCGGATCGAAGATGTTCTTCTGCAGGAACGCGCCGAATTCCATGCCCGATGCGATCTGGATGACATAGCCGAGCAGGTCGAGCCCGATCGAATAGCTCCAGATCGTGCCAGGCTCGGCAATCAGCGGCAGCGCAGCGACACGGCGCGCGAATTCGTCGATTGGCGGGGTTGGCGCGGGTACCGGGAAGCCGGGGATCGGCGTCTTGCTGACCGCACCGGGATTGATGCCCTGCTTGAGATATTCCTCGAGCAGCGGTCCCTTGGTGACGATGCTATAGCCGAGCCCCGCCGTGTGCGTCATCAGGTGGCGCGGGGTGATCAGCGTCTTGGCGGGTACCGAATCGAGGTTCTTGGCCGGATCGGTCAGCACCTTCATGTTGGCGAATTCGGGGATGAAATCGGCGATCGGCTGGTCGAGCTTCAATTTGCCCTGTTCGATCAGCATCATCGCGGCCATGCCGGTGATCGGCTTGGTCATCGAATAGACGCGCCAGAGCGAATTGGCATCGACAGGGGTCGGGATGTCGAGCGCAAGATTGCCCGCGCCGATCAGAGCCGCCGGCTGCGCGCCAAAGCCGAGCGAGACCAGCATGCCCGCCACTTTCTTGGTCGCGACATAATCCTCCACCTGCTTGCGGATCAGGCTGAAATCCCCGCTCGCCATCGCCCGGGCATAGCCGGGCATCGCAGCGAACAGGCCCAGCAGACCCGCCGAACCCAGCATGTGGCGGCGACTCATCTGCGGCATCTGGCTCATAAGCTTCGACATGTGTTTCTCCCGTTCATCGGATCTGCACCTTTGGCCAGTCCGGCTTTATCGATACTGAATGGCCACGGCCGCCGCCTTGGCGAACAGCGTAGGAAGCCCGGCTTGCGCAATATGTTCCACCGGCCACCAGATGCCATTCAGGTTTTCAATGGCAACCTTATCGATTTGAGGGCCACGATAAAGCGCCAATGCAAGCTGCAGCGAAAAATGCGTGAAGACATGCGCGACCACACCGTCGAGGATCTGCCACTGGCCGGAGACGGGCGGCTCGGCAGTTCCGTCGCGGCCCGCAGCCCAGCCATCGTCGGGCAGCGCGCGCATCCCGCCGAGCATCCCCTTGCCGGGCCGCTGGACGAGCAGCACCTGGCCGTCCTGTTCGATCCAGAACGCGGTGCCGGTGCGCTGCGGCTTGGCCTTTTTGGGCGGCTTGACCGGCAGCGATTCGGCGATGCCCTGCGCGCGCCCGGCACAATGCGGCGCGAGCGGGCAGAGCAGGCACGAGGGGTTGCGCACCGTGCAGATGGTCGCGCCCAGGTCCATCATCGCCTGCGCGAAGTCGCCAGGACGCTCGCGCGGGGTGATTTCGGCGGTGCGCATCCGGATTTCGGTCCGAGCTGCGGGCAGCGGTGTGGTGATCGCGAACAGCCGTGCGACCACCCGCTCGACATTAGCATCGACAACCGCCGCAGGTTCGTCGAACGCAATCGCTGCGATGGCCGCTGCGGTGTAGTCGCCGATCCCCGGCAAGGCACGCAGGCCCGCCTCGCTATCGGGAAAACGCCCGCAATGCTCGTTCGTCACCGCGTTGGCACAGGCGATGAGATTGCGGGCGCGGGCATAATAGCCCAGCCCTGCCCAGGCGGCGAGCACGTCTTCCTGCGGCGCGGCGGCGAGCGCCTCGACCGTCGGCCAACGAGTCGTGAAGCGCTGGAAATAGCCGGTCACTGCGGCGACCGTGGTCTGTTGCAGCATCACCTCGGACAGCCAGACGCGATAGGGATCGGGCTTCGAACCGGCGCGGCGCGCGGCGGGAGAAACACGCCACGGAAGATCACGGGCATGCACATCATAATGCGCAAGCAGCGCTTCAGCGACCGCGCCGGTGCCGGTTTCCACAATATCATCGCGACACTCGACGGACATGGGGGCGCTATGCCATGGTCGTACGCGAAATGGAAAGCGATAAGCCCGTCACCACCAAGCCGCGCAAGACAGCGCAGCCTGCCCCGGCACCCCGGCGCAGGCGCGGCGGCGATGCGCGCGGTATTGCCGACCTGATTCCGTCGATCGGCGATACCAGCTTTCGCAAGTTCGGTTTCATCCAGAGCTCGCTGGTCAGCCGCTGGGCCGAGATTGCAGGGCCGCGCTATGCCGCGATGGCCAGCCCGGAATCTATCGCCTTTGCCCGCGGCAAGAAGGCCGACGGCACGCTGCATCTCGTCGTGACCAGCGCCACCGCGATCTTCATGCAGCATGCCGAGCCCGAGATCATCGCACGGGTGAACCGGTTCTTCGGTTATGCAGCGGTGGCGCGCGTCAGATATCGCCACGGCACGCTTACGGCGCCCAAACGGCCCGAGCCGCGCCCTGCCCCCCCACCTTCGCTGCGGCCAATCAGCATTGCGCCCGCCGACGGCCTCAAGCCCATTGCCGACCCCGAGCTGCAGTCCGTGCTCGAATCGCTGGCGCGCAGCCTGGAGGAAAAGGAAGCGCGCGAGGCCGCTGCAAGGGCTCCCCGGCAAGCCCCGGTTCAGCTAAGGAGCGACAATCTGAAACCCGTGCGCCTGTTTGCGCCGCCCCTGCCTGATGAGGTCGATCGATGATTGCGCCGTTGCGCCCGCTTCTTGCCGTTTCCGCCATCGCGCTTGCTGCCGCCGCGAGCCTGTTCGCCGTATCGCCCGGTACCGCGCAAAAGGCCGCAGCGCCGGCCGACTGGTCCAACCGCGTGAGCCAGAGCCAGGTCGGCGGGCATGTTCTGGGCAACCCGGCGGCAACGCAGAAGATCGTCGAGTATATGAGCTATACCTGTCCGCATTGCGCGGCGTTCGATCAGGAATCGGATCCCGCGCTGGCCGATGGCTTCATCGCCAAGGGCAAGACCAGCCTGGAGGTGCGCAACTTCATCCGCGATCCGCTCGACATGACCGTCGCACTGCTTGCACGTTGCGGCGAACCGCGCAGCTTCTTCCGCCGCCATCACGGCCTGCTTGCCAGCCAGCGCACCTGGATGACCAAGGCGGGCAGCCTGGGCCGCGACGGCCAGGCCGCCTGGTATCAGGGCGACATCAACGCCCGGTTGAAGCGCATTGCCAGCGATCTCGGCCTGTATGACGAGCTGCGGCGCCATTCGCCGCTCGCCACCAATGCCCAGATCGATGCGTGCCTGGCCAACAAGGCCGAACAGGGCAAGGTGCTGGCGATGACCAAGTTTGCCAGCGAGACCGTCAAGATCGAGGGAACGCCCAGCTTCACCATCAACGGCAAGCTGCAGGCCAATGTCTATGACTGGAAAAGTCTGGAACCGCTGCTGGCCAGCCGCTAAAGCAGAACCCACGCAATTGCCGACCCGCGGGGTCGAACTTCCCCCATGTTTCCGATGACAAGGACCAAGCCTTTATGAAGCGTTTTGCCAGCCTGATCGCCCTGCCCCTGATGCTCTCGATCGCCGCATGCAGCGGTGAAGCCGACAAGGCTGCGGAAGGCGCGCCCTCCGGCGAGCCGATTGCCGCCATCCCCGCGCCTGCTGGCAAGAACTGGACCGAAACCGTCACCAAGACCGACAAGGGCTATTATGTGATGGGCAATCCCGATGCGCCGATCAAGCTGGTCGAATATGCATCGCTCACCTGCAGCCATTGCGCCGAATTCGCCGAACAGGCCTTTGCCACCATCCGCGACAAATATGTCGCCAGCGGCCGGGTCAGCTATGAATTCCGCAATTTCGTGCGCGAACCGCTCGATCTCACCGCATCGATGCTGACCCGTTGCGGACCCAACGAAAGCTTCTTCGCGCTCAGCGAGCAGGTGCTGGCCAACCAGGCGGACATCTTCACCAAGGCGCAGGCCATGGGCCAGCAGCGCTTCGAGGCAGCGCTCGCGCTGCCCGACAATCAGCGCTTCGTCGCACTGGCCGAAGGCACCGGCCTGATCGACTTCTTCGCCCAGCGCGGCATCTCGCGCGATCAGGCGCTGCAGTGCCTGACCAATGTCGAAACCGCGCAGAAGCTGGCCGAAGCAACCCAGACCGCGACCAAGGAAGACGATATCCAGGGCACGCCGACCTTCTATATCAACGGTCGCAAGGTCGATTTCACTGGCTGGCCGGCGCTGGAAACCGAAATCCAGGCAATGGGGGCGCGCTGACCCCCAGCCGCGAAAGGGGTTGAATGGAGCAAGGGGGGTTGATTGCTGACGGAGCCGATCAGGGGGATGCCTCTGGTCAGCCCGTCAATGCGCCCGCCTTCACCGCCCCCATGCGTTTCAAGCGACTGAAACTCAGCGGCTTCAAGAGCTTCGTCGAGCCCGCCGAACTGCGCATCGAACCTGGCCTCACCGGCATTGTCGGGCCCAATGGCTGCGGCAAGTCCAACCTGCTCGAGGCGATCCGCTGGGTGATGGGCGAAAGCTCCGCCAAGTCGATGCGCGGCGGCGGCATGGAAGACGTGATCTTCGCCGGCACCGCCACCCGCCCGGCGCGCAATTTCGCCGAAGTGGCGCTGCTCACCGAGGTCAGTCAGCCCGTGCTCGCCGCGGTCACGGTCGAGGATGGCGAACTCGAGGTCGTCCGCCGGATCGAGCGCGGCGCGGGCAGCGCCTATCGCGCCAATGGCCGCGATGTCCGCGCCAAGGATGTCGCGCTGCTCTTCGCCGATGCCGCCACCGGTGCGCACAGCCCGGCGCTGGTCAGCCAGGGGCGGATCGCCGCCGTCATCTCCGCCCGCCCGGTCGAGCGGCGGCAGATGCTCGAAGAAGCAGCGGGCATTGCCGGACTGCACGTACGCCGCAAGGATGCCGAGCAGAAGCTGCGCGCGACCGAGGCCAATCTCGAGCGGCTGCAGCAGGTGCTGACCGATATGGAGGCGCGCTCGGCCAATCTGGCACGTCAGGCCAAGGCGGCGGAACGCTATCGCGCCTTGAGCCAGCAGATCGCCGTGGCCGAAGCGCGCGCGCTTTTCGCCCGCTGGCGCACTGCGGCCGATGCGGCGAAGCAGGCGCGGGAAGAGGCTGCGGCGGCAGAGGCTGCGGTGGTCGAGGCACAGGCCGCGCAGAACGAGGCCCAGGCCGGACAACGTGCGGCGATCGAGGCGTTGGCCGAGACCCGCGCCGCGTTGCAATCGGCGCGCGATGATGCCCAGGATCTGGCGTTTCGGCTCTCGTCGCTGACCGCAGAGCGCGATGCCGCCGTGCAGCGCCTGGCCGATCTCGACCGGCAGCAGACGCGCATCGCCGAAGACAGCGCGCGCGAGGACCGGCTCACGCACGATGCCACCGCCGCGCTCGAACGGCTGGAAGCTGAAAACGCCCGCGTGCAGGCCGATCTCGCGGCCGAGGATGCGCGCGGACCGGTGCTGGCGCATGCGCAGGACAATGCCGAACGCGCCGTGCGCGAGGCCGAGCTGGCGCTGGCCGAGGCGCGCGCCGAACTCGCCCGTACCGACGCCGACATCAAGGTAGCCGATGCCGCGCTCGCCACTGCGCTGGCCCGCCACCGCCGCGCCGATGAGGAGCTGCAGCGGACCCGGGCGCAGCTGGCCGGGCTGGGCGATGCAGCCGAGCTGGCACGGCTGCGCGACGATGCGCTGGCCGAATGCGAACAGGCGGGGCAGGCCAAGGCGGCGGCAAGCGCCGCGCTGGCCAAGGCGCAATCGGATCGCGATGCGGTCGTTCCGGCGCGCGATGCGGCGCAGAGCGAGCTTGCGACGCTGCGCGCCGAGCTGAACGCGATGACGCGCGAGATCGACGCCTTGACGCGTGATCTGGCCAAGAAGCCGGGCGGAGGCGAGCGCGCACTCGACCAGGTTCAGGCCGACAGGGGTTTTGAAAAGGCGCTCGCCGCCGCGCTGGGGGATGACCTTGGCGCGCCGATTGCCGAGGCCAAGGGCGATGGGCGCTTCTGGACCGGGGCCGATATGCCCGCCGGTCGCCCTGCCCTGCCCGATGGCTGCACCTGGCTTGCCGACCATGTCCGCGCGCCGGAGGCTCTCGCCGCGCGGCTGTCGCTGGTCATGGTTGCGCAGATCGATGCCGGACAAACGCTCGATCCCGGGCTGCGGCTCGTCACACGCGATGGCCGCGTGCGTCGTTGGGACGGATTCGTTTCGAGCGGTGACGGTGCGGCGGCGGCAGAGCGGCTGGAGCGGCGCACCCGGCTGACCGAGCTCGAGGCGGCTCGGCCTGCGCTGGCCGAGCGGCTGGAAGGCGCAGAGACGGCTCTGGCGCTGGCGCAACAGCAACTCGCCGATCTGCAGGCGCGGATGGCCGAGCATAGCCGCGCGCTGGGCACAGCCGAAGCTGCCGAACGCCAGGCGCTGCGCGATCGCGACCAGACCGAGCACGCGTTGCAGCGCGATGCCGAGCGCCGTGATGACCTCGCAGAGCGAATCGAACGTCTGACGGCCGACGCCGACGCTGCCGCGCAGGATCGCCAGGCCGCCCAAGCCGCGCGCGCGATGCTGCCGGATGGCACGGCACAGCGCGAACAGGTGACGCTGCTGGGCGAGCGCAATCAAGCTGCGCAGACGGGGCTGCGCTCCGCAATGGCGGCGCTGGCGGCGCAGGCCCAGGCGGTTTCCGCGCTCCGCGAGCGCCGCGCCACCGTGCGCGCCGAGATCAAGGGTTGGCAGGGCCGATCGGGCGAGGCCGCACAGCGGCTGCGCGAGATGCAGGTTCGCGCCGCCGAGCTGGCGCAAGAGCGTGCTGGCATCGCCGACAAGCCCGAGAGGCTCGGCGAGACGATAACAGCGCTCCAGGCCTCGCTCGCCGAGGCACGCCAAGCGCAAGCTCTGACCGAAGCGGCGTCGCAAGCCGCGGAAAAGGCGCTGGCCGAGGCCGAGCGTCTCGCTGCGGCGACATCCGAAACGCTCGCCCTCGCCCGCGAGCAGCGCGCCGGCGCCACCGCCCGCGCCGAGCATCAGGACCAGCGCCGGATCGAACTCGCACAGGGCTGCGGCGAGCGCTTCCAATGCCCGCCCCCGCTGCTGCCCGAACGCTTCGCCTTCGATCCGGCTCAGATCATGGCGGCCGAGACCGAAGCCGCCGAGCACGAGCGACTGCATCAGGCGCGCGAGCGGCTGGGCGCGGTCAATCTGATCGCCGCCGACGAGCTTGCCGCGCTCGAAAGCGAAATGACGACGATCCGGGCCGAGCATGATGAACTGGTCGAGGCGATCGCAAGATTGCGCGGATCGATCGGCGCGCTCAACCGCGAAGGTCGCCAGCGTCTGCTCGCCGCGTTCGAAACGGTCGATGGCCATTTCCGCACGCTGTTCGCGCGGCTGTTCAACGGCGGCAAGGCGCATCTCGAACTCATCGACAGCGACGACCCACTCGAAGCCGGGCTCGAGATCATGGCCCAGCCGCCAGGCAAGCGCCTGTCCTCGCTGACGCTGCTTTCGGGCGGCGAGCAGGCGCTGACGGCGGTGGCGCTGATCTTCGGCCTGTTCCTCACCAACCCCGCGCCGATCTGCGTGCTCGACGAGGTCGATGCGCCGCTCGACGATGCCAATATCGACCGGTTCTGCGACCTGCTCGATCACATGGCGGCAGTCACCGACACCCGTTACCTGATCGTCACCCACAATGCCGTGACGATGAGCCGCATGCACCGCCTGTTCGGCGTGACCATGGTCGAGCGCGGGGTGAGCCGCCTGGTCTCGGTCGATCTGGGCGGTGCCGAGCGGCTGCTGGCGATGGAATAGGTTGACGGGGCGGCTTTTTGTAGTTACATAAATATCTGCCGGTGAAGGATGGCCATCTTCCCAAGTCAGGCAGGCCAAGAAAAGGACGCGAAAGTCATGACGAGATTTATGCTCTGAGGGACTTGGCCCTCATCCATCGGGGGCGGCTGTGAAGATTAGCTTTGATGAAGCCAAACGGTTGAAGACGCTGAATGAGCGCGGATTGGATTTTCGAGACGCGCCGAAAGTGTTTGAAGGTGTCTGGTTGGTGATCCCAGATGATCGCTTCGAATACGGCGAAGAACGGTTCATTAGCTATGGTGAACTCAATGGCCGGGCGATCGCGATGGTATGGACTTGGCGGGGTGACGCTCGCCGCATAATTTCAATGAGACATGTGCATGCCGAAGAGCTTGAAAACCGCCGAAGAGCCCTGGATTGATCCGGACGATGCTCCCGAATGGACGGAAGACATGTTCCGCCGCGCCGCCGTGTGGCATGGCGACAAGCTCATCCGCCCCGCTGACGGTACGCTCACCAAGCCTGGCCGCCCCAAGTCTGACAATCCCAAGCAGCAGGTGACGTTGCGGCTCGATCGGGCGGTGCTCGAAGGGTTTCGTGCCACCGGCCCCGGCTGGCAGAGCCGGATCAATGCCGAGTTGCGCAAGGTCTTGAAGCTCAAGGATTAACTTCGCGCAATCGGCTGATTGCAACAAATGACCGGGCGCGTGCGCGCTGTCACAGATTATTGTCCCCCTTATGGCAAATCAGCGGTTAACCGTGCTTGACATGCGCCGTTACCAATAGGACCAGTTTGGCGGGGACGATCGGCATGACATCAAATTCCATTCCGGACGCGCTTTCGGAAATGCGCGCCGCCAACCTGCACCTTCAGGCGACGATCGACGGGCTGCGCCAGGCACTGGAAGCCGCCGCCAACGACGCCGACCTGCAGATCACGCGCGCCCGGTCCGAGGAGGCGGCGCGCATCGCCGATCTTACCACGACAATCCAGCAGATGCGCAACCAGATGGAAGCGCAGCAGCGTGCGTCCGACCACGCTCTGCAGGCCGAGCGCGCGGCGGCGCAGGCCGAGATCGTGCAGCTCAAGGGCAGCATCGATGCGCTGCGCCAGACGCTGGATGCCGAGCGCACCGCCGCCGACCAGGCACGGGCTCGCCAGGAATCGGATCATGCGCTCGAACGACAGGCGCTGCAGCAACAGATCCAGGCGCTGCGCGAGCGGATGGAAGAGATGACGAGGGAAAAGGCCTGATGAGCGTGGGCACCGATACCCTGGCGCGTCCCATGACCGAGAGCCAGCGCGCCGCCGCGCTGCGCCGCACCGAGGTGCTGCTGGAGGTCACCCGCAAATGCGCGACGATGACGCAGATCGATGGCGTGCTGGCGATGCTGGTCGAGCTCACCTCGCGCGAGCTCGATTGCGATCGTGGCACGCTGTTCCTCAACGATCCCAAGACGGGCGAGCTTTATTCGCGCTTCGCCCAGGGCAGCCAGAGCCTGGAAATCCGGATTCTCAACAATTCAGGCATTGCGGGCCATGTCTTTCAGACCGGCGAGCCCCTGCTCGTCGACGATGCCTATGCCGATCCGCGTTTCAACAGCACCGTCGACCAACGCACCGGCTACAAGACGCGCAACATCGTCTGCGTGCCCGTGCGCACGCCGCTGGGCCAGATCATCGGCGTGATGCAGAACATCAACAAGCATGACGGCAACTTCACCACCGATGACGTTGCGCTGCTCGAGGAGATGACCAGCCAGGCGACCGTTTTCCTGCAGAGCCTTCAATCAATCGAGGAGATCGAGCAGGTCCGCGCCAAGGAACTCGCGTTCCTGTCGATGATCTCGGAGATCAGCTCGGAGGTGGATCTCACCCGGCTGCTCCAGCGCGTGGTGGCAGAGACGGTGCGGATGTTCGAGGCCGAGCGCGCGACGATCTTCATCCACGACAAGGCGACCGATACCCTGTTCTCGCTTTTCTCGGCGGGCGGCAAGGTCAACGAGATCCGCTTCCCGTCCAATGTCGGCATCGCGGGCACGGTGTTCACGACCGGTCAGAGCCTCAACATTCCGCACGCCTATGCGGACCTGCGCTTCAATCCCAGCTTCGACCGGCAGACCGGCTTCTTCACCCGCTGCATCCTGTGCGTGCCGATCATCAACAAGCAGGGCGAGGTCATCGGCGTCACCCAGGTGCTCAACAAGAAGACCGGTGCATTCACCGACAAGGACGAGCAGCAACTCAAGACCTTTACCGGGCAGATCGCCATCGCGCTCGAGAATTCCAAGCTGTTCGACGATGTGCAGCGGATGAAGCTGTACAATGAATCGGTGCTGCAGAGCATGTCGAACGGCGTGCTGACGCTCGACCCGCTGGGCAAGATCATCACCTGCAACCAGGCTATCGAGCGCATCTGGTCGTGCAAGGCTTCCGATCTGCAGGGACGGCTGCTGTCTGATCTGCTCGACGAACGCGGCAGCTGGATCCTGGACCGCATCGAGAAGGTGAAGGAAGAACGCAGCAGCGACATCTTCCCCGATGCCGAGGTGGCGCTTTCCGGCGTCGTCAAGTCGGTCAACCTCACAGTCATGCCGCTCGTCTCCGAAAGCGACGACAGCAAGCTCGGCTCGATGCTGATGGTCGAGGACATCAGCAGCGAAAAACGCATGAAGTCCACCATGTCGCGCTATATGGACCCGGTGATCGCCGCGCAGATGATGGACGATGACACGCTCGACCTCTTGGGCGGGGTCAGCGCCGAGGCGACGATCATGTTCACTGACGTGCGCGGGTTCACGACCATCACCGAGGAATATGGCGCGCAAGGCACCGTCTCGTTCCTCAACGAATATTTCAGCCTGATGGTCGATTGCATCACCGCGCAGGGCGGCATGCTCGACAAGTTCATCGGCGATGCGATCATGGCCTGTTTCGGCCTGCCCGTCCGCCACGACGACGATCCGGACCGCGCCGCGCGCGCCGCGATAAACATGATCCGCACCCTGTGGGAATGGAATGCCCAGCGCCGCGACCGGGGCCTCAAGACCGTCGACATGGGCGTCGGCATCCATACCGACCATATCGTCTCCGGCAATATCGGCAGCCCCAAGCGGATGGACTATACCGTCATCGGCGATGGCGTGAACCTGGCCAGCAGGCTGGAAAGCGCGTGCAAGGCCTATTCCGCGCGCATCCTGGCGAGCGAGAACACCGTTTCGCGCTTCAACGGCACGTACCGGATGCGCGACATCGACCTGGTCGTGGTCAAGGGCAAGACCGCACCGGTGCGCGTCTATGAACTGCTCGACTATCACGACGCGCAGACCTTCCCGGCGATGCGCGACGTGCTCGGCCATTTCGAGGACGGCATTGCCGCCTATCGCGCGGCGCGCTGGGACGAGGCGATCACGCGCTTCGAGAAATGCGTGTCGCTCAACCCCGGCGACGGCCTGTCACGCACCTATGTCGAGCGCTGCCGCATCCTCAAAGCGACCCCGCCCCATGGGGAGTGGGACGGGGTCTGGGTGATGAAGGAAAAATAGGCCTACAGCCGGTGGCGGCATGTGGGCCGCCGCCACCGGGGCGGGGAAGCTTATTGCAGGCCGAGGTTCATCACCTTGGTCCAGGCAGCCACGAAGTCCTGAGCGAACTTCTTTTCGCCATCGCTGGCGGCATAGACTTCCGCGACCGCGCGCAGTTCCGAGTTCGATCCGAAGATCAGGTCGACCGGGGTCGCGGTCCACTTCAGCTGGCCCGACTTGATATCACGACCTTCGTACAGACCCGCTTCGCTCGGCGACTTGGTCCACTTGTTGCCCATGTCGAGCAGGTTGACGAAGAACGCGTTGTTGAGCTGGCCCGGCGTGCTGGTGAACACACCATGCTTCGCGCCGCCGGTATTGGCATCGAGCGCGCGCAGGCCACCAACCAGCACGGTCATTTCCGGCACGGTGAGGCTCAGCATGTTCGCACGATCGACCAGCATGTCGACCGGCGACATCACGCTGCCCGCGCCGTAATAGTTGCGGAAGCCGTCAGCGGTCGGCTCGAGCGGTTCGAACGCGGCCACGTCGGTCTGCGCCTGGCTGGCATCGCCGCGGCCCGGCTTGAACGGCACGGTCAGGCTGTGGCCGGCCTTGCGCGCGGCCTCCTCGATGCCAGCATTGCCTGCAAGCACGATAGTGTCAGCGAGCGAGATCTTCTTGCCGCCCTTCTGCGCCTTGTTGAAGCCGGTCTGGATCGCTTCCAGCTTGGCGACGACCTTGGTGATTTCCGCCGGGTTGTTGACCGCCCAGTCCTTTTGCGGGGCGAGCCGCAGGCGTGCCCCATTGGTGCCGCCACGCATGTCGGTGTCGCGATAGCTTGCCGCTGCTGCCCAGGCGGTGCGCACCAGTTCCTGCGTGGTCAGGCCCGAGCCCAGGATCTGCGCCTTGAGCGACGCCACATCCTGCGCATCGACCAGCGGGTGATCGACCGCCGGAACCGGGTCCTGCCAGATCAGATCGACCTTGGGCGCGTCAGCGCCCAGATAGCGCCAGCGCGGGCCCATGTCGCGATGGGTCAGCTTGAACCAGGCGCGGGCAAAGGCATCGGCAAACGCATCCGGGTCCTTGTGGAAGCGCTCGGACACCTTGCGATATTCCGGGTCCATCTTCAGCGCGAGGTCGGTGGTGAACATGATCGGCGCGTGACGCTTGGTCTTGTCATGCGCGTCAGGGACCAGGTTCGCGGCGCTCTTGTCGCTGGGGATCCACTGGATCGCGCCGCCAGGGCTGCGCGTCTGCACCCAGTCGAAGCCGAACAGATTGTCGAGATACTGGGTGGTCCAGGCGATCGGGTTGACCGACCAGGCGCCTTCCAGCCCGCTGGTCACCGCATCGACACCCTTGCCGGTGCCGCACTTGTTGACCCAGCCGATACCCTGCTGTTCGGTCGGCGAACCCGCCGGATCGGCACCGATGCACTCTTCGGCCTTGTGCGCGCCATGCGCCTTGCCGAAGGTGTGGCCGCCCGCGATCAGCGCGACGGTTTCCTCGTCATTCATCGCCATACGGCCGAAGGTTTCGCGAATGTCCTTGGCAGCGGCCAGCGGATCGGGATTGCCGTTCGGGCCTTCAGGATTGACGTAGATCAGGCCCATCTGCACCGCAGCGAGCGGCTTTTCGAGCTTGCGATCACCATGATAGCGATCGGCGGCGAGGAACTTCTTCTCACGGCCCCAATAGACCTTGTCCGCTTCCCAGTCGTCGGTGCGACCGCCGGCAAAGCCGAAGGTCTTGAAGCCCATCGATTCGAGCGCGACGTTACCGGTCAGCACCATCAGGTCCGCCCAGCTGAGCTTGCGGCCGTACTTCGCCTTGATCGGCCAGAGCAGACGGCGCGCGCGATCGAGATTGGCGTTGTCGGGCCAGCTGTTGAGCGGTTCGAACCGCTGCTGACCGCCGCCAGCGCCGCCGCGACCATCGGCGGTGCGATAGGTGCCCGCGCTGTGCCAGGCCATGCGGATGAAGAACGGACCGTAATGGCCGTAATCCGCCGGCCACCAGTCCTGCGAGGTGGTCATCAGCGTCTTGATGTCGGCCTTGACCGCCGCGAGGTCGAGCGTCTGGAACTCCTTCGCATAGTCGAAATCGTCACCCATCGGGTTCGACTCGCGCGCATGCTGGCGCAGCGGCGACAGGTCGAGCCGCTCGGGCCACCAGTCCTGGTTCGAATTGGCCGCAGCGGGATTGACCTGCGGCTGGGTGGCGGGCTGCGCAAAGGCGGCAGGCGCCGAAAGCGTGAAAGCCAGCAAGGCCATCACGGAAACGGAGGTGCGACTCATCGGGTTGATCTCCTGCAATGGGACGGCGCATTCGCCGTTCACTGGAGATTAATCCGGGACGAGTTGATCGGGAAAACCGAAAATACTGATCTATGTTAGTGACGGACTAGATCAGCTGATCGTGTCTCCGGGCAGCAGCAGCGAGGAATCGCCATAGGAATAGAAGCGGTACTCGTTCGCGATCGCGTGGGCGTAAACGGCCTTCATAACATCGAGCCCCATCAGTGCCGAGACCAGCATGAACAGGGTCGAGCGCGGCAGGTGGAAGTTGGTCATCAGCCCGTCAATGCCCTTGAAGCGATAGCCCGGCGTGATGAAGATCGAGGTGTCGCCCTCGAATGGGCGGATGATATTGTCGTCGCCCGCGGCGCTTTCGATCAGGCGCAGCACGGTGGTCCCCACCGCGATCACGCGGTTGCCGCGCGCGCGGATGGCGTTGAGGCGGTCGGCGGTTTCGGCGTCGATGCGGCCCCATTCGGCGTGCATCTGGTGGTCGTTGGTATCGTCCGCCTTGACCGGCAGGAAGGTGCCTGCGCCGACATGCAGCGTCAGCATGGCATGCTCGATCCCGGCTTCGCCAAGTTCGGCCATCAGCCGGTCGGTGAAGTGCAGCGAGGCCGTGGGCGCGGCGACCGCACCGTCCTTTTGCGCAAAGCGGGTCTGGTAATCCTCGCGATCGGCCTCGTCGATCTCGCGCTTGCTCGCGATATAGGGCGGAAGCGGCATTGTACCTGCCCGCTCGAGCAGAATCTCGACGGGCTCGTCGCCCTGAAAGGCGAACACGATCGAGCCATCCTCCGCCTTGCTCTCGACCCCAGCCATCACGCCCGCGCCGAAATGCACGACATCGCCCTCGCGCAGCCGCTTGGCGTTGCGCACGAACGCCTGCCAGCGGCGCAGATCGATCCGCTTGTGCAGCGTAGCGCCGATGCGCGCCTGGCTGCCCAGCTTCACCCCCTCGAGCTGCGCGGGGATGACGCGGGTATCGTTGAACACCAGGCAGTCGCCAGGGTTCAGCAGGCGCGGCAGATCGCGCACCGTCGCGTCGGTCATGCTGCTGCCCTGCACATGCAGCATTTTCGCCGCATCGCGCGGGCGAACAGGGCGCAGGGCTATCCGTTCCTGGGGAAGGTCGAAGTCGAATTCGTCAACGCGCATCGTCGGGTGCAATCCATCCAGCAAGGTTCGTCACCCCGCGCAGGCGGGGGTCCCGCTTTCTGTTCACCCTCAGGTGCCGAGCGGGATTCCCGCTTTCGCGGGAATGACGATGGATTGCAAGATTGGCTGGAGAGCGATCAGTTGCTGATCGGCGCGTTCAGCTCGTCGACCGAAATCGCGCGCTCGGCAGGCTGGGCCTGGGCTGCGTAATTGGGCTCGGGCTTGTTCTGCGACTTGAGCGAAGCCTGCAGGATGCGCGCCGGAGTGCTCGGCGGCTCGCCGCGCGGCACGGCGTCGACATATTGCATGCCCGAGATCACCCGGCCGAAATTGGTGTAGCTGTTGTCGAGCGAGAAGCGCGGATAGAAGACGATGAAGAACTGGCTATTGGCGCTGTTCGGGTCCTGCGCGCGCGCCATCGACACGCTGCCGCGCAGATGCGGGAACTTGTTGAACTCGGCCGCGACATCGGGAAGGTCCGAACCGCCGGTGCCGGTGCCCGTGGGATCGCCGGTCTGCGCCATGAAGCCTTCGATCACGCGGTGGAAGATGATGCCGTCGTAAAAGCCCTGGCGGGTCAGCGTCTTGATCCGCTCGACATGGTTGGGGGCAATTTCCGGGTAAAGCTGGATGGTCACCCGGCCACCGGTCGACAGGTCGAGATACAGGATATTGTCGGGATCGGCCTTGTCGGGCGTCGGCACCAGCGATGCGCCGACAGCCGAAGCGTCGGCAGCGTTGTTATCACGCTTTTCCAACGATTCCTTTTCGGCATCGCGCGCCGCCTTGCGGGCTTCCTTGTCCTTGTCTTCGGACGCCTCTTCCTGCTCCTTGGCAGCCTTACGCGCTTCCTTTTCGGCAGCCTTGGCCTTCTTGTCCTCTTCCTTCTGCGCCTGCTTGGCCGCCTTTTCGGCTTCCTCCTGCTGTTGCTTGCGAACCCTGGCCGCTTCCTTCTCGGCCTCGCGGGCAGCGCGCGCGGCGGCCCTGTCGGCCTCGATCTGCGACTGTTCGGTCGGCGCGGAATCCTGCGCCTGGGCAGCGATGGGGGTGAGCAGCATCGGGATGAACGACAGGGCAGCAAGCGATTTCAAGATATTGGGCATATAACCGGGCATTCCTGTTCCATTCATCCGGGGCGGCGTGGCAAAGCCTGCCCCATTTCGGGCACGGCTATAGCCAAAGCATCTGAGCCTGTCATGAATGAACTTGGGCAGCGCGTGCTGTGCGCAGCCTCACCCCTTGAGGCCGGTTTCGCGCACCCGTTTCTCGACATCGATCCGCACCGCATCGGTCACGAAACGGTGGATCGCGCCGCCATAGAGCGCGATTTCCTTGACCAGCCGCGAGGCGATCGGCTGCAGCGCGACGTCCGCCATCAGGAAGACGGTCTCGATCCGGTCGTTGAGCTGGCGGTTCATGCCCGTGAGCTGATACTCGTACTCGAAATCGGTGACCCCGCGAATGCCGCGGATGACCACCGATGCCCCCTGCGCCTCGGCAAAGTCCATCAGCAACGAGCTGAACCCGACCACACTGATATTGGCACCCGGAATCTGCGCAACCTCGCGCCGCACCATCTCCATGCGCTCCTCATCGGAGAACATCGGGCTCTTGGCGATATTGGTGGTGACGCCGACGATCAGATGATCGACCAACTGCGCCCCGCGCTGGATGATGTCCATATGACCCAGCGTGATGGGATCGAACGTCCCCGGGTAAACGCCAATCCGCATGATCTTCTTCCCCTTTGCGATGCCGCTTTTGCAATCAGTTGTCGCGTTCGACAATGTAGCGCGCCAGCGCGCGCAGGGTATCCGCCTCGCGCCCGTAGCTGGCGAGGTGACCGACCGCCTGATCGACGAGGAAGAACGCCTGCTCGCGCGCACGCTCCAGCCCCAGCAGCGACAGGAAGGTTTCCTTGCCCGCCGCTGCATCCTTGTGCAGCGCCTTGCCGGCCTTGGCCTCGTCGCCGGTCTCGTCCATGATGTCGTCGGCAATCTGGAAGGCGAGGCCGATATCGCGGGCATAGGCGCGCAAGGGATTGCGCCCCTCGACGGGCACATTGCCCAGGATCGCGCCCATTTCCACCGATGCGGCGATCAGCGCGCCGGTCTTGAGCCGCTGGAGCTTGGTGACGGTAGGCAGGTCGAACTTCGCCTTTTCCGCTTCCAGGTCCATCATCTGGCCGCCGGCCATGCCATTGGGGCCGCTCGCTTCGGCCAGCGTGTAGATCAACTCGGAGCGGATGAACGGATCGGGATGCGATTGCGGCCCGGCAAGAATCTCGAACGCGAGCGCGTGGAGCGAATCGCCCGCCAGCACCGCGACGGCATCGTTGAACGCCTTGTGCACGGTGGGCTTGCCGCGGCGCATGTCGTCATTGTCCATGCAGGGCATGTCGTCGTGGATCAGTGAATAGACATGGATCGCCTCGACCGCGCAGGCGACACGAACCGAAAGCCCCCGATCGACATTGAACATCGCGGCCGTCGCGGTCAGCAGCAGCGGACGCACCCGCTTGCCGCCGCCGATCGCGGCATGGCGCATGGCCTGGTAGAGGACCGCGCGCGGATCGTCCGGCACCGCCAGCAGCGCATCGAAACAGCCATCCACGTCAGCGGAAATCTGGCGAAAGGCATCGGCCAGCGCGGTTTCGCTGATGGCGGTGGTCATGTCTGTTGCTCCCCTGCCCCGGTCTGCCCGCCGGTTTGATTGAATGCGCGCATCGTGCAGCCGTCAGCCCGCATCGAACGGCATGGTGCCCGCCGCCTGGCCATCGGCCCCGACGCGAATCTTCTCGATCCGCGCCTGCGCCGCATCGAGCCGCTTCTGGCAATGGCCGCGCAAGAGATCGCCGCGCTCGTACAGGCTGATCGAGGCGTCGAGCGGGACATCGCCCGATTCCAGCTGGCGGACGATGACCTCCAGCTCCTTCAGGGCATCTTCGAACGACAGATCGGCAGCTATGGCTTGGACTTCACTCATGCGCACAGCTTTGACCGCTGGCCTGCGCCCGGTCAAGGCGATTGCACAGCGTCGCCTGTGCCGGACTTGCGCGATTGATTATGTTGCAACTGCGAAGGCCACAATTGCATTTGCCAGTTTACCGACGTTTGGACATGCTGCATCGCACAATAACAGAGGATGATGACGGCAGTTCAATTCAACAGAACAGGGACCACCATCATGAAAAAGCTCAGCCTTGCCGCCCTTCCGCTCACCCTGCTGGCGATACCCGCAGCGGCCCAGACCGCTCAGCCCGAGCAGGTTACGTTCGAACATGACGGTTCGCGTTATGTCTATACGGTCAAGATGGTGGGCGACACCAAGATCATCGACGGCACCGAAACCCGCTCGGGCAAGCGCTTTAATCTGCGCGTGTCGGACAAGCGGGTCACCGGCACGGTGGGCGACAGCCAGATTCGCTTCAAGCGGAGCGACGTCACCCCGCTCGCGCAGACTGAAACCACCAGCGACCGCTGACACCTGACGGGCGGGCTCGCATGCCGTGGCGAGCCCGCCATTGACACTTTGGCGCGGCGTTCATTTTCCGCGCATTCTCCCCCTTCCTAATGCGCGCTCAGCCGCGTAAAGCGCGGGGCCATGAGCGACACTCTTGCAGCGCCCAAGGGCACCATCACCCCGGAAATCGTGGCCGAGCACGGCCTGAAGCCGGATGAATATCAGCGCATCCTGGCCGCGCTGGGGCGCGAGCCCAATCTGGTGGAGCTGGGCATCTTCTCGGTCATGTGGTCCGAGCATTGCAGCTACAAGAGCTCGCGCGTGCATCTGAAGACGCTGCCGACCACCGGCCCGCAGGTCATCTGCGGCCCTGGCGAGAATGCGGGCGTGGTCGATATCGGCCCCGGCCCCGACGGCAAGCCGCTCGCCGCCATCTTCAAAATGGAGAGCCACAACCACCCGAGCTATATCGAGCCCTATCAGGGCGCGGCCACCGGGGTCGGCGGCATCCTGCGCGACGTGTTCACCATGGGCGCGCGGCCCGTGGCGCTTATGAACGCGCTGCGCTTCGGTCGGCCTGACCATCCCAAGATGAAGCATCTGGTGCAGGGCGTGGTCGCAGGCATCGGCGGATACGGCAATTGCGTCGGCGTGCCGACCGTGGGCGGCGAGACCAATTTCGACCCGGCCTATGACGGCAATATCCTGGTCAACGCCATGGCCGTTGGCATCGCCGAGCAGGACAAGATATTCTATTCCGCCGCTTCCGGTCCGGGCAATTCGATCGTCTATGTCGGATCGAAGACCGGGCGCGACGGCATCCACGGCGCAACCATGGCCTCGGCCGAATTCGGCGAGGACAGCGAGGAAAAGCGCCCCACCGTGCAGGTCGGCGATCCGTTCACCGAAAAGCTGCTGATCGAGGCGTGCCTCGAGCTGATGGCATCGGATGCGATCGTCGCGATCCAGGACATGGGGGCTGCGGGTCTCACCTCCTCCAGCGTCGAAATGGCGAGCAAGGGCGGCGTCGGCATCGAGCTCGACCTCGACAACGTCCCCCAGCGCGAGACCAATATGACCGCGTACGAGATGATGCTGTCGGAAAGCCAGGAGCGCATGCTCATGGTCTTGAAGCCCGGCCGCGAGGATTTCGCCGAGGCGATCTTCCGCAAATGGGAGCTCGATTTCGCGGTCATCGGCCATGTTACCGAGACCGGCCATATGGTGCTCAAGCACAAGGGCGAGACGGTGTGCGACATTCCGCTCGCACCGCTGGCCGACGATGCACCGAGCTATAACCGGCCCTATGTCACCACGCCGCCGCCTCCGCCGCTGGCGAATGTGCCCGCCAGCACCGATCTGGCAGCTGATCTGACCGCGCTGATGGCCTCGCCCGCGCTCGCGAGCCGCAGCTGGATCTGGCAGCAATATGATCACATGGTGATGGCCGATACGGTGCAGATCCCCGGCGGCGATGCCGGTGTCGTCCGCATCCACGGCACCAATCGCGGGCTTGCGGTCACCACCGACTGCACGCCACGCTATTGCTTTGCCGATCCGTTCGAGGGCGGCAAACAGGCGATCGCCGAATGCTATCGCAACCTGGTGAGCACCGGCGCGCGTCCGCTTGCGACCACCGACTGCATGAACTTCGGCAACCCCGAGCGGCCCGAGATCATGGGCCAGTTTGTCGGCTGTATCGAAGGCATGGGCAAGGCCTGCCAGGCGCTCGACATGCCGATCGTCAGCGGCAATGTGAGCCTCTACAACGAAACCACCGGCCCCGACGGCATCGCCCGCGCGATCCTGCCGACGCCCGCCATCGGCGCGATCGGGCTGATCGAGGATCTGGGCCAGATGATGACCCTGGCGTTCAAGGCAGCGGGCGAGACCATCGTCGTGATCGGGGGCAACGGCACCGCCGAACTTGGCCAGTCGCTCTGGCTCGACGTGCTGCACGGTCGCCGCGAGGGCGCGCCGCCGCAGGTGGATCTCAAGGGCGAGCTGGAATCGGGCGGTGTCATCGCGACGCTGATCGCCGGGGGCAAGGTGAGCGCAGTGCACGACATTTCGGACGGCGGCCTCGCGGTCGCGGTCGCCGAAATGGCGCTGGCATCGGGCATCGGAGCTGCGCTTTCGGCTGATGGCGATGCGGGCTTCTGGTTCGGCGAGGGCCAGGCGCGCTATGTCGTGGCGACGGCGGATGCTGACGCGGTGGTCGCGGCAGCCGAGGCTGCGGGCGTGCGCGCGCAGGTCATCGGTACTACGGGCGGGGATGCCGTGGCATTTGCGTCCGGGGCCAACGTTTCGGTCGCCGAGCTTCGCGAGCGCAATCTCGCCTTCTTCCGGCAGTGGATGGAAGGCTAAGCCACACGCAACCTGAGCAGGGGGGCAGTGCCAATGACCACAGGCTATTCCGGCACCCCCCTCGCCCGCAAGCTGGGCCTGAAGCCCGGGATGCGTGTGTGGTTCGATGGCATGCCCGATACCGCGCGGGCGGAAATCGCAGCCGAGGTCGAGGCGCTCGAAGCCGTGGGTGATCCCGCAAAAGGCTTTGCCGCCGCGCACCTGTTCACCACCAAACGCGCGGTGCTCGAGCGCGAATTCGCCCGGCTGATGAAAGCCATGGACCGCGACGGCATGATCTGGGTCAGCTGGCCGAAAAAGGCGGCGAAGATGGATACCGACATCACCGAGGACGTTATCCGCAGCGTGGCCCTGCCGATGGGGCTCGTCGATGTGAAGGTCTGCGCGGTCGATGCGACCTGGTCGGGGCTGAAGCTGTTGATCCGCAAGGAATTGAGATGACATTTCTGCTTCGATTGGCAATGGTCGCCGCGCTCGCGGTGACGGCATTCGCTGCGCGCCCCGCGCTCGCCTGGGGCGATTATGGCCACCGCGTCATCGCGCAGATTGCCGAGGCCAATGTCTCGCCGAAGGTGCGCGCGCGGATCCGCGCGCTACTGGCGCAGGAAAAGCAGCTTGCAACCCCCGAATGTCCGCTGAAGACGATCGAGGATGCCAGTGTCTGGGCCGATTGCATCCGCCGCGATGACCTGCGCTGGGGCTATACCGCGCCCTGGCATTACGTAAACATCGACATCTGCAAGCCATTCGACATCAAGGCCAATTGCCCCAACGGCAGCTGCGTGCCGGCGCAGGTCACGCGCAACGAGGCACTGCTGGCCGACCGCAAATTGCCGACGCATGTCCGGCTCGAGGCGCTGGCCTTTCTGCTGCACACGGTGGGCGACATGCACCAGCCGATGCACGCAGGCGATCGGGGCGATCTGGGCGGCAACCGGGTGAGCGCGGCCTATGGCATTGTCGAAGGGCGGATGAATCTGCACCGGCTATGGGACGGCCCGATTGCCGAGCGCGCGATCACCCAAGGCCTGCCGCTGGTGCGCGCCTATTCGGCCAAAGAGCGCGCCGCTGTCACCGGCGGCACTGTCGAAGACTGGGCGCGCGAGGCCTGGGAGCTGTCGCGCGATGTCGCCTATCCCACTGCGCAGCATGGCCCCGCTTGCGGCCCTGCTTTGGGCAAGGACGAGCGTGCGCGGCACAGCGATGCCGATATCGAGGCATTGATCCCGGTGGTGCGCACCCAGGTGCTGCGCTCGGGGTTGCGGCTCGCCGCAGCGCTCGAGCGGGCGCTCGGCTGACACGCAACAAAAGTCGCGTTCCCTAGCGGCAGATGACCGATTCATGATACGGCAAGGGCAATTGCAATCGATTGCAATCGATTGCAAAACAATGCATAGCTATACATCGGGTTTGACCGGTGGACACCGGCGCGACCCGACCCTAACAGATGACCCGCTGCGGCTGCGGTCACGAAAAAGGATAGGATTCAAACATGGCGAATGCGCAATCCCGGACGCTCCTTCTCTTTGGCGCGACGGGGGACCTGTCCAAGCGCATGCTGCTGCCCTCGCTCTATGCGCTGCATTGCGACGGGCTGATCGCCGCCGATCTGCGCATCATGGGCACGGCGCGCAGCGAGCTCGACGACGAAGCTTTCCGCGCGATGGCGGGCGAAGCGCTGGCGCAATTCCTGCCCGAAGCGCGCAAGGATGACGCCAAGATCGCGAGCTTCCTCAAGCAGCTGAGCTACCAACCTCTCGACGCGTCGAAGATCGAGGGCTTTGCGGCGCTGGCGGAACGGCTGGGCGACATCTCGGGCGGCATGTCGATCTTCCTGTCGACCGCGCCTTTCCTGTTCACGCCGACCATCCAGGGCCTCAAGTCCGCTGGCCTGGCAGGCGAGATGGTGCGTATCGGCCTCGAAAAGCCGCTGGGCAACGACCTCGCCTCGTCCTGCGCGATCAACGATGCCGTCGCGCACGCCTTTCCCGAAGACCGGACCTTCCGCATCGACCATTATCTTGGCAAGGAGACGGTGCAGAACCTGATGGCGCTGCGCTTTGCCAACATGATGTTCGAGCCGCTGTGGAACGCCAACGGCATCGAGCATATCCAGATCACCGTGTCCGAGACCGTAGGCCTCGAAGGCCGCCACGGCTTTTACGACGATACCGGCGCGCTGCGCGATATGGTGCAGAACCATATCCTGCAGCTGGTCGCGCTGACCGCGATGGAGCCTCCGGCCGAGTTCGATGCGACCTCGATCCGCGACGAGAAGGTCAAGGTGCTGCGCTCGCTGCGCCCCGTCGCACCCAACGAAGTGGTGCGCGGCCAGTACGGCGCGGGTGCGGTCGGCGGCCATTCGGTGAACAGCTATGCCGACGATCTCGGCAAGCCATCGGACACCGAGACCTTTGTCGCAATCAAGGCGCATGTCGACAACTGGCGCTGGCAGGGCGTGCCCTTTTACCTCCGCACCGGCAAGCGGCTGGCCGAACGGCGCAGCGAGATCGTGATCCAGTTCAAGCAGGTGCCGCACAATATCTTCGCACAGCGCGGCGGCAGACTTTCGGCCAATCGCCTCGTCATCCGTCTGCAGCCCGAGGAATATGTCCGCCTGCTGGTCATGGCCAAGGAGCCAGGGCTCGACCGGGGAGGCCTGATCCTGCGCGAGGTGCCGCTCGACCTGTCGCTCACCGCCGCCTTTTCCAAGGCACAGCGCCGCATTGCGTACGAGCGCCTGCTGCTCGACCTCATCGATGGCGAGCCCACCCTGTTCGTCCGCCGCGACGAGGTGGAGGCGCAGTGGCGCTGGATCGATGCGATCCGCAAGACCTGGGCGGACCATGCGATCGAGCCCAAATCCTATGGATCGGGCAGCTGGGGGCCAAGCGCCGCGATCGCGCTGACCGAACGCGATGGGGTGAGCTGGAATGACTGACGCCGCCACCTCCGCCGCCGGTGCGAGCTACGCGGCCGATGCCTCGATCGAGGCGATCGCCGATTTCATCGCCGGCATGCTGGCGGGCGGCAAGCCGCGCGCGATCGCGGTGCCCGGCGGCAGCACGCCCGGGCCGATCCTCGCCGCTCTGGCCGAACGCGAAGACATCGCCTGGGTCGATGTCGCGGTCTGGCTGACCGACGACCGCTGCGTGCCGACCGACCACGCGGCGAGCAATTTCGGCCTGCTCGAACGCTCGCTCGCCGCCACCGGCGCGGCCTTGGTGCCGCTAGAAGAGGGCGCGACCCCGCCGCCCTTCGATCTGGTCTGGCTGGGCATGGGCGCAGACGGGCATATCGCCTCGCTCTTTCCCAATACCGATCCGCATGCCGATGGCGCGCTCGAGGTGGTGCGACTGACCCCCCATCCGTTGCCGCCCGAAGCGCCGTTCGACCGGCTGTCGCTGACCCTGTCGGCGCTGGTGCGCGCGCGCCATATCATGTTGGTGCTGAAGGGTGCGGACAAGCGCAAGGTGCTCGACGATGCCCTTTCCGGGGCGAACGACCTGCCGATCGCGCGGCTGCTCAAGGCTGCGCACGCACCGGTCACCATCTTCTGGAGCGAAACATGACCAGCCTTCATCCCGAGCTCGAACGGATCACCCAGCGGATCATCGAACGCTCGCGTCCCGGCCGTCAGGCCTATCTCGATTTCATCGCGCGCGAACGCGACAAGGGCGTCCACCGCCCCACCCTTTCGTGCGGCAACCTGGCGCACGGCTTCGCCGCATCGGGCGAGGACAAGCCCGTCATCCGCTCGGGCAAGGCGATGAACATCGGCATCGTCACCGCCTATAACGACATGCTCTCGGCGCATCAGCCCTATGGCCGCTATCCCGAGCAGATCAAGATCTTCGCGCGCGAGGTCGGCGCGACCGCGCAGGTGGCGGGCGGCGTGCCCGCGATGTGCGATGGCGTGACGCAGGGCCAGCTCGGCATGGAGCTGTCGCTGTTCAGCCGCGACACGATCGCGCTCAGCAGTGCGGTGGCGATGAGCCACGGCATGTTCGAAGGGGCGCTGGTGCTGGGTATCTGCGACAAGATCGTGCCCGGCCAGTTCATCGCCGCCGCGCGCTTCGGCCATATCCCGACGATCTTCGTGCCCGCAGGCCCGATGCCCTCTGGCCTTGCCAACAAGGAGAAGCAACGCGTCCGCCAGCTCTATGCCGAGGGCAAGGTGGGGCGCGAGGAGCTGCTGGAAGCCGAGGCCGCGAGCTATCACGGCGCGGGCACCTGCACCTTCTACGGCACCGCCAATTCCAACCAGATGATGATGGAGATGATGGGGCTGCACGTCCCCGCCTCCGCCTTCATCAACCCCGGCACCAAGCTGCGGCAGGAGCTCACGCGCGCCGCCACGCACCGCGTCACCCAGATCGGCTGGGATGGCGAGGATTACCGCCCGTTCGGCCATTGCGTCGACGAGAAGGCGATCATCAACGCGTGCATAGGGCTGCTCGCTACCGGCGGATCGACCAACCACGCGATCCACCTGCCCGCGATGGCGCGCGCGGCGGGCATCCATATCGACTGGCAGGACCTGAGCGAGCTTTCCGCGATCATCCCGCTGCTCGCACGCGTCTATCCCAACGGATCGGGCGATGTGAACCATTTCCATGCCGCCGGTGGCATCGGCTTTGTCATCCGCGAACTGGCGGGCGCGGGGCTGCTGCACACCGATATCCTCACCGTATCTGGCCAGTCGCTGCTCGATTATGCCGTCGATCCCGTGCTCGATGATGCAGGGGCGCTGGCGTTTGTGCCCTCGCCCGAGGCGACGCGCGACGAGGCGATGCTGCGTCCGGTCGCCCAGGCGTTCCAGCCCGATGGCGGGATGCGGCTGGTCGAGGGCAATCTGGGGCGCGGCATCGTCAAGACAAGTGCGGTCGATCCCTCGCGCTGGGTGATCGAGGCCACCGCGCGCGTGTTCGACGATCAGGATGCGGTGATCGCCGCGTTCAAGGCGGGCGAACTCGATCGCGATGTCGTCGTGGTCGTCCGCTTCCAGGGCCCCCGCGCCAACGGCATGCCCGAGCTGCACAAGCTCACCCCCTCGCTCGGCGTGCTGCAGGATCGCGGGTTCAAGGTCGCGCTGGTCACCGATGGCCGTATGTCGGGCGCATCGGGCAAGGTGCCCGCGGCGATCCATCTGTGGCCCGAGGCGTGCGACGGCGGCCCGCTGGCGCGGATCAGGGATGGCGATATCGTGCGGCTCGATGCGGTCGCAGGCACGATCAGCGTTGTGACGGACGGCGCGGACTGGGAGAGCCGCCCGACCGCAAGCCAGCCCGCGCAGCCGATGGGCACCGGCCGCGAGCTGTTCGCGCTGATGCGGGCGAGCAGCGACAATGCCGAGGCTGGCGCGAGCGCGATGCTCGCGGTGGCGGGGTTGTGATCGCTTGATCTCGCAACCTCCCCGCATCACGTCCCTCGACTTCGCTCGGGAACTCGGAAAGTTTTGCTATGACCCCAAGCTAAACCCCCTTCCGTTTGTCCCGAGCGCAGTCGAGGGAAGTTGCACCGGACCCATGCGGCTATCTGTTCTCGACATTCTGAGGTAACTCATCATGCACATCGTCACCGCAGACATAGGCGGCACCCATGCGCGCTTTGCGCTGGCCACGATCGAGGATGGCCGCGTCACCCATCTGGGCGAACCGGTCACACTGAAATGCGCCGAATATGCCAGCCTGCAGACCGCCTGGGAAGCCTTCGGCCAGGCGATCGGACAGCCCCTGCCCCGCGCGGCGGCCATCGCGCTCGCCACGCCGATCCGCGGCGAAGTGCTAAAGATGACCAACAACCCCTGGGTCATCCGCCCCGCTTTGGTGCGCGAGAAGCTGAATGTCGACGACTATATCCTGATCAACGATTTCGGCGCGGTGGCGCATGCGGTGCAGCATTGCGGGGCGGACCATTATTCGCATTTGTGCGGCCCTGAGGGCGACCTGCCGGACAAGGGCGTCATCACCGTCATCGGCCCCGGCACGGGCCTCGGCGTCGCCTATGTCGTCCGCAGTGCTGACGGCTATCGTGCGGTCGAGACCGAGGGCGGGCATATCGACTATTCGCCGCTCGATTCGATCGAGGACGCGATCCTCAACCGGCTGCGCCGCCAGCACCGCCGTGTCTCGGTCGAGCGCGTGTGCTCCGGCCCCGGGCTCGCCGCGATCTATGAGACACTCGCGAGCATCGAAGGCCGCGCGGTGGTCAGCATGGAAGACAAGGCGCTGTGGCAGCTCGCGCTGTCAGGTGAGGACAGTCTGGCTGCCGCCGCGTTCGACCGGTTCTGCCTCAGCCTTGGCGCTGCGGCGGGCGATTTTGCGCTGGCACAGGGCGCGGGCGCAGTGGTAATCGCGGGCGGCCTTGGTCAGCGGATCGCCGACCGTCTGCCGCAGTCCGGGTTCGAGGAGCGCTTTGTCGCCAAGGGCCGGTTCCAGCAGCTGATGGAGACGATCCCCGTCAAGCTGATCGATCATCCCCAGCCCGGCCTGTTCGGGGCCGCCGCCGCCTTTGCCCAGGAGAATGCCGCATGACTGCACCCGCGATCGAAACCATCATGCTGACCGCGCCGGTCATTCCGGTGATCGTCATCAACGATGTCGCCGACGCGGTGCCGATGGCCGAGGCGTTGGTCGCAGGCGGATTGAAGGTGCTCGAGGTGACTTTGCGCACCCCTGCTGCGCTCGAAGCGATCGCCGCGATGAAGCAGGTCGAGGGCGCGATCGTCGGCGCCGGTACGGTGATCGATCCCAAGACGCTCGACGCGGCGCTCAAGGCGGGGTCGGAATTCATCGTCTCACCCGGCCTTACCGAGAACCTGGGCAAGGCGGCGATCGAGAGCGGCATTCCCTTCCTGCCCGGCATCGCCAATGCGGGCGATATCATGCGCGGGCTCGACATGGGTCTCACCCATTTCAAGTTCTTCCCGGCGATGGCGGCAGGCGGGATCCCCGCGCTCAAGTCACTCGCCGCGCCGTTCGGCCAGTGCAAGTTCTGCCCCACCGGCGGCGTGACGCTGGAGACCGCGGGCAACTGGCTGGCGATCGATCCGGTGCTGTGCGTCGGCGGCAGCTGGATGATCCCGGCAGGGCCGATCGATACCGCCGCGATCCAGCGCAACGCTGCCGCAGCCCGCGCGCTCGCCTGAACTAGACCAGCAATTCCGCCGCCTTGCCATGGCCGAGGAAATCGGCTGGGCTGGCGGTGGCGCCATAGGCCCCGGCGCAGAACACCGCGACCAGATCGCCGACCTCCGCGCGCGGCAGATACGCCTTGTCGGCGAGCCGGTCGAGCGGGGTGCACAGGCAGCCGACGACATTGGCCTCTTCTTCCGGCTCGGCATCGAAGCGGCTGGCAATCGCGACCGGATAGTTGCGCCGCACGACGGTGCCGAAATTGCCGCTGGCGGCGAGCTGGTGGTGCAGCCCGCCGTCGGTGACCAGGTACAGCTCGCCATGGCTGGTCTTCCGGTCGACAATGCGCGTCAGATACACCCCCGCCTCGCCCACCAGCCAGCGGCCCAGCTCCATCGCGAAATGCGTTGATTTGAGTGCGTCCGGCAGCGCCGCGAACCGCTCGCCCAGCGCCAAGCCCACCTTGGCAATGTCCACCGGCATGTCGCCCGGAAAATAGGGAATGCCCATGCCGCCGCCGAGATTGACATGCTCCGGCACTGCGCCCGCCTCTTCGGCGAGCTGCGCGGCGAGGTCGAGCGTCTTGCCCTGGGTCTCGATGATCGCATCGGCATCGAGCGCCTGCGAACCGGCAAATATATGAAAGCCGCGCCAGTGCGCGCCCTCGGCCAGAATGTGCCGGACCAGCGCGGGCACCCGAGCCTGATCGATGCCAAAAGGCTTGGCGCCGCCCCCCATGCGCATCCCCGACCCACGCAGATCGAAATCCGGATTGACCCTGACTGCGACGCGCGGCTGCACGCCGATCCGCTGTCCAATCGCCAGCGCGCGCTCGCCTTCGCCTTCGGATTCGAGGTTGAGCGTGACGCCTGCGGCAATCGCGGCCTCAAGGTCGCGGTCGCGCTTGCCCGGTCCGGCAAAGCTGATGCGCGCGGCATCCATCCCCGCCGCCTGCGCCAGCGCCAGCTCGCCCGCCGAGGCGATGTCGATGCCATCGACCAGCGAGGCCATCAGTTTGAGCACCGGCGCGAAGGGATTGGCCTTCATCGCATAATGAATCGAAAGGGGCTCGGGCATGGCCGCACGCAGCGAGGCGACGCGCGCGCGCAGCATGTCCGACGAATAGACGAAGCACGGGCTGTCCCCGGCCATGTCGACCAGTTCGCTGGCCTTGAGGCCCTGCACCGCCAGCTCACCGTCGATTGCCGCAAAACCGGCGGGTATCGGCCCCAAAGGCTTCATGCGTCACGTTCCTCGATCTCGGCGACCAGCAGCGCGCGGTCGATCTTGCCATTGGGGTTCTTGGGAAATTCGTCGCGCAATTCGACCACCTTCGGCAGCATGAACGCGGGCAGATCGCGCTTCATCGCGATCACCAGATCGTCGACAACTTGCTCGGGCTGCGGCACGGCAGCGGGGCGGACGAGCAGCAGGATCGCCTGGCCAAGCTGCGGATCGGGAATGCCCAATGCCACGGCTTCCGCCGCAAGCCCGGTCGAGGTCGCCGCATCCTCGATCTCTGCCGGGCTGATGCGGTTGCCCGAGGACTTGATCATCGCATCGCGCCGACCGACGAAATAGAGCAGCCCCTGTTCGTCGCGCCGCACCCGGTCGCCCGACCAGACCGCCATGCCGCCATAGGTCGAGAAGGCCGGCGCCGGCTTATATCGCTCCGCCGTGCGTACGGCATCCTGCCAATAGCCCTGCGCGACCAGCGGCCCTGCATGCACCAGCTCGCCCTCCTCGCCCGGCGCGGCATCCTCGCCCGCATCGTTGACCACCAGAATCTCGGCAAAGGGGATGGCCTTGCCGATGCTGGTCGGGTTGCCGTCGATCAGATCGGGGTCGAGATAGGTCGAGCGGAACGCCTCGGTCAGGCCGTACATCGCGAAAATGCGGGTCGCGGGGAATATCCCGCGCAGTTGCTTGACCAGCGCAGGGCTGAGTGCGCCGCCGCTGTTGGTGAGCCGCCGCATCGTCGCGGTCGCTTCAACCGGCCATTCAATCTCGACCAGCTGCGTCCAGAGCGGCGGGACCGCAGCGAGCGTGGTGATGCCGTACCGCACGCAGGATTTCACAACATCGCGCGGCATCAGATAATCGAGCGGAACCGCCGTGCCGCCTGCCGCCCAGGTCGAAAGCAGCTGGTTCTGTCCATAGTCGAAGCTCAGCGGCAGCACGCACAAGGTCTTGTCGTCGCTCTCCAGCCCGAGATAGTTCGCGACGCTGATCGCGCCGAGCCACATATTGGCATGGCTGAGCATTACCCCCTTGGGCTTGCCGGTCGAACCCGAAGTGTAAAGGATCGCCGCCAGGTCGTTGGGATCATGCGATGATGCTCCCAGGCTGGTCTCGCCCGCCTTCCACGCCGCCATCGCCTCGTCATCGTCGAGCGTCCGGCAGCCTTGCGGAACATCTCCCTCGATGAGGGTTGTCAGCCGGGTGCGATTGGCGATCAGCAGCTTCGCGCCGCTATCGGCCAGGATATGCGCGACCTGCGCGCGCTTGAGCACCGGGTTGATCGGCACATGCACCATCCCGGCACGCGCCGCCGCCAGCGGCATCAGGCAAGTGGTCTCGTTCTTCGGCAGCCAGGTCGCGACCCGGTCGCCATGTTCCAGCCCCATCGTGGTTAACCAGGCCGCAAGCAATCCGATACGCAAGTTTAACGTGTCGTAGCTAAGAGAGCCTTCACGCAATATCAGCGCGTTCGCGGGGCCCTCGCCCCTCAGTACCAGATGATCGAGCGGCTGCGGAGTGGGATCGAGAGACATCACGAACGGTTTGGCTCATAAGGAAGACGCGGCATCATGGGGTTCATGACGTTGAATGATGAATATCATGATAACCGGAAGGCTGCGTGCGCGCACCGGCTTTCTGCGCTCGACGATCCGGGCCGGGTCGGGCTGTTCGACCGCGCGCTCTGGTTCGACGGGCTGCACCGCCACTGCCTTGCCGATCACGCCCCGCACATCGCCTATGCCGCCGATCGTGGCGATGCGGTGAAGCTGCACCTGATCGACAACGGCCGGTCGGGCCTTGGCTCGATGGCCAACTGGTACAGCTTCATCTGGCGCCCCGTTTTCGGCGGCACGCCCGATGCGCAGCGTCGGCGCGCACTCATGCTGTCGGTCGCCCAGAAGCTGAGCAAGACGACGCATCGGCTGATCCTCTCCCCCGTGCCCGACGAATGCGGCTCTGCAACGCTGATCGAGGAGACTTTCGCCGCGACCGGCTGGACGGTCCGCCGCGAGCGCTGCGACGAGAATCATGTGCTGCACCTGAAAGGGCGCAGCTTTGCCGAATACTGGCAGGATCGGCCGGGCCAGCTGCGCTCCACCGTCAAGCGCAAGGGCAGCAAGGGCGTGGTCTCGCTCCGCGTCGAACATCGCTTCGATGCGCAGGACTGGGCCGATTACGAAGCAATCTATGCGCGCAGCTGGAAGCCCGAGGAGGGCAATCCCGAATTCCTGCGCTGGCTCGCCGAGCGCGAATCCGAAGCCGGACGGCTGCGGATGGGCATGGCGAGCATCGACGGCCAGGCGGTCGCCGCGCAGTTCTGGACGGTGGAAAACGGCACCGCATATATCCACAAGCTGGCGCATGACGAGCGGCATATCCAGGCTTCGCCCGGCACGCTGCTGACGCACGCGCTGTTCGCACATGTCATAGATACGGATGGCGTCGATCTCGTCGATTTCGGCACCGGCAGCGACGCTTACAAGCGCGACTGGATGGAAGACATGCGCCCGCGCTATCGGCTCGAACTGATCTGGCCCCGGTCGCCAAAGGCCTGGCCCTATATGGCGAAGAGCCGCGTCGCAGGGCTTGCCGCCCGTTTTGCGAAAGACTAAGGCCGCCAGCACGCAGTCCGGGGGGAGGACTGTCCAAGGCGACAAGCCAGCGAGGGATATGTGAGCGAGATCGAGACCAGCGGAGCGAGCGACGCGATCGAAACCGTGGTGCGCCAGGTGCTGCGCGACATTCTGGGCCTGTCCGAAGCGCAGGTCGCAGGCTTCGAACGCGATACCGAGCTGTTCGGCGCGCTGCCCGAGCTCGATTCGATGGCGGTGGCCGGCCTGCTGACCGAGATGGAGGATCGCCTCGGCATCCTGATCGAGGATGACGAGGTCGATGGCGAGCTGTTCGAGAATTTCGGCAATCTTGTCGATTTCGCGCGGGCCAAGGCCGCCGCGTGATCCGCGCTTACCGGTTCGACGGCAACGACGAACTGTGCCTTTGCCATGGGCCCGATACCGGCCCGGCGCTGCTGATCCTGCCGCCGCTGTTCGATGAGGCCAACCGCGTGCGCCACCTGATGGTGGAAACCGCGCGGGCATTGGCAGACCATGGCGTCGCCAGCCTGTTGCCCGACCTTCCCGGCTGCAACGAAAGCCTCGTCCCGCTCGACCGCGCCAGCATCAGCCTGTGGCAGGCGGCGTTGATCGCCTGCGCCGAGCAACTGGGGCCGGTGACCCATGTCGCCGCGATCCGCGGCGGCGCGCTGCTCGATGGCGCGCTGGGCGATCTGCCGCGCTGGCGGCTCGCGCCGGTCAAGGGCGGGCAACTGCTCCGCACGATGCTGCGCACGCGCATTGCCAGCGACCGCGAGGCAGGGATCTCCAGCAGCAGCGAGGCGCTGATGGAACTGGCGCGCACCCAAGGTATCGAACTGGCAGGCAACAGCCTGTCGCCCTGCATGATCCGCGAACTCGATGCCGCCGCGCCTTCCGAAGGCAAAGCGGTGCGGCTCGCGCGCTTTGCCGACGATCCGCTCGAAGCCGATGCGCGGATCACCGGCGCGCCGCTCTGGCTGCGCGCCGAACCCGCCCACGATTCCGCGATGGCCGCGTCGATCGCCGCCGATATTGCCGCATGGATGCGCGGATGAGGCAGCATTTCACCTTTGCTTGCGCGGGCGAGACGCTGGCCGCGACGCTCGACAGCGCCACCGGCAGCACCGGGCTGCTGATCGTCAGTGGCGGCAACGAGATCCGCTCGGGTGCGCATGCCGGAATGGCGGCGCTCGCGGCTTCGGTCGCTGCATCAGGCCATCCGGTGCTGCGCTATGACCGGCGCGGTATCGGCGACAGCACGGGCGAGAACGCCGGTTTCGAATCGAGCGCCGAGGACATCGCCGCCGCGGCCCGCGCGTTTCGCGAACGCTGCCCGCAGCTCACCCGGCTGGTCGCATTCGGCAATTGTGATGCGGCGAGCGCCCTCGCCTTGTTCGGCCCGGCGGCGGGCATCGACGCGCTGATCCTCGCCAATTTGTGGACGATCGAGAGCGACACGGAAAGCGAAACCGACGAGGCCGAGGCCGCGAGCACGATGACCGCCAGCGCGATCCGCAGCCGCTATCTTGCCAAGCTCAAGGACCCGCGCGAGCTCTGGCGGCTGGCGAGCGGCGGGGTGAATATCGGCAAGCTGCTGCGCGGGCTGAAACAGGCGACCGCAAAGACCGAAGTCACCGGCCTGGTCGCCCGCCTCGGCGAGGCACTCGCCACGCTCGACCGCCCCACCACACTGCTCGTCGCCGAACACGACCGCACCGCAATGTGGTTCCTCGAACATTGGGCCAGCGACGCCTTCGCCAAGGCGCGTGCCAACCCGCATCTGTCGCTCCACCGCCTCGACAGCGGCTCGCACAGCTTCGCGAGCGCGGCCGACAAGGCGTGGCTCAAGGAGCGAATTATGGCGGAATTGCGCACTTAAAGCCTCTCCCCTTCAGGGGATGGGTAGGGTTGGGGGCGATTGCATCTCTGCCATCGCTGGCGCAGCCATAAGACGCAACCGAAGCCCCCCACCCCAACCCTTCCCCTGGGTCGCAGACGAGCGAAGCTCAACGAGAGGGGCTTTTGATGGCAACCAGGGCCAGGCCGCCTCTCCCTCTCAAACCAGAAACGAGAACGCGTTGCCGAAATTGTGCAGCGCCACCGGCAGCACCAGACTCCCCGTGCGGAGGCGCAGCCATACGGCGATCAGCGAGGGGATGGCGGTAAGCGCCATGATCGCAGGCTCGAACGAGAAGCTGCCATCGGAATAGCCGAACGCATGCGCCATGCCGAACAGCCAGCAGGACAGCAGCGCGCCCCAGCCCCAGTCGACCCCGAGCAGGCGCTTGCGGCCCTGAAACGCCTGGTCGAGCGCAAACAGCAGCAGGCCGCGATAGAAGGGTTCTTCCTCGAGCCCTGGCATGGTCAGCTGGAAGCCGATCGCTTCCGCATCGGCCTTGTCTCCGCCGAACACCAGCGCAATCGCAACGAAGAACGCGCAATAGGCGGCGGCGACGGGCAGCGCGGCCTTCAGGCTGCCGGGAGTCTGCGCCAGGGTCAGGCCGATCCGGTGCCAGCCGAGCGCGGGCAGGCCGGCGAGAACGAGCGTGGCTGCGAGCGCCATGAGCTTGCCCTGCCAGTTCCATTCCCCGCCGATCAGATCGGGAAGCCATCCGTAGAACCGCGTGAGGCAGGCGTCATTGACCGCGATCAGCAGCGCGGCGATCAGCAGCCAGCGGGGCGAGAAATTCCGGCGATCCGCCAAGCCCATAGCCGTACCAAGCATGAGCAGTATCGTCAGGGTGGCTGCCAGTCCGATCACGCCTTTGCCTTTCGTTGATATTGCGTGCCGGGATTAGCCTTGGGCGGATCGCAAGGCTCCTCAAAAGACGGCAGATCGTTGCTCAGAACCCGGATTTTGCGGGATTTGGCGCAGCTTCGGCGAGAAGCGCGGCGCGGCTGCGATAGTCGCTCGGAGTGCAGCTCATGATCGCGCGAAAGGCGCGGTTGAAGCTCGCGAGCGAGGCAAAGCCGCTGTCGAGCGCGATGGCGATTAGTTTATCGTCGTGCCCGCGCGTTTCGAGCAAACGGCACGCCTCAATGACCCGATAATGGTTCAGGAAAGCGCGGAAATGGTCATGGCCCAGCTGCTGATTGACCAGCGTCCGGACGGTGCGCTCGGGCGCGCCCATCAGTTCGACGAACCGGGCAAAGCCGAGTTCGGGGTCGAGATGCACCCGCTCCAGCTCGATCAGGTCGCGCAATCGGCTAATTAGCGCTGCATTTTGACCGGTATTGGCAGGCGGGGCCGCGCTTGCATTCGTGGCACCCGCGCCAAAGGTTAGCACATCAGTCCGGATGGTCAGCAGCTTGCCCGCGAGCCATAGTCCGAAGGCAAGGATCATCGCGTTCTGCGTCATCGAAAAGGCGAGCGGGCGCCAGGCGAAGCCGAACAAGGCGTCAGCGGCGAGGTCGATGAACAGCATACCGCCGAGCAGCGCCGCGACCAGCACGCGCGCTTCGTGGCGGCGCTGGATCAGGTCGTCCTGACGCTCGGCCAGCAGCCGCCAGACGAGGTGTCCGACGATTCCAAAACCCATCACCACCAGCACGCGCGAAAGCCCGAGCTGATCAAGCCATGCCCCGAACAGCCCGCGATCTGCCGCCGCGATCAGCGCCCAGGCGATGCCCGTCACCAGCACCCCGCCTTTCAGCCGAAACCGGCGGTCAAAGCAGGAGAGCGAGAACCACCACAGGAAGATGACGGCAAAGCCGCTCAGGCCATGGGCAATGTCGCCCGGCACTCCGAGCGGCACGGCGAACGACAGCGGCGTGTTGCCGAGGACAAAACTGGCAAGACAGATCGCGAGCGGAGCGAACAGCAGCGATGACTGTCCGAGCTGCCGCCAGTACGCTAGCATCAGCCAGGCGAGCAGCAGGCAGGTGCACGCTGCCCCGGCGCGAAGGGCGGCGTCGAGTTGCTCGACGATCATCGCCGGGAGTGCGCGCCCGCCCCCTTATTCCGCCGCAATCGCCTCGAAATCCGCTTCTGCCAGGAACCGCTCGACATCCAACGCGGCCATGCAGCCGGTGCCGGCCGCCGTCACCGCCTGGCGATAGACCTTGTCCATCACGTCGCCGCACGCGAACACGCCGGGGATGGTGGTGTACGGCGTGCCGGGCTTCACCTCGATATAGCCGTCCCGGTCGAGCGGCAAATGGCCCTTGAACAATTCGGTCGCGGGCGCGTGGCCGATGGCGACGAAGCCGCCATCGACCGCGAGGTGCGAGCGCTCGCCGGTCACGGTGTCCTTCAGATCGATGCCGACCAGCCCGTGCGGCTCGCCGCCGCCAACGAAGCGTTCGACGCCCTTGTTCCACAGCACCGTGATCTTGGGGTTCGCGAACAGCCGTTCCTGCAGGATCTTTTCCGCGCGCAGCGAATCGCGGCGGTGGATCAGCGTCACATTGTCCGAATGGTTGGTGAGGTACAGCGCCTCTTCGACCGCGGTATTGCCGCCGCCGATCACCGCGACCTTCTTGCCGCGATAGAAAAAGCCGTCGCAGGTCGCACAGGCCGATACGCCCTTGCCGCCCAGCTCCTGCTCACCCGGAACGCCGAGCCATTTCGCCTGCGCGCCGGTGGCGATCACCAGCGTTTCCGCCTCGTACACCTGGCCGCCATCGCCGGTCAGGCGGAACGGACGGCGCGACAGGTCCACCGAGACGATGGTGTCGTAGATCATCTGGGTGCCGACATGCTCGGCCTGGGCCTGCATTTCCTGCATCAGCCACGGACCCTGGATCACGTCGCGAAAGCCGGGATAATTCTCGACATCGGTGGTGATGGTGAGCTGCCCGCCCGGCTGCAGACCCTGCACCACGATGGGCTTGAGGCCTGCGCGCGCGCCATAGATCGCGGCGGAAAGGCCGGCGGGGCCGGAGCCCAGGATCAGCATGCGGGTCTTGATCGTTTCGGTCATGGTCTGGCTTTCTCGAACGGATGCGGCGGATGTGGACAGGGCCGGGCCTGGCCGCAAGGGCAACAGGCGGTGAGTCCCGCGCAACATTAACTTGTGGGCCGCTAAAGCAGATTTGGGCCCGCCCTGCCAAGCGCGATTCACCGGCTCGTGGGAATCGCTTGCCAAGCGCTGCGCACTGTGACCACCTTATGCCAATGCTTCCCCGCATCCAGTCCATCGCCACCGTCGTTCCCGACCACAGGATCAGCCAGCCGCAGGTCCGCGAGTTTGTGGGGCAAGCGACCGAAAAGGGCCTGCCGGAGCGCATCGCGGCGATCTATGACAGCACCGGCGTCGAATGCCGCGCCATTGCGCAGCCGCCCGAATTCTACCTGGGCCGCGCCGATTTTCCGCAGCGCAATGCCGTGTATCTCGCCGAAGGGCAGAGACTGCTCGAGGGCGCCGCTGCGCAGGCGCTGGCCGATGCGCGGCTGGAACCGGGACAGATCGACGCCATCGTCTGCGTCTCTTCCACCGGCATCGCGACGCCCTCGATTGCGAGCCAGATGATTGCACCGATGGGCTTTCGCGCCGATGCGCTGACGGTGCCGCTGTTCGGCTATGGCTGTGCGGGCGGCGTGCTGGGCCTTCAGGTGGCGGGCGATCTGGTGCGTGCCGATCCTGCGCGCCGCGTGCTGCTGCTAACAGTGGAATTGTGTTCGCTCGCGTTCCGCTTCGGCGACCTCACCAAAAAGGCGATCATCGCCTCCACCCTGTTCGCCGATGGCGCGAGCGCGGTGGTGCTGTCGGCGGCAGGCGATGGCCCGGCGCTGGGGGCTTTCGCGCAGCATACCTGGCCAGACAGCCGGGCAATGATGGGCTGGGACGTCGACGAGCTGGGCCTCGGCCTCATCCTCTCGCGCGACTTGCCGAGCTTCGTGCGCGAGCGTTTCGCGCCGGTGGTCGACGGCTTTCTCGCGCGCGAAGGGCTGGACAAGGCGGCGCTCACCGAACCGGCGTGCCATCCCGGCGGGCGCAAGGTCATCGATGCGCTGGAACGCTGTTTTGCGCACCTGCCGCGCGGATTGGCGGAAACCCGCGCGGTGCTGGCTGACCATGGCAACATGTCGTCGCCCACCGTGCATTTCGTGCTGAAGCGCATCCTGGCACGGGGGCAGACCGGCCCCTTGCTGATGACGGCTTTGGGGCCCGGTTTTACGGGCGCGATGGGGGTGCTGCACCGATGATCGCAAGCCCTGCCCTCGCCCCGTTGATCTGGTCACCCGCCTGGCCTGCCGCATGGGCGGTGCTGGCGTTCCTCACCGCGCAGCGATTGCTCGAACTGGTATACGCGCAGAAGAACACCAGGGCCCTGCTGGCGCGCGGTGCGGTGGAGCATGGGCGCGGGCATTACCCGGCGATGGTCGCCATCCATGCGAGCTTCCTCGGCGCGCTGTGGTTTTCGACGGCACCGTATGCGCCGATGCTCTGGCCGCTGCTGATCGCCTTCGCACTGCTCCAGGCCGCGCGCCTGTGGGTGCTGGCGACGCTCGGGCCGTACTGGACGACGCGGATCATCTCCGCACCCGATTTTCCGCGCATCATCGGCGGCCCATTTCGCTTCGTGCGCCATCCCAATTATGTCGTGGTGACACTGGAAATCCTCACCATTCCGCTGATCTTCGGGCATCTGCCGATTGCGATCCTCTGGACCTTGCTCAACGCAGGCATATTGTTCATCCGCATCCGCACCGAAAATGCGGCGTTGCAGATGCGATCGCTGCAAAAACCTGTCGCCTGATCGTCGCTGTCTGCCTAGATTGCGGCCCATCGTTCTCGCTTCGGATTCTTCGCTCCATGCGCCATTTGATCGGCCTGCTGGCCAGTTCCGCTCTGCTCCTGACCGGTTGTGGCGGAGGCGGGGGATCGTCCACGCCCACGCCAGCCCCGGTCGCGAGCGCACCAGCGCCCACGCCCGGCCCGACGCCCAGCCCCACCTGCTCGCTCGCCAACCGCCAGGCCTTCGCCCGCGACGTGCTCGACGAATGGTATCTCTTCCCCGAACTGCTGGTGACCAGCACCAATCCGGCCAGCTTCACCACGGTGCAGGGCTATATCGACGCACTCACCGCGACCGCGCGGCAGCAGGGCAAGGACAGGTTCTTCACCTTCATCACCTCGATTGCCGAAGAAAATGCGTTCCTCGCGAGCGGCGAGAGCGCCGGAATCGGCATACGGCTGTCGATCGATGCACCGGCGCGCCGGGTGTTCGTCAGCGAGGCGTTCGAAGGCGCGCCGGGCCTCGCCGCCGGAGTCGACCGCGGCGACGAGATCACCGCAATCGGCACCAGCAGCGCGAGCCTGAGGAGCGTCAGCGACATCATCGCGGCAGAAGGTTCTGCCGGAATCACCAATGCGCTGGGGCCGAACACGGCGGGGCTCACCCGCGTGCTCAGGGTTACGCGCGGAAGCGCATCGCGCGAGGTCAGCGTGACCAAGGCGGTGTTCGATCTGCCCGCCGTCTCCGGCCGCTATGGTTCGCGGATCATCCAGGACGGCAACCGCCAGATCGGCTATATCAATTTGCGCACCTTCATCTCGTCCGCCGATACGCCGCTGCGCGAGGCCTTTGCCAGCTTCCGTGCAGCCGGCATTACCGAATTCATCATCGATTTCCGTTATAATGGCGGCGGGCTGGTTTCGACCGCAGAATTGATGGGCGATCTGCTCGGCGGCAACCGCAGCAGCAACGATCTCTTTTCGGGCGTGCGCTTCCGCGCCTCGAAATCTTCGCGCAATGAAAACCGCCTGTTTGCGCCGCGCGCGGAATCGGTGAGCCCGGTCAAGATCGCGTTCATCGGCACCGGCGCCACCGCCTCTGCCAGCGAACTGGTGATCAACTCAATGGCCCCCTATCTCGGCCGCAACCTGGCGCTGATCGGCGCGAACACCTTCGGCAAGCCGGTAGGCCAGATCGCGCTCGACCGCAGCGCGTGCGACGACCGGGTCCGCGTCGTCGCGTTCAGCTCGGTCAACAGCCGCAACCAGGGCGAATATTTTAACGGCCTGGCCAGCACGCTCGACGTCACCTGCCAGGCACCCGACGACCTCACCCGGCCGCTCGGCGATCCGCAGGAAGCCTCGATCCGCGGCGCGCTCGATTTCCTCGCCGGGCGCAGCTGCACCGCGATTGCGCTCAGCGGCCCATCGGGCAACATCGCCGGCCAGTCGCAGCGCGGCCTGATCGCCAGCGACCGAGAACTGCTGGTGCCGGATGCGCCCAGCCCGGCGCAGCGCGAAGTGCCAGGGCTGTTTTGAGCCCCGCGTAAAACCCCTCCCCCTCGATGGGGGAGGGTTGGGTGGGGGTGATGGTGCCGGATTGAGCCTGGCTAGCGATGCCTCACCCAGCCCGACGATCACCCTCACCGCTGCGACCAGGCTCCTTCGTCGCCAAGTCTCGCTGCCTCTCCCATCCAGGGAGAGGCGTCTCGTGATCGCAATGCCTCGAGTCACAAAACTGCCACCGATCCACAATCACTGGTGGCATCGGACGCCTCGCTCGCCTAGATAGCGCGCGAGGCGGGATTCGGCCCGCACCCTGGCTTCAACTGGATCGCACCGCCCGATGACCGCTACGCCCGTCAAGATCGCCCTGGCATCGGACCATGCCGCCGTCGCGCTCAAGGCGGAACTCGCCGCATGGCTGCGCGAGCAGGGCCACGTCGTGACCGATCTGGGCCCGGACAGCACCGACAGCGTCGATTATCCCGATTACGGCTTCAAGCTCGCCGCGCATGTCGCCAGCGGCGCGGCAGAATTCGGCGTCGCCTTGTGCGGATCGGGCATCGGCATCTCGATCGCGGTCAACCGCAACCCGGCCTGCCGTTGCGCGCTCGTCTCGGACAGTCTCTCCGCGCGCCTTTCACGCCAGCACAACAACGCCAATGTCATCGCCATGGGCGCGCGGCTCATCGGCATCGATGCCGCCAAGGATTGCCTCGCCGCCTTTCTCGCCACCCCGTTCGAGGGCGGTCGCCACGAACGCCGCGTGGCCAAGCTGACCCCCGCCTGATACAACCCCGTTCACTCGCCCCGATGGAGCCTGACATGTCGACCAATACCGCGATCAATGAAATCCGCTCTTCCGGCTTTTTCAGCGAAGGTCTGGCGGTGACCGATCCCGCCGTCGCGGCCGCGATCGCCAAGGAAGTCCGCCGCGAAAAGAAGCAGATCGAGCTGATCGCTTCGGAAAACATCGTGTCGAAAGCGGTGCTCGAGGCGCAGGGTTCGGTCTTCACCAACAAATATGCCGAAGGCTATCCCGGCAAGCGCTATTATCAAGGCTGCGCCCCTTCGGACGAGGTCGAAGCGCTGGCGATCGAGCGCGCCTGCAAGCTGTTCGGCGTCGGTTTCGCCAATGTGCAGCCGCATTCGGGCGCGCAGGCGAATGGTGCAGTTCTGCTCGCGCTGGTCAAGCCGGGCGAAACGATCCTCGGCATGTCGCTCGATGCGGGCGGCCACCTGACGCATGGCGCGCGCGCCGCGATGTCGGGCAAGTGGTTCAACGCCGTCCAGTACGGCGTGACCCCCGATACGCATCTGATCGACTATGACGAAGTCCGCCGTCTCGCGCTCGAGCACAAGCCCAAGCTGATCTTCGCCGGCGGCTCGGCCTATCCGCGCCATATCGATTTCGCCAAGTTCCGCGAGATCGCGGATGAGGTCGGCGCGTATCTGCATGTCGACATGGCGCATTTCGCAGGCCTGGTCGCCGCCGGCGTCCACCCCTCGCCGTTCCCGCACGCGCATGTCGCCACCACGACCACGCACAAGACGCTGCGCGGCCCGCGCGGCGGCATGATCCTGACCGATGACGAGGCGCTGGCGAAGAAGTTCAACTCCGCCGTGTTCCCCGGCATGCAGGGCGGCCCGCTGATGCACGTGATTGCCGCAAAGGCAGTCGCGTTCGGTGAGGCGCTGACGCCTGAATTCAAGAGCTATTCGCGCGCCGTGATCGACAATGCCAAGGCGCTGGCCAGCCGCCTCAAGGAGCGCGGTGCGGATCTGGTCGCCGGCGGCACCGACACGCATCTGGCGCTGATCGATCTGCGCCCGCTGGGCGTTACCGGCAAGGATGCCGACGAGGCGCTCGAGCGCGCCGGCATCACCTGCAACAAGAACGGCATCCCGTTCGACCCGCTGCCGCCGACCAAGACCAGCGGCATCCGCGTCGGTTCGCCGGCCGGCACCACGCGCGGCTTCGGCGTCGCCGAATTCCGCGAGATCGGCGACATGATCGCCGACGTGCTCGATGGCCTTCGCGCCAAGGGTGAGCATGGCGACCCCGAAGTCGAGGCCGCCGTCCGCCTGCGCGTCGAGGCGCTGTGCGACCGCTTCCCGATCTATCCGGAGCTTTGAGCCATGCAGAACCCTGACGATCCGAACAATTCGGGCGATCTGATTTCCGACGCCCGCGAGGAAATCGTGGGCATGGCCAAGCAGGGCATGGCGCACCCTTCGACCAAGCCGGTGCTGACCGCAGGCGCGATCGGCGCGGTCGCCGGGGCTGTCCTGCCCGTCATCAGCTGGCCGGTCGGCCTGCTCGCGGGCGCGGGCTTCATGCTCTACAAGCGCCTGCGCCCCTGAAAGCTGGCGCTCACCGATGAGATGCCCGTTTTGCGCGCACGAAAACAGCCAGGTCAAGGATAGCCGCCCCACCGAAGACGGGGCGGCCATCCGCAGGCGTCGCCAGTGCGAAAGCTGCGGCGCGCGCTTCACCACGTTCGAACGCATCCAGCTGCGCGATATCATGGTGGTGAAGAGCGAGAACCGCCGCGAGCCGTTCAACCGTGCCAAGATCGAGAAATCGGTCGCGGTCGCCTGCCGCAAGCGCGGGATCGATCAGGAGCGGATCGACCAGCTCGTCTCCGGCATCCAGCGCCAGATCGAAACCTCGGGCGAGAACGAGGTCCATTCGCGCGAGATCGGCGGGATGGTGATGGATGGCCTGCGCATGCTCGATTCGGTCGCCTATATCCGCTTCGCTTCGGTCTATCGCGATTTCAGCGAGGCGAAGGATTTCGAGGAATTCGCCAGCACGGTGAAGGATGTCGGCGGTGCCTGAGACAATGGTTCCACCGCCGGTGTTCATCCTGGTCCGTCCGCAGCTTGGCGAGAATATCGGCAAGGCGGCGCGGGCAATGCTCAATTTCGGGCTGACCGACATGCGCCTGGTCGCACCGCGCGATGGCTGGCCCAATCCATCCGCCGGCCCCGCAGCCTCGGGCGCGGATGTGGTGCTGGAACGCGCTCAGGTGTTCGAGAGCGTCGCAGAGGCCGTCGCTGATTGCCACCATGTCTATGCCACCACGGTGCGCAAGCGCGGCGTTACCAAGCCCGTCGTTACCCCGGAGGTCGCCGCTCGGGCGATGGTGGCCGCGCCGGGCCGCAGCGCCATCCTGTTCGGCCCCGAACGTTCGGGGCTGGAGACCGATGACGTGGCGATTGCGCACGACATCCTGACCGTGCCGATCAATCCCGAATTCGGATCGTTGAACCTCGCCCAGGCGGTGATCCTCGTCGCCTATGAATGGTCGAAGACCGGCGGACAGGGCCTCGCCTCTCCGCCTCAGGTCGATCTCGATCCGCCCGCGCCGATGGAAGAACTGGACGGCATGTTCGATCAGCTGTGCGGCATGCTGGAGGAGAAGAACTATTTCTTCCCCGAGAGCCGCGCCGCCACCAGCCGCAGGACGCTGCGCAACCTCATCACCAAGCCGCAATGGAACAGCAATGAAGTGCGCACCTTTCGCGGCGTGCTGAGCACGCTCGCCAAGCCGCCACGCAAGCCGGTGAGCTGAACTCAGTGCTGAAACGCCGTCACCCCCGCGAAAGCGGAAGCCCCGCTTCTTCAGCATGGTAGAGCCAGAAGCGGGATTCCCGCGTTCGCGGGAATGACGATTCTAAACAACATGCGGCTGAAATCTGGCGATTTATTCCGCCCACCTTACCCCGGCAGCCGGTAGAAATCGGCGAGCCGGTCGAGCGCCAGCCGCAGCACCAGCCTGCCCGAGCGCACCGGCCAGCCGAGGGCCTTTTCCGCGACCGGCATCGCCTCGCCCGAACAGATCACCCGCCAAGCAATATCGTTGAGGTCCCGCCCCAGTGCCGTCATCGCCGCATCGAAACGCTGGCGTGCGGCCGTCTGGCGCTCGGTCGGCTCGAGATGATCGTCGCTGCCCCGCCGTGCGCCTGAGCGCGGAGCGGCATCCCAGCGCATAGTGAGCGAGGGCGACAGGTTCGCGCGCTCCCAGTCGCTGCGCAGCTTCTCGCCCGCATCGAATTGCCGCTCGCCGATGAGCCCTCGCGCGAGCAGCCAGCCGAGCGGCGATTCGGCAAGGTTGACCGTGACCGAACGCGCCGGCCGCCGCGCGCCATCGACCCGGCGCCCGACCATCTCGCCCTCGATCACCTTTTCCGCGAGCAGCCTGCCCGCCTCTGCCCGCACGCCATGCGATGCTTGCCTCTGCGCCATTTTCAACACCCCTGATGGTTCGTGATGGATGAAGGACTTGCCACAGAGGTTGGATTGTAGGAAAGAAGATTATCCATATAGGTTAGGATACCGCTCATGATCAACCGTATCCGCGATGTGCGCCGCGCCCGCAACCTGACGCTCGAAGAGGTCGCCCAGCGCTGCGACCCGCCGACTACCGCGCAGACCATCGGGCGGTTGGAAACGGGCACGCGCACCTTGTCGCTCGACTGGTTGAACCGGATCGCTGCCGCGCTCGAAGTGGAATCGAGCGCGCTGGTAAGCAGCACGGCGGCTGCCGATCTGCCGCTGGCCGCCCTTCTCTCTGCCGAAGGCGCGCGCGCACCGACGCGCAGCGAACGGGCGCTGCCGCCCGTACCGGCCGAAAATCTCGTCGCGTTGCGCGTTATCGGCAGCATCGGCGATTATCGCAGCGGCGACATTGTCTGGCTGCGCCGGGTCGAGCAGGCCGATCTTGCCAGCGCGCTCAACCGCGACGTGCTGGTGCCGCGTCCGGCGGGACGCTTTGTCTTCGGCAGGCTGATCGCGCGCGAGGGCGGTCGAATGCAGATCCTCCCCCCCGGCCCAGGCTCGCGCCAGCAGGTGGTCAACGATCCACCTTGGCTGGCTGTGGCAGAAACGTTAATCCGCGCGCTGTAAGGCTGGCGCGGTGATGCGCATCCTCACCCTCGCCACGCTGTTTCCCAATGCAGCGCGCCCCAATTTCGGCATCTTCGTCGAGCGCCAGACCGCAACGCTGGCAGCGCGCGACGATGTCGAAATCACGGTGATCAGCCCGCAAGCCCTCCCCCCCTGGCCGCTTTCCCGCCATCCGCGCTATCGCACCTTGGCAAAGCTGCCGTTTCGTGAAACCTGGCGCGGGTTGGACGTGTATCGCCCCCAGTTCCCGCACCTGCCCGGCCTTGGCAACCATCTTCAGCCGAAGCTGATGGTCCGCGCTATCTGGCCGCTGATCGAGAGGCTGCACCGCGCCAGGCCGTTCGATCTGATCGACGCCGAATTCTTCTATCCCGACGGCCCCGCAGCGCGCGAGCTCTCGCAGCGGCTGGGCATCCCCTATTCGGTCAAGGCGCGCGGTGCGGATATCCACCATTGGGGCAGCGACCCGAAGACGCGCGAGCAGGTGCTGCGCGCCGGGCTGGATGCGGCCGGGCTGCTTGCGGTGTCGGCGGCGATGAAGAGCGACATGGTCGCGCTCGGCATGGCCGAGGAGAAGATCACTGTCCATTATACCGGCTGCGACCAACGGCGCTTTGCGCCCCGCGCCGATGACGGGCTGCGCGCCGAGCTCGGGATAGCAGGCCCGATGCTGATCACGGTGGGTGCGCTGATCGCGCGCAAGCGACAGGATCTGGTGATCGAGGCGCTGCCCGACTTGCCCGATGCCACGCTGGTGCTGGCGGGTGCCGGCGAGCAGGAGAGCAGCTATCGCGCCCTGGCGCAAAAGCTGGGTGTGGAGGCGCGCGTGATCTTTGCAGGTGCGCTGCCGCATGACGACTTGCCCCGCTGGCTGGCCGCAGCCGACATCATGGTCCTGCCGTCAAAGTCCGAGGGGCTGGCCAATGCCTGGGTCGAGGCGCTCGCCTGCGGTACGCCGATCGTCATCAGCGATGCAGGCGGTGCGGGCGAGCTGCTGACCGACCCTGTCGCAGGCCGGATCGTGCAGCCGACGCCCGAGGCGCTGGCCACCGCGATCGGCGAGCTGCTGGCGCTGGCACCCGACCGCGAACGCGTGCGCAGCGCCGTCGCCAATTTTACGTGGAACCGCAATGCCGATGAGTTGCACCGGCATTTTTCACGGCTGCTGTCGTTTCAGCGGCGCTCCTGACGCTCGCGCAGGGTGCGGATGATGCGGTTGCAGATGGTCGGGCTCAGCGCCTCGGCAAAATGGCACCCCATCAGCTTGCCTTCCGCCCAGACAATCTCACCCTCGATCGGGGCCACACCATCGATCGTGAGCGTCACCGGTGCATGCATGCGCAGCGGGAGGTCGCTTTCGAAACGGCATCCGGTGATCGAGAGGTTGGTCAGCGCAACAGTGCAGTGTCTGCGGCCCTGATCCACCAGATCGGCCTCGATATTGACGTTGATGCGAATGGCGAAGCGACGTTCCGCCGCCTGCTCGCCTGGCTGGCCCTGCCTGCCTGTCAACGCTGCCATAACGGCCTCCAGCAACCCTCGTTCTTGGCTCGGTGCCGCCCGGGGGAAAACGGCAGGAGTGCAACCGCCCGGCGATATAGCGCACAGAGCCTAATCGAGCGTAAACATAGGTGAAGAAAACATGACGACAGGCGGACCCCGTCCGAAGCGCGCTGTCACCGCAGACGCAAAAACGCCCGGCAGCACGAGGCTACCGGGCGTCTTTAAGGCTTGGCCCTTTCGGGCGAAGCAAGCGTGAAGCTTACTTCTTTTCTTCAGCCGGAGCGGCCGGAGCAGCAGCGTCAGCGGCCGGAGCAGCTTCTGCACCAGCTTCGGCGCCAGCAGCGGCACCGGCTTCGGCGCCAGCTTCAGCACCGGCTTCCATGCCAGCTTCCATGCCGGCGTCAGCAGCCGGAGCGGCTTCTTCAGCCGGAGCTTCGGTGGTGGCTTCTTCGGCGGGAGCTTCTTCAGCCTTTTCCGGCGAGCAAGCGGCGAGAGCCAGAACGCCAGCGACGGCGAAGACCGGGCTCAGCTTGAGAATGGACTTCATGGTACTTTTCCCCTTCGTTGCGGAAACAAGAGCCCGCGTTGTATCGACACCCTAGGGACTCTGGCAAGATTTATTTCTTGCACTGGCGCAGGAAGGACACGCCGCATCGGCCCGACCCCTTTCCCCCGCACCCTTGGGAACCGTGCATATAGCCGGTTTGTGAGGGGGCGAAAAGAGGATAAAATACTGACAGCCAAGGTGTCTTTTGTTCCGAAAAACACAGCCTGACGAATGTCCAGTGCAGCCCCTTCATGCGCGCTGGGACCATGACCCCAGGTGGCAAGACGATGAACGAACACCCCTATTTTTCCGTTACTTACTTGCCCCCTTGGCTTTCCAAGCCAAGGAACGTCAGCACGCCGTGCGTTGAGTTGAAGCGCGCGAGCAGCACCCGGTTGGGACAGACGGGCATCAGCGCCACTCGCCGATGCCCCGACGCCCGAATCAGCGTCTTGACCTGAGCTTGCCGGGTGTGCGAGCGCAATCGGCACGAACGCTCTTCCCCCCTCACTCCGCAGGAACCACCAGTGACCACACGCACGATCAACAACCGCCCCGTCCAGGCGATCGGCCTGGGTTGCATGTCGCTGAGCTGGGGCTATGGCAATCTGCCTGCGCGCGAGACCGCCACCGCGCTGCTCCATCGCGCGCTGGACCTGGGCTATGACCATCTCGACACTGCCAATATCTATGGCCTGGGGCATAACGAGACGCTGATCGGCGAGGCGCTGAAAGGGCGGCGGCAGGAATTCTTCCTGGCAACCAAGATGGGAATCGTCATCGAAGGCGAGAAGCGCGGCATCAACTGCCGTCCCGAGACGATCCGGCGCTGTATCGATGAATCGCTCACCCGCCTGCAGACCGACCATGTCGACCTCTATTACATGCACCGCCGCGACCGCGACGTGCCGATCGAGGAATCGGTCGGCGCGATGGCCGACCTGATCAAGGAGGGCAAGATCGGAAGCATCGGCCTGTCCGAGATGTCGGCCGAAACGCTGCGTCGTGCGACGAAGGAGCACCCGATCGCGGCGATGCAGACCGAATATTCGCCATGGACGCGCGAGCCGGAAATCGCCGTGCTTGATGCATGCGCAGAGCTTGGCACGACATTCGTCGCCTTCTCGCCGGTCGCGCGCGGCGTGCTGGCCAATGGCGTGCAGGATGCCGACGCGCTGACCGACAAGGACCTACGCCGCGGAATGCCGCGCTTCAATGCCGAGAACTGGCCGAAGAACCGCGCGCTGGCGGAAGCGTTCAACGCGATCGCCGCCGAGCTGGAGGTGACACCGGCGCAGTTATCCCTCGCCTGGGTGCTCTCGCGCGGCGACCATATCGTCGCCATCCCCGGCACTGCCTCGATCGCGCACATGGAAGAAAATTTCGCGCGCAAGGATTGGATCATCCCGGCTGACGCCGCAGCCCGCATCGACGAACTGATCAACGAACACACCGTCAGCGGCCCGCGCTACAGCGAGGCGATGCAGCGGACGATCGAGACGGAGATGTTCGGGTAAGTCGTCCGCACCAATGTTGCGGCGATGAATTGGTCGGGACGAGAGGATTCGAACCTCCGACCCCCACACCCCCAGTGTGATGCGCTACCAGGCTGCGCTACGTCCCGACCGGGCTTTCACCGCGCCTGCGGCAAAAGCGAAGCGCGCCTATATGGCGATGCGGCGCGCTTGGCAACCCCGTGATGCACAAGTTGGCGCAAGGTGATCGCCAATTGCCTTGCGCGGCCGATGATGATAGGCGCGCGCATCGCTGCGACCGGCTGTTTATCGGCCAATCGCTCCCCTTTTCCTTTCAGACATTCGGATATCACGCCCATGGACTCGACACTCCTGCTCGCACTGGCCGCCGCTGCCCCTGGCGCCGCACCGGCCTGGACCCAGCTTTTGATGTTCGTGCCGTTGCTGGCGATCTTCTATTTTCTGATCATCCGCCCACAGCAGCGCCAGATGAAGGCGCACAAGGCCAAGATCGATGCGGTCAAGCGCGGCGATCAGGTCATCACCGGCGGCGGTCTGGTCGGCAAGGTGACCAAGGTCGACGACGCCTATGTCGAGATCGATCTGGGTGGCGCCAAGGTGCGCGCGGTCAAGGCGACCTTGAGCGACGTCATCCAGCCGGGCGGCGCGCCCGCCAACGATTGAGCGGCGAGCGGGAACGACCTGCCGCCTTGCCGCCTGTTGCGCGCATGAATATATGGCGCGCACATCCGGCCCGCGCTGAGCGGACCAGGCACACCGCCGCGTCCGAGCCAGCACTGCCAAGGAAGCAACACGAATGCTAGATTTTCCGCGCTGGAAAACGATCTCGATCAGCCTGATCCTCGCCCTGGGCGTGCTGATGGCGATCCCCAGCCTGCTGCCTGCGGGCGCGGCCAAATATTATCCCTCGTTCCTGCCGCAGGAAAAGATCAACCTGGGGCTCGACCTTCAGGGAGGCAGCCATATCCTGCTGGAGGGCGACCCGAAGGACGTCGCCGCGCAACGCCTGCAGAACATGGAAGAGACCGTGCGCGCCGCGATGCGCAGCGCCAAGCCGCGGATCGGCATCGGCGATATCTCGCGCGAGGGCGGCAAGCTCTCCTTCCTGGTGCGCGACGTCAGCCAAGTCGATGCCGCGCGCGAGCTTATCCTGCCGCTGACCAGCGGCGCGGGCCTGACTGGGCAGCGCGACTGGGACATCGAGGTGCGCGATACCAGCCGCATCGTGCTCACCCCCACCGAGGCGGGCCTGACCCAGGCGCTCGACCAGGCAATGGAAACCGCGACCGAAGTCGTGCGCAAGCGCATCGACGAAATGGGCACGCGCGAGCCGACGATCATCCGCCAGGGCGACAACCGTATCGTGGTGCAGGTGCCCGGCCTTGACGATCCGCAGGCGCTGAAGGATCTGCTGGGCAAGACCGCCGAGCTCGAGTTCAAGCTGGTCGACCAGGCCGCCAGCCCCGAGGATATCGCCGCCGGCCGCGCGCCGGTGGGCAGCGAGATCATTCCCTATCCGACCAACCCTGCAGGCGGCACCCCGATCGCGGTACGGCGTCTGGGCGGCATTCGCGGCGACAAGCTGACCAATGCGCAGGCGAGCTTCGACCCGCAAACCAACGAGCCTGTCGTGTCGATCACCTTCGACCGTGATGGCGGCGCGCGTTTCGCGCGGCTGACCCAGGAGAATGTCAACAAGCCGTTCGCGATCATCCTCGATGGCGAAGTGCTCTCCGCACCCAATATCAACGAGCCCATCCTGGGCGGATCGGCGCAGATTTCGGGCAGCTTCACCACTGAAAGCGCCAACCAGCTCGCGATCGCGCTGCGCTCCGGCGCCCTGCCGGTGGAGCTCAAGGTGGTCGAGGAACGTTCGGTCGGGCCTGATCTGGGTACGGAATCGATTCAGCTCGGTCTAATCGCAGGCGGCCTCGGCACGCTGGCGGTGCTGGTGTTCATGGTGCTCACCTATGGCCGGTTCGGGGTCTATGCCGATATCGCACTGGTGCTCAACATCCTGCTGATCCTGGGCATCATGGCGCTGATGAACGCCACGCTGACGCTGCCGGGCATTGCCGGCTTCGTGCTCACCATCGGCGCGGCGGTGGACGCCAACGTGCTGATCAACGAACGCATTCGCGAGGAACGCAAGAACGGCAGGCGGATCATCCAGGCGATCGAGGTCGGCTATACCGAAGCCTCGCGCGCGATTTATGATGCCAATATCACCAACGTCATTGCGGCCGTGCTGCTGTTCCTGTTCGGCTCGGGCCCGGTGCGCGGCTTTGCCGTGGTGCTGATGATCGGCATCGTCACCTCGGTCTGGACCGCGGTCTATGTGACGCGCATGTTCGTCGCCCTGTGGCTCAAGCGCGAACGTCCGCGCGAACTGCACATTTAAGGAAGGCTTGAAACCATGAAGCTCCTCAAGCTTGTCCCCGACAACACCAATTTCCGCTTCCTGCGCTGGCGCAAGCTGGCGATGACGATCAGCCTGCTTTCGATCGTTGCATCGCTCGTGCTGGTCGGCGTGCGAGGCCTCAACCTCGGCGTCGATTTCGTCGGCGGCCAGATGATCCAGGTGACGTTCGACAAGGTGGCCGAAGCCCCGGTGGCCGAGTTGCGCGAGGATATCGAGGCATTGAACCTCGGCGAATCGACCATCCAGCGCTTCGGCCAGCCCAACCAGGTCTCGGTCCGCATGCGGCTGGACGGCGATAATCCGGATGAGGTCAACGCCGTCACCAAGCGCGTAACCACGATGATCACCAAGGAATATGCGGCGCAGGGCGCGCGAATCGACGGGGTGGATTCGGTCTCGGGCAAGGTGTCGGAAGAGTTGCTGACCACCGGCGTCTATTCGCTGGTCTTCGCGATGATCGCGATCGCGGTGTACATCTGGTTCCGGTTCGAATGGCAGTTCGGGGTCGCGGCGCTGTTCGCGCTGTTCCATGACGTGGCGATCACCTTCGGTTTCTTCGCGCTCACCCAGCTCGAGTTCAACCTCAACATCATCGCCGCGCTGCTGACGATCATCGGCTATTCGCTGAACGATACCATCGTGGTGTTCGACCGCGTGCGTGAGAACCTGCGCAAATATCGCAAGATGGACATGATCTCGCTGCTCGACCTGTCGACCAACGAGACGCTGTCGCGCACGGTGATGACCTCGCTGACGATGCTGATCGCGCTGCTGGCGCTGCTGCTCATCGGCCCGGGCGTGATCTTCGGCTTCACGGCCGCGATGACGCTGGGTCTGTTCGTCGGCTGCTATTCGTCGATCTACATGGCCAACCCCATCCTGGTCTGGCTCGGCGTCGGCCCGCACAGCTTCGTGCCGCAGCAGACAGAGGCGGACAAGGCCGAGGCCAAGCTCAAGGAAGGCCTGTGATCGCCGGATTCGCTGGTCGCGTCATCCATGGCTGAGTTCACGCAGGATCCGCGCGCGTCCGGCCCGGTGATTACCGGCTTTACCGCGCGCGGCTTCAAGCTAGACGGCGACAATCTGGGCCAGCGCCGGGTCGACGGCGCGCTGGTGTTGACGCCGGTTTCGGCCATGCCCTGGGACGCACCGGCGGTCGAGGCGCTGGATGTCAGCGCGATGGGCCAGGTGCTGGCGCTCGACCCGCCGCCCGAGTTCATGCTGCTCGGCACAGGTGGCGCCATGACCCACCCTCCCCGCGCCTTCATCCGGGCCATGGAAGAGCGCGGTATCGGCGTCGAGGTGATGGACAGCCGCGCCGCCGCCCGCGCCTGGGGCATATTGCGCTCCGAGGAGCGCTGGATCGCCGCTGCGATCATGGGGCTTTAGGCGTCCGCTATTGCTACGTCATTGCCGCGAAAGCGGGAATCCCGCTGTTGTTCTACGCTCATTCGAAATAGCGGCCCCCCGCCTTCGCGGGGGTGACGAATGCCTCACGTTGAAGCCCCTTCCCTTCGCCGTTCATTCAAGCTCATGATCATCTCGGCCAATGCGCGAAACTGTTCGATCGTCCGTCCGAGCAATTCGCGGTCGCGATCAGGATTGAGCGAAGCGCTCTCGAACAGATCCTCGCTTTTCACGGTCACCACGACATCGCCCTTGTGGAACAGGGCCTTCAGGCCCTTGCCCTCGAACTTGTCCTCCAGCGCGACCAGCCGCTCGCAATAAGCGGGGTGGACAAGATACCGCGCCTCCACGGGATCGCTGCCATAGACGTCGAACGTGTCCTCGAACCGGGGGTCGACCATCTTCACCCGGTCGAGCTTCATGCCGTTCTTGGTCTGGCTGTCGCCGAACCAGGTCAGCCGCATGCGCTGGCGCTCCACCAGGGTCACGCCATGGAATTGCCGCGCGAAGCGTATCTTGAGAATGACCCCGCGGAACACCGTGACGTCGCGCCGATTCTTTCCCGACCCGCGCCGCTCGATCAGATGCGCCTCGTACAGGTGAAAAGGCGTGCCGCCGATCTCGCCCTGCCAGCAATCCTCGCAGGTCTTGCGGGTATAGCCCGGGAGCAGATCATAGGCATAAGCGAGGTTGAACTCGTCTCCGAAGGCGGCTTCGGGGCTGTATTCGACGCCGAGGCTGCGCGCGAGCGCGCTGTTGATCTCGCGCTTCAGACTGCTCACCATGTTCTGGCGGATGATGCCCCCCATGGTGAAGCCGATGGCGATGATGGCAAGGCCGACGAAACCGACGGCTTGCCCCCAGCCACCGTCCCAGAAAAAGCCCAGCAGGAACGGCGCCCCCAGGACAAGGCCGCCCACCATGCGCTTTGCTGCCTTGCGCTTGGCCTCCTCGCGTGCGCTCGTCTGGGCCTGCAGCCACTGGCCAAGTTCGCCCGCCAGCAGCGTATCGACATCGGCTATTGTGATCACCGGCATTCCCCCGCCTCTAGCGCCATGGTAATGCTAGGCCGTATATCGGGGGACTGTCTATGGAATGGATCATACTCGGCATCGTAGTCATCGTCCTGCTGGCGGTGGTCCTGATCTACAACCGGCTGGTGTCGCTCCGCGCCAATTGCCGCCAGGGCTGGGCCGATATCGATGCGGGGCTGCGCCAGCGGCACGACCTGATCCCCAATCTGGTGAGCACCGTCCAGGGCTATGCCGCGCACGAGAAAAGCGCGCTCGAAGCGGTGATCGCGGCCCGCGGCCGTGCGCTGGCCGCCCATGGCCCGGCCGAGGCGCAGGGCGCGGAAATGGCGCTGGGCGGTGCCTTGAAGAACCTGTTCGCACTGGCCGAGGCCTATCCCGACCTCAAGGCCAATACCAATTTCCAGACGCTGCAGCACGAACTGGCCGATGTCGAGGACAAGCTCGCCGCCGCGCGCCGCGCGTATAATGCCGCGAGCGCCGACTATAATGCGGGTATCGAATCCTTTCCTGCCGTGCTGTTCGCAGGCGCGCTGGGCTTCAAACCGCAGGGATTTTGGGAACTGGGCAGCGACGAGCGCGCCACGGTCGGCGCAGCGCCCAAGGTCAGCTTCTAGGCCGAAGGCAACGATCGCTCCCCCTGGCGCGTTGGACAGCGATACGCGCGTTCACACGGGGGGCACATGGCACGAAACAGCAGGCGCAAGACGACAGAGCCCGCGCTCGAGGACTTGGCGGACGTCACCACCGCGCTGATCTATCGCGCGATCAGCCGCTCGGGCCGCCACGAGCTTGCCCGCCCGTTTTCCGCCCTGTGGTGGTCGGGCGTCGGGGCCGGGCTGGCCATCAGCCTGTCGATCCTGTGCAAGGGCATCCTGACCGCCCTGCTCCCCGATACTGCATGGGCACCGGCGGTCACTAACCTGGGTTATTCGGTGGGATTTCTCGTCGTGATCATGGGCAGGATGCAGCTGTTCACCGAGAATACGGTCACCCCCATCCTGCCACTGCTCGCCTACCCGTCGATTTCGCGGCTCAACCGGACAGCACGGCTCTGGGGTATCGTGTTTGCCGCCAACATGACCGGATGCCTGATAGCGGCCATCCTGATGGTGCATGCCGGGATCATTCCGCCGCTCCAGATGTCAGGCGTGCTGAGCGTTTCGCGCCATTATGCCGAGGTCGCCCCGCTTGACCATATGCTCTGGGGCATGCCGGCCGGGTTCATGATCGCTTCGCTTGTGTGGATGCTGCCGCGGATCGAAAGCGCGGGCGAGGTGCTGATGATCACGATCGTCACCTACATGATCGGTCTGGGCGGCTTCTCGCATGTCGTCGCCGGATCGACCGAGCTGTTCATCGTCATGCTCAAGGGTGAAATCAGTCCAATCGAGGCCGTGTTCGGCGGCATCCTCCCGGCGCTGGTCGGCAATGTCATCGGCGGTACGGTGATCTTCGCGGCCCTGGCCTATGCACAGGTCCGCGAAGAGATCTGAGCCCGGTCGGTCAGCTGAGCGCCTTCCAGATGCTGTAAACGCTGGTGATGGTGAGCACCGTGCCGACCATGAACAGCAAAAGGCGCGGACGCACATTCTTGGCGAGGATCGCGCCAAATGGCGCGGCCACTACCCCTCCGATGAGCAGACCGATCGTCGCGGTGGTGAAGGCCTCGAACCCCATGGTGAGGATGAAGGTGACCGAGATCGACACGGTGAGGAAGAATTCGGACGCGCTGACCGTGCCGATGGTCTTGCGCGGCTCGCCGCCCTGGATGAGCAGGTTGGAGGTGACGACCGGTCCCCATCCGCCGCCACCCGCAGCGTCGAGAAAGCCCCCGGCCGCACCCAGCGGCGCGACGATGCGCGGATCATGGAACTTTGGCGTGGGAAAGCGCCAGGCGCGATAGAGCAGCACCAGCCCGATGCCGGTCAGATAGGCCATGACCAGCGGCCGGGCGACCCCCGCATCGACATTGGCGAGCACATAGGCGCCCAATATCCCGCCGCCGACCCCCGGAAGCACCAGCTTGGCAAACAGCCCCCAATCGATATTGCGGTGCCAGGCATGGCTGAGCCCCGACGCACCGGTCGTGAACACTTCGGCAAAATGCACGCCTGCCGAGGCTTGCGCCGGTGGCACGCCGAGCACCGAGACCAGCAGCGTGCTGGAGATGACGCCAAAGGCCATGCCCAGGGCGCCATCGACCATCTGCGCGGCAACGCCGACCAGGATATAGGGCCAGATATCGGCAGGGTTCAGTATTCCAAGGTCCGGCACGTGCGGTCCCTTCTGCTGGAGGAAGTTTCAATCACCCTCAAAACCGCGCCGAGACCGTGAGGCCAGCGGTGCGGGGATCGGGCATCTGAGCGGAAATGAGGCCGGTATTGCCGGGGGTAACGGCGAGCGATTCGAAATATTCCTCGTCAAAGGCATTGCGGGTCCACACGAAGAAATCGAACTTGTCGGTGCGGAATCCGGCGCGGAAATTGTGCAGCGAATAGGCATCGATATCGGTGTAGATCGACCGCGATGCGTTTGACGAGAATTTCGAGCGGAAGTTCGCGTCATAGCCCGCATAGGCATTGCCATCGAGGCCGAACACCGTGGCCGGAACATTGTACTCCGCACCCCAGGAAAAGGCCCATTTGGACACGCCCGGCAGCCACTGGCCCGAGACATCGCAATTGGCCGGGCTGAGCGCGCCGGGCGTTGCGGCCGGGCCCGGCACCTGCGTTCCCGTCACCGTGGTGCCGCCGGCCAGCTCCGGCGGGCACGGCGCATCGACGAAGCGCACGAATTCGGCATCGGTGAACGCCCCGCTGACATAGGCGGTGAAGCGATCCGAAGGCTGGACGCGGAAGTCCGCCTCGACCCCGCGGCTGCGCACCTTGTCGGCATTGGCGAGATACCCGCGCAGCACGTTGCTGCCGCTGATATTGCTGATGACGCTGGCCTGGAAATCCTGGATGTCGGTCCAGAAGGCGGCGAGATTGAGCGTCGCCTTGCGATCGAACAGCTTGGTCTTCAGGCCGATCTCGAAATGGTCGACCTTTTCGGGCTTGATTACCGCGACCTCAAGCGCCGCCGAACCGTCCGCGCGGCCGGGCACGCCGTTGAGGTTGACGCCGCCGGTCTTGAACGAGCGCGCATAGGTTGCATAGGCGTTGACGGTATCGCTGATCTCGTAGCCCAGATTGAGGTCGTACGAGAGATTCCAGTCGCTGAAATCGACCTCGAAGAACTGCGAGGCCTGAACCCCGCGCTGCGCGGCAATCCAGGGATCGTCGAAGAACGGGCTGGTCGGCACATTGCTGACGATCTGCCGCGTGCCGTTCGAGGCATTGCCGGTCACCACCGAGTCATACTGGCCCTGCTTCTTGTCGTAATTGATGCGGATACCGGGCGAGACGGTCAACCGATCGGTGACCTTCCAGTTCAGCTTTCCGAAGGCGGCGAGGCTGGTGTTGTCGAGCCGGATGTCGTTGTTCGCGACCACGCCGTTGAGCACCGCCGGGTTGTTCGACAGCGCGCTGGTCGGGTTGAGCAGCCAGGCGCTCGCCGCCGGGCCCTGTTCCTGAATGCCCTGGGTGCGGATTTCCTGATAGAAGGCGAATGCACCGAGCACGAAGTTCAGCCGCTCCGCCTCATAGTTCAGGCGGAATTCCTGGGTATATTGCTTCTGCTGGGTCGGGTTGTTGACCTTGAGGAAGATCGGCAGGCCGGTAAAGTCGCGGTCATTGGCCGGGGTCCAGTCCCAGTATCGATAGGCGCTGACCGAGGTCAGCGCGAACTTGCCGAGCTCCCATTCCACCAGCGCCGACACCCCGCCATGTTCGTTGCGCGCGCGGATATTGGCATCGAGATCCGTGACGCGATCGAACGGATCGGTGCTGGGCACCCGATAGCCCGGGAAGCGCGCAATCAGCGCGGCATATTGCCTGTTCGCCGCACGCTGGGTGGTGCCGACACGGGCATAGATCTGCGCGCAGCAGATCGGATCCTGGATATTGTAATCGCCCGACAGGGTGACCTTGAAGCTGTCGCTCGGCTGCCACAGCAGCGCGCCGCGAATGCCCAGATTATCCAGGCTGTTGACGTTCTGCCCGGTCTTCACGTTGAGTATAGTGCCGCGCCGATCGGTCGAGGACAGGCTCAGCCGCGCCGCGAGAGTGTTCGAGATCGGACCGGAAATCGTCGCCTTGGCCTGCTTGACATCGTAATTGCCGACGCTCAGTTCCGCACGACCCTCGAAGGTGAAGCTTGGCGCGCGCGTCCGGATGTTGATCGCCCCTGCGGTGGTGTTCTTGCCGTACAGCGTGCCCTGCGGTCCGCGCAGCACCTCGACCTGTTCGACATCGACAAAGTCCAGCGTCGCCGAGGCGATGCGGTTGTAATAGACCTGGTCGATATAAATGCCGACGCCCTGTTCGAACCCGTCATTGGTGAGGCCGAACGGTGCACCGATGCCGCGGATATTGATGAATGTGTTGCGCGGATTGGTCGAATAGAATTGCAGCGCTGGCTGGATCTGCGTCAACCGGTTGATGTTGAACAAGCCCTGCGAATCCACCTGCGCCGCATCGATCACGGACAGCGCGATCGGCACGTCCTGGATATCCTCGTCTCGGCGGCGCGCGGTCACGATGATCACGTTATCGCCCTGATCATCGGCGGCATCGGCCTGATCAACGGAATCGGCCTGCACGGCATCGCCATCGGTTTCGGCTGCCTGCGCCTGGAAAGGGATGGCGAGTGCGAAGGCCAGCGCCGCAAGCGATGCGCGCGCGGATACGGAAATGGACATTTGGAAAGACCCCCGGAATTGGAAGTGCTTCCGGATGTCCGGTCGGCACGCAGCGTGTTGGGCAACATGGAGAAACGCTCGAAAAATGCCCGTCCGGTCAGCCCGGTCCCGGCAGTCAGAGGGATAGCTTGGCGTGGAAGCTCAGCTGAAGCGCTGGCGCTCGGTCACGTCCATCTGCACCAGCTTGCCGTTGTGCACGGTCAGCACGATGGCACCATAGCGCAGTCGGGAAATGGCATCGGAAATGGTCGAGATCGGCAGCGGCGCACGCAGTGCGGCGGTGTCGGACTTGGCAGGAGGCATCGGTTCACTCCTCGAGAAAATCTGGTGCGGACCGGCTGCATGCAGCATGGCCCGCAACAAAAAGGCTATTCTCTACCATTCCAGTTGGCAAGATAGATTTTCTTGCTCCCCCAAGCCGGACGACCAACCGCCTCGGGCAAGCGCCAGAGCGCAAAATCGCGCCATTTCTGGGCGAAATCGACCACGTCATCGGCTTGCACCGCCAAAAATTGGCTTTTACAAGACGTTTCGCGGACGTTTGCATCCGCTATCCTGCTGACGAGAGTGACGATGAACCGGTTCGTAAAGGCAGGCACGCTGTTTCGTCGTGACTGGCGATTGGGCTATGGCCTCTCGATCGGCACTTTCGCTCTGGCACTGTTCAGCCGCTTCCACCTGCAGGGCACGCTCCCGCCTGGATTCCCCTATCTCACCTTTTTCCCCGCCGTGATCGTAACGACCTTTCTGGCCGGCTTGTGGCCAGGGGTCCTGTGTGCCGTGCTGTGCGGCCTTGCGGCGCTCTATTTCTTCATCCCCCCGGTCAACAGCTTCGTGATGGACGGGGCGAGCACGATCGCGATCGGCTTCTACATTTTCATCGTGACGGTCGACATTGCGCTGATCCATTTCATGCACCGCGCCGCCGATCGGCTGGAAGCCAAGAAGCAGGTCACCGAAGAGCTGTACGACCAGCAGCGCACCATGTTTCAGGAACTGCAGCACCGTGTCGCCAACAACATGACCTTCGTCTCGGCGCTGCTGCAGCTGCAGAAGCGCAAGGTGGCGACCGATCCGGCCTCGGCCAGCTCGGCGCTCGACGAGGCGCAGAGCCGGATCGAGACGATGTCGCGCATCCACCGCCGGCTCTACGATCCCGCCTCGGTCGATCTGCCGGTGGCCGAATATTTCCAGGAAATCTGCACCGACCTGCTGCAGGCGACAGGCGCGCGCAACATCGTGTGCCTGGTCGACATGCCTGCGGTGAAGCTCGACATCGCACGGCTGACCACCTTGTCGCTGCTCGTCACCGAACTCGTCACCAACAGCCTCAAGCACGCCTTTGCCGAGGATGGCGGCACGATCACGCTCAAGCTCGAACAGCTCGATCCTCAGCGGCTCGCACTGACCGTCAGCGACAATGGCCGCGGAGTGCCGCAGGGTGTCGATATCACGGCAGGCAAAGGCCTGGGTACCCGGATTGTACAATCGCTTGCCGCGCAGCTGGGCGGCGAGGTCAAGGCATTGACCGGACTGCGCAAGGGCGCGGCCTGGCAGGTGGTTTTCGCCGCCTGAACCGGCCAGCGCCTGGAATCAATCGACCATGGCGCCTTCGAATGCAGCCACCGGTGCGATCGGATCGGCAAGCGTGATCTGATCGAGGATCACCGCCGTCTCGTCGCGCACCTTGAGCATCAGCGCGCGCAGCCGGCACTCATCCTCGGCCAGGCAGTTCTTGCACTTTTCATAGGCATAGCGGCTGGCGCAGGGCACCAGCGCCAACGATCCGCTGGTGATGCGAACGATATCGCCATAGCGGATATCGACCGGCGCCAGGCCCAGCGCATAGCCGCCATCCTTGCCACGCTGCGAATGCACCAGCCCTGCCCGCGCCATTTCCGACAGGATCACGGTCAGGAATTTCGGCGGAATGTTCTGCGCAGAGGCGATCTCGTCCAGATGCACCAGCCCCTGGCCGTAATGATCGGCGAGGTGCTGCAAGGCACGGATGGTGTAGCGGACTTTCTGGCTGAGCATGGTCCAATGCCCGTTACGCTTCCCAGCCCGATTTTTCAACCCGAACGGTAGAGTGAAACGCCCTGCGCGATGCGTCGCCCTCGGCGCGTCAGTAGATGCCGCCTTGCTGCTGCAGGAACTCGCTGTCGCTGCGCGCACGCGCGGCTGGACCAGTGCGCTTCTGCACTGCCTTGACCGCTGCGGCCATTTCTTCCGGACGGATCGAACGGCGCGGTTCGGTTTCGGGCTTGAACGCCTCCCAGATCACCGCCGCCTTGGCCTCGTTGCCCGGCCAGGCGCCATAGACGCGGCGGCCAGAGCGGCGATCGATGCGCACCATGCGCGTGCCCGGCGGGGCGAGGAACTCGCTGACCGGCAGGCTGGGGAAGATTTCCTTGGCGAACTGCTTGAACACCGGCGCGGCGAGCCTGCCGCCCTGGGCATAGCCACCCATGCTGCGCGGCTGGTCAAAGCCCAGATAGACGCCGGCCACGACATCGGGCGTGCCGCCGACGAACCACACATTGGTCGGGCCGCTGGTGGTGCCGGTCTTGCCGAACATCGGCCGCTTGAGGTCTGCCAGCGTCACCGCCGTGCCGCGCGTGATCACGCCTTCGAGCATGTGCACGACCTGATAGCTGGTGATCGGATCGAGGATCTGCCGCCCGCGCTGGGCAAAGCGCGGCATCGGCTTGCCATCCCATTTGGGCATGTTGCAGCGTTCGCACACGCGCGGATCCGAGCGGAAGATCACCTTGCCGCGACGGTCCTGCACATAATCGATGAGTGTCGGCTTGAGCTCGCGGCCATGGTTGACCAGCATCGAATAGGCGTTCGTGATCTTCATCACCGTGGTGTCGCCCGCGCCCAGCGCGATCGACAGATAGGGTTTGTAGTCGCCGATGCCGACCGCCTTGATCGTCTTGACCACATTGGTCATGCCCGCATCATTGGCGGCGCGCACCGTCATCAGGTTGCGCGACTGTTCGAGGCCCCAGCGCATCGTCTGCGGACCCGCGCCCGCCGATCCGCCGAAATTGCGGAAGCACTTGTTGCCCAGGCTCGCCGACTGATAGACGCAGAACGTGCCATCGACGATCTGCGTCGCCGGGGTCATCCCGTTGTCGAGCGCGGTCGCGTAGACGAAAGGCTTGATCGTCGAACCCGGTTGGCGATCGGCCTGGGTGGCGCGGTTGAACGGACTAATCTGCGAATCGAACCCGCCCTGCATCGCATAGACCCGGCCCGAGCGCGGGTTCTGCACCACCATGCCGCCCGATATCTCGGGCACGTTGCGCAGCGCATAGGTATCGCCCGCCATCGGCGCGACCGCGATGATATCGCCGGGCTTCATCGAATCGAACGCGGTGCTGCCGACGCGCTTGCGCGGCATCGTCGCGGTCGAGCGCGGCAGCACGCCCTTGTCGCCATTGGCAAAGCCGATTTCGGCTGCACTGGCCGACTTGTCGATCACCACCGCGACGCGCCAGTTCTCGTAATCGATATCGATATAGGTCGATGCGAGGCGCGAGGCCCATTGATCGTCCATCTCGATTGTGTTGAGCGGACCGCTCCAGCCGCTGCCGCGATCATAGCGCAGCAGTGCATCGCGCAACGCCTCGGTGGTGGCCCGCTGCATAGCGGGGTCGAGCGAGGTGCGCACCCAGAGGCCACCAGCATAGACGCTGTTAGGGCCGTCCTCGCGCTTCTCGCCGAATTTCTCGACGAGCTGGCGGCGGACTTCCTCGACGAAATAGCCGCCGACCTTCTCGAAATTGTCGCCGGTGCGCGGGATGGTACCAAGCGGTTCGGCCTGCGCGGCAAGCATCTGCGCTCGCGTGATCCAGCCGTTCGACTGCATCGCGCCCAGCGCCCAGTTGCGGCGCTCGAGCGCGCGTTCCATGTGGACTTCGGGACGATAGTTTGACGGCGCCTTGGGCAGGATCGCCAGATACGCCGCCTCGTGCAGCTTGAGGTCGGCCACGTCCTTGCCGAAATAGGCGCGTGCTGCTGCCTGCACGCCATAGGCGTTACGGCCGAGATAGATCTCGTTGAGATAGAGCTCGAGAATTTCCTGCTTCGTCAGCACGTCCTCGATGCGATAGGCGAGGATGGCCTCACGAATCTTGCGGGTGATCGAATATTCGTCGCCCAGCAGCAGATTCTTCGCGACCTGCTGGGTGATCGTGGAACCGCCGCGCGCGCGCTGGCCCGATCCCAGCTTGGTCACATAATCGAACACGGCAGACGCGAGGCCCGGATAATCAAGGCCATTGTGCGAGAAAAAGTTCTTGTCCTCGGCAGACAGAAACGCGCGGATCAGCGGCAGCGGATAATCCTTGTACTGCAACTGCACGCGGCGCTCGCGCGCATAGCTGTTGACGATCTCGCCATCGACGCCGCGCACCATGGTCGGCAGATCGGGTTCGTAGTCGACCAGCGTATCGGCCGAGGGCAGATCGCGCGCGAAGATCACCCAGATCAGGAAAACGCCCAGCAAGGCCAAACCCAGCAGATAGGTCGCCCAGCGCACCCAGCGCTTCTGCCACGCATCGCGCAGGGCCACCATCGCGCCCTCGCCGTCACGCCGCATGCTATAGGCGGAACCGCCGCTTTCACCCTCGCTCATGCCCGCGCGACTAGCACAGGATTCCTGAACAAGGCCAGAGCGGATTGGGCCAGAGCGGATTGGAGACATTCAATCCTCCCCAGCAAGCTGCGGGAGGAGTTTACAGTTCCTAGCGCGACGCCAGCTTGCGCGCGAAGAATACGGTTACCGCCTGGCTCACCGATTCCGCGATGCGCTTGCGATAGCTGGGGGAATTGAGCAGCGCGATGTCTTCCTCGTTGCTGACATAGCCTGTCTCGAGCAGCACCGACGGCACATCGGGCGCCTTCAGCACCATCAGCGAGGCGAAACGGTGGGAATCGGTGCGAAAGTTCATCTTCGCCTCGCCTTCACGCCGCAGCAACCGCGCGAAATCGGCAGAGAGGTTCATCGTCTCGCGCTGGGTCAGGTCGATCAGGATCGACGACACGTCCGACGGCGCATCGGCGAGGTTCACGCCGTTCAGTATGTCGGCCTTGTTCTCGCGCGCGGCGAGCCGAGCGGCCTCGCGATCCGAAGCCACTTCGGACAGCGTGTAGATGGTGGCGCCCCGCGCGGTCTGCGAGGCGGCGGCATCGGCATGGACCGAAATGAAAAGGTCCGCCCCCAGACGCCGCGCAATGCCATAGCGTTCCTGCAGCACCAGGAAGGTGTCGCTGTCGCGCGTCAGCGCCACGCGCACGCGGCCGGTCTTGAGCAGTTCGTCGCGAATGGCGCGGGCGACCTGCAATGTGACCTTGCTTTCGCGCGTCCCGTCATGCGGGCTGATCGCGCCCGGATCGTGGCCGCCATGCCCGGCATCGATCACCACCAGCGGACGGCTGTCATCCTTGGGGCCTTCAATTCTGGGCAGCGGCGGCGCCTTGCTCGGTTTGGGCAGCGGAATGCGCACGCTGTAGCGGCGCTGCGGCGGCTCTGCGCGAAAATTGGCCGGGGGGACGAACGACTGGCGCGGGGCATTGAGCACGCCGGCAAGCTCGGACGAGCCAAGCTCCTTGACCGACAGGGTCAGGCTCCGGCCATCGTCGGAGAAAGTCCCTGCGCTCACCATCGCCGGCCGATCGAGATCGAGCACGATCCGCGCGGTATCGCTGTCGAACTGCGCCATGCGGACATTGCGGAACAGGCCCTGCTGGGTCAGCGCATTGGCGCGCGCGGTGGCCCCCTTGATGTCGATCGCGATGCGGTCGGGGCCGCTCAAAACGAAGCTGCTGGCGCTTTCTATAGGATCATTGAAATGAAGCACCACCTGGTTGGCGCGGATTTCGACATTCGAAACCTCGCCCGCATGGACGGGCATGGTGCATGCCATCGACGCGCAGAGGGAGGTCAGCCACAGCATAGCCCTGTTATGCCCCCGGCGCGAATGTCCGGTCCAGTGCAATTTCATGATTCCCGGATTCCTGCCTGATCGCTTGATGAAGGCAGGATTAGGGTTAAGCGGGAAAAACCCTGTGAAACGACCTGGTTAACAGGAATTTCAGCATGAATCGGCAAGACTGGGCGCGGGCAACATACGCTATTGCGCCGCGTCCCTGTTCAATAACGGCCGGGCGTTCGTGCGGTTGAGCTTTTTGTTGCTGTATTGCGCGGGCGATGCTAGCAAAGCCTTGCGGCTCATTGGCTTGACGGCCATCGCCCGTACTCACTGACAGCATTGCGGCCTCGATTGCCGCGGATGCCGTATCACCAGGTTGACGCTTTATGGGTTTGAATACCGCCTTTTCCGCCACCCCGCTTCCGAGCGGTTGGCTGCGGAAAAGCGACGCGGCCAGTGCGCTTGACGCCCTGCAAACCCGTTCAGCAGACACAATCCTTATCGAACAAACCCGTTTGCGCACCGCCCCCCTGATCGGGAGCGGCAGCGCCATAACAGACAGAAGCGCAGCGACCCGGCCGGTTCCGCCCGGTGCGCGCGCACGGAGAATATTGAATGACAACGCGCATGTTGATCGATGCGCGCCACCAGGAAGAAACCCGGGTGGCGGTGCTCAAGGGAAACCGGATTGAGGAATTCGACTTTGAATCTGCCGAACACAAGCAGATCAAGGGCAATATCTATCTCGCCAAGGTTACTCGCGTAGAACCCTCGCTGCAGGCGGCTTTCGTCGATTATGGCGGCAACCGGCACGGCTTTCTCGCCTTCTCGGAAATCCATCCCGACTATTATCAGATTCCGCGCGAGGACAAGATCGCGCTGCTTGCCGAAGAGGCTCGCCACGCGCGCGAGGAGGCCGAAGCCCTCGCCGCCGAGGAAGAGGAAGATGACGCCGCCGGCCGCGGTGGCGAAGAAGGCAGCTATGACGACGGATTGTCGGACGAGGGTCTGATCGAGACCGACGAAGAGCCGATCCGTGCCGAGACGCTTTCGGGCGACAATGACGGCGATTCCGACAGCGACGAAGGCGAGAGCGAAAGCGAAGCCGAAGAATCGCGCGAGAATAACGGCAATGGCCGCAATGGCGGTCGTCGTCGTCGTCGCGATGGCCGTGGCGGCAAGGCCAAGGCCAGCGACGAGGCACGCACCAGCCGCATGGCGCTGCGCCGCCGCTACAAGATCCAGGACGTCATCCAGCGCCGTCAGGTCATGCTGGTGCAGGTCGTCAAGGAAGAGCGCGGCAACAAGGGTGCGGCGCTAACCACCTATCTCTCGCTCGCGGGCCGTTATTGCGTGCTCATGCCCAACAGCGCGCATGGCGGCGGCATCAGCCGCAAGATCAGCAACGCGTCGGACCGCAAGCGGCTGAAGTCGATCATCGCCGAGATGAAGCTGCCCGCGACCATGGGCTGCATCGTGCGCACCGCCGGCCTTTCGCGCACCAAGCCCGAGATCAAGCGCGACTTCGACTATCTCGCCCGCCTCTGGGACGAGATCCGCGAAAAGACGCTCAAGGCCTCCGCGCCTGCGATCATCCATTCGGACAGCGACCTCATCAAGCGCGCGATCCGCGACATCTACAATCGCGACATTGAGGAAGTGCTGGTCGAGGGCGAAGCCGGATACCGCGCCGCCAAGGACTTCATGAAGCTGCTGATGCCCAGCCATGCGCGCCGGGTGAAGAGCTATTCGGACCCGGTGCCGCTGTTCCAGCGTTATGGCACCGAAGACCAGCTTTCGGCGATGTACGAACCGGTGGTGCAGCTCAAGTCGGGTGGTTACCTGGTCATCAACCCGACCGAGGCTCTGGTATCGATCGACATCAACTCCGGCCGCTCCACCAAGGAGCACGGGATCGAGGCGACTGCGCTCAACACCAACCTGGAAGCGGCGCGCGAGATCGCCCGGCAGCTGCGTCTGCGCGACATGGCGGGCCTGGTGGTCATCGATTTCATCGACATGGAATACGGCTCAAACATCCGCAAGGTCGAGAAGGCCATGCGCGATGCGCTGAAGAGCGACCGCGCGCGCATTCAGGTCGGCCGCATCTCGGGCTTCGGCCTGATGGAAATGAGCCGCCAGCGTCTGCGCACCGGCGTGCTCGAGGCATCGACCCGCACCTGCCCGCATTGCGACGGCACGGGCCTTGTCCGCACCGCATCGTCGGCGGGCCTGTCGGCGCTGCGCCTGCTGGAGGAAGAGGCCGCACGCGGCCATGGCAGCATCATCACGCTGCGCACCAGCCAGGAAGCGTCGATCTACGTCCTCAACAACAAGCGCCGCGACATTGCCGAGATCGAGGAGCGCTTCGGCGTGCGCATTGAAATTCTGCCCAATGGGGAGAATGAAGGCGCGAAGATGGAAGTGACCGCGAGCGGCCCGCGTCCGGAAAAGGTCGTCACCTTCCAGCCGATCATCGACGATGACGACGACGATATCGAAGACGAAATCGACGAGATCGAGGAAGAGGAAGAGGTCAGCGAGAAGCGCGGCGGCCGCGGAAACCGTGGCGATCGTGCGGATCGCGGCGAGCGCGGCGAGCGCCCCGCCGAGCAGCGCAGCAGCGAGGAAGGCGAAGGCGGTGGCCGTTCCAAGCGTCGCCGTCGGCGTCGCGGCAAGCGCGGACGGCGCGATGGCGATCTCCCCCAGGGCGAAATCGGTAGCGAGGCGCAGATCGATAACGGCGAAGAGGTCGCGGAACCGGTCGAATCGGCTGACGCCGAAGCCCCGGCCGAAGCCGAGGCGACTGAAGCCGGCGAAACCACCGAGGATGGTGGCGAGGCCAAGCCGAAGCGTGCCCGCCGTGGTCGCCGTGGCGGTCGCAACCGCAAGACTGGCGAGGCTAGCGAAGACAGCGTCGAAACCGCTGGCGACGACGCTGCGGCAGAAGCGCCTGCCGAGCCGGTGAGCGAGGAAGAAGCAGCGCCTGCCGAAGCACCCGCAGCGCCTGAGCCCGAGCCGGTGGCCGAAAAGCCCAAGCGCAAGCGCGCTTCGCGGGCAAAGAAGCCGGTCGTCGAGGCAGAGGCAGAGGCACCTGCCGAAGCGCCCGCTGCCGAGGCTGAGCCTGCTGCGGAAGCCGAACCTGTCGCCAAGCCCAAGGCCAAGCGCGCGCCGCGCAAGAAGGCAGCGCCGAAGGCCGAAGCCGCCGAAACGGTTGCAGCCGAACCTGCGCCCGAGCCGGTGGCCGAGGCAGAACCTGCCGCAGCCGATACGGCCAAGGCCGCCGAAGCACCCGCCGAAAGCACCGAACCGCCGCGTCGCGGCTGGTGGCAGCGCACTTTCGGCAATTAAAGGGTTTTAAGTCGCAACAAAAAGGGGTGCCCCGCCAGACCGGCAGGGCACCCCTTTTTCGTGCTGGTCGGGCGGGCCGGGCTCAATCAGCCGCGAGCGCCGCCTCGAACGCGTCGCCAATCGCCGCCATATCGGAATCGAGCTGCGCTTCGGCCGCGTCTCCCAGCGCCGCCAGCGCCACCATCTGCGGCATCGAAATGCCGATGCGCAATGTGCCGCGCACCTTGCCCATCATGTCCGGCCCCTGGAAGCGCGCGCACTTGACCGGCTGGCCCAGCCGCACGCCCGACTGCATCATCCTCAGCTGGATCGCGGTCGCACCGTCGAAATCGATCGCACGCCCCTCCCCGCTCAGATCGACGGTCGTCAGCGTGCGCATCTCGATGGGATGTGCCCCTGCGGATTCGCGATCGGCAAAGGGATAGGGCGTCACGCGCGTGCCGCCGATCCGATCGACGAGCGCCAGCGAGGCGCAGCGGAACTGTTCGACCACCCGCGCGATCGTGTGGAAATCGAGCGCCTGGAATCGCTCCAGCTCGAACAAGGCTGCCGCCAGCCGAACCGTCAGCCCGGCATTGCCGCTCATCGGAAGCTTTTCCGCCCCTGCCCAGCTATCGGGAAGCTCCGCGCGGCGGAAGATCGTGGCCATGCCCTCGCCCAGCGGCGCGATCCGCTGCGCCGTCGCGCGCGGCACCAGCGCAAAGCCGGCAAAGGGCGGACCACCCATGAACTTGGAACCGGTGAGCAGCACCACCGCGCCGCGCATCAGATAGGCGCTGATCGCGGGACTCGTGATCCGCGCCTGGCAGGCATCGACGACAAAGCCGATCGAGTCGCCGAATTGCGTGATGAGCGCATCGATATCGTCGAGATGCGGCAGGATGAGCCCGGTTTTCGATCCATGCACCACATGCAGCAGCGGAAACTTGCCCGCGATCAGCGCACGTTCGATCTCGCTGCGCATCGCAGCCACAATCACCGCGCTGTCGAACGCCTCGCCGAAACCGTTGCGCACCGACACTTCGGAAAGCGACACGGGCGCGAGACCAGCGACCGGCTGTCCCTTGCTCGTCGGGACGCCCAGTGCCGTCTGGCCTGCGAAATACTGGCCTGCCGCGCTCAGGATGCAGCCGCTGCCCACTTCGTCGGCGCCCAGCAAGACGTTGTGGATGCCCTGCGGCGCGCGGCCGGCAAAGGCCTGGAGCGCGATATATTCGAGGTCCGTGCCCGAGGCGGAGAACGCGATATCCGTCCCCTTGGGCAGGCCATAGGCGACCGCGATGCGATCGCGCAGGACAGAAAGGTGTCCGGCGTAATCGGTGCCCACCATGTCCGCGTTCAGCCCATGATCAGCCACGAAATCGCACAGATGGTCGAAGGCGGGCTGCGAGATATCGTTCGCGGTCGACGACGCATAGGTCACCGTCTGACGCGGGAAGGGAGAACTGAAATATTTGTTGGTGCCATCGGCATGCGCCGGGACGATTCGCTCGTCTCCGCCGATCGTGAGCAGATGGCTGACCGTCTTGTGCAATTCCTGTTGCATCAAACTTATCTTTCGCTGCGCCCCCGAAGCGGATAAGGGCGCGGCTATAGGGGCGCTGGCCATTAAGGCAAGCCGCTTTGGCCCGACGCCCGTCCGCAAACTCAAAGAAAGTGCGTTTTGCCGTGAACCAATATCCTGCCCCGCTGACCATCGATGCGAAGACCCGCGAGACGCTCAAGGTGCTGTTCCTCGCCAAGCACGCGCTGGGCGATGGCTCGCTGCATCCGGAGGACGGCAACCATGCCGTGTACCACAACGAGGTGCGCACCATCCTGGAGGGGCTGTTCGACAATCTGCTGGTGGGCAACCAGTACGCGATGCTGTTCGATCCGCCGGAAGTCGATTTCGTCTTCTCGCTGCTCAACCGCGGTGGCTTCGTGAATTCGGAAATGCTGGTACCGCTGCTGTGCAACCGCAAGGGCCTGCCCTATCTGGGCGGCAGCCCCATCCTGCGCGGCCTTTCGGACGACAAGCACCTGTCCAAGCTCGTGGCCCGCGCGCGCGGTATCCCGACGGCCGACTGGGCGATCTATCGCAAGGGAGGCCCGGTCGACGAGAAGCTGTGCCCGATGGCCGAGCGCATGGTGATCAAGCCCAACGCCTCGTCGGCGAGCTGGGGCGTGCGCGACGCAGGCGACTGGGCGGGCGTGAAGGACGCCATCGCCGCGATCCACGAGGAAGGCCATGACGCGATCGTCGAGCCCTTCCTGACCGGCAGCGATGTCGAGGTGCCGGTGGTGACGATGCACGGCCGCCCGCTGATCCTGCCGATGATGCTGTTCGAACAGGCCGATCCGACGCACCTGCGCACCTATTGGGAAAAGCGCGACCTGGTCGAGCGCGCGAGCAAGTACGAGCTGGTCGATTTCGAAGGCTCGCCGTTCGAGGCAGAGATCGCCGCGCATACCGCCAATCTGGCGCAGGAATTCGTGCCCTTCGATTATGGTCGCTACGAATTCCGGCTGGACGAGGAAAAGGGCGAGCTGAACTTCCTTGAGGTCAATCTCAACTGCAATCTGTGGAGCCAGAAGGTCTTCGGCCGCTCCGCCGTGCGCGCCGGCTGGACGCAGGAACAGCTGATCGAGACGATCGTCGCGGAAAGCCTGCGCAGCCACGGGTTGATGGATTGAAAATCCTTTTCGGTTCAAGGTGCCATATGCAATTGAGCCTAGGCACCAAAATGACTATCTAGGCTCCCGGACGCATTGAAGGACGAGGGATTTTCCATGGCTACGTTTACGCTCCCGGCGAACAGCAAGATCACTGGCAAGGGCCAGGCGTTCAGCGCGAAGACCGGTGGGCGGCTGAAACGGTTCAAGGTCTATCGCTACGATCCCGACAGCGGCGAGAACCCGCGCTACGATACGTTCGACATCGATCTCGACGATTGCGGCCCGATGGTGCTCGACGCGCTGATCAAGATGAAGTCGGAACAGGATTCGACGCTCACCTTCCGCCGCTCGTGCCGCGAGGGCATTTGCGGATCGTGCTCGATGAACATCAATGGCCGCAATGGCCTGGCCTGCACCACCGCGATCGAGGACTGCAAGGGCGAGGTGCGCATCACCCCGCTGCCGCATATGGACGTCATCAAGGACCTGGTTCCCGATTTCAGCCATTTCTATGCGCAATATGCGTCGATTCGCCCCTGGCTGCAGACCGTGACGCCGGTGCCGTCGGGCAAGGAGCGGCTGCAGTCGCCCGAGGATCGCGCCAAGCTTGACGGGCTATACGAGTGCATCCTGTGCGCCTGCTGCTCGACCAGCTGCCCGAGCTATTGGTGGAATTCGGACAAGTTCCTGGGCCCGGCCATCCTGCTCCAGGCCTATCGCTGGCTGGCCGACAGCCGCGACGAGATGACCGGCGAACGACTCGATGAGCTGGAGGATCCGTTCCGCCTCTATCGCTGCCACACCATCATGAACTGCGCGAATGTCTGCCCCAAGGGCCTCAACCCGGCGCGCGCCATTGCCGAGATCAAGAAAATGGAGGTCGAACGGCACGTCTGATCGGCGCATCCGCCGACAGACCCGTTCGATACCCCCGCAAAGGTGGACGCAACCACTCTCGACATGCCCGACGATTTCGCGTTCGGCCCGGACCCCGACCGTCCGGGCTGGATGCGCTGGGCACTGCGCGAGCAGAACCGCTATAACAGCACGCTTGGGCCGATGTGGGTAATGAAGCGCGATGACGGCATTGTCGTTGTGCGCACCGAACCGGGGCATCTGCAGGGCAATCTCGCCAACAACGTCCATGGCGGCGCTATCCTGACTCAGGTCGACATATCGCTGTTCGTCTGCGCGCGGCTGCATGGTGCGCTGCGTCATGGGCCTGCGGTGACGCTCGATCTCAACAGCCATTTCGTCGGCGCCGGCAAGGTCGGCCAGCCGCTCGATGCCGAGGTGGAGATCATCCGCGAAACCGGTCGGTTGATGTTCCTGCGCGGGCTGGTGGTGCAGGCGGGAGAAACCGTCTGCGCATTCACCGGCACCATCCGCAAGACCCCTGCCCCGCGCGCGAAATCGCAATGACCGGAACGCTCGCCCGCTACGACAGGATGGTCAGCGCGGGCGAATTGCGACCCGATGCCGATCAGCGCGCCGCTGCCGTGCGGCTGCAGGCGATGCAGGATGCGCTGGAGGCGGTGCCGCCGCGCGGATCGCTGCTGTGGCGGCTGATGGCGCGCGAGGCCAAGCCCGACCCCGTGCCCGGCCTCTACATGTTCGGCGGGGTGGGGCGCGGCAAATCGATGCTGATGGACCTGTTCTACGAATCGGTCGCGATCAACCGCAAGGTCCGCGTCCATTTCCACGAGTTCATGCAGGACATCCATGCGCGTCTGCGCGTCGAGCGCGACAAGATGCAGGGCGACCCGATCCCGCCGGTCGCGCGCCAGTTCAGCGACAATTACCGGCTGATCGCGTTCGACGAGATGGTCGTCAACAACAGCGCCGATGCGATGATCATGTCGCGGCTGTTCACCGCGATCATCGAGGCCGGGGTCACCATCGTCACGACATCGAATCGTCCGCCCGACGATCTTTACAAGGACGGGCTGAACCGCGAGCATTTCCTCCCCTTTATCGCGCTAATCAAGCAGCGGCTCGACGTGCTCTCACTAAACGGCCCGGTCGATTACCGGCTCGAGCGCCTGTCGGGCACCGACACCTGGCACGTGCCCAACGGCCCGGAAGCGACCGCTGCGCTGCGGGCCGCGTTCTTCCGCATGACCGACTATTCGCCGGACGATGCCGCGCACGTGCCGAGCGCCGATGTACCGATCAGCGGCGGCCGCACCATCCATGTGCCCAAGTCGCTCAAGGGCGTTGCCGTCTTCTCGTTCAAGAAATTGTGCGGAGAGGCGCGTGGTGCGCCGGACTATCTCGCCATTGCAAGGCGCTACCACACGGTGTTCCTGGTCGGCATCCCGCGCCTGGGTCCGGAAAACCGCAACGAAGCGGCGCGCTTCGTCACGCTGATCGACGCGCTGTACGAGATGAAGGTCAAGCTGATCGCCGCGGCCGATGCAGAGCCTGCCGACCTGTATGCCAGCGGCGATGGCCGGTTCGAATTCGACCGGACGATCTCGCGCCTGATGGAAATGCAGTCCGACAGCTATCTGGCCTTGGGCCATGGTGCGCGGTCGGGCGCAGAGGACCTCGCGACCGCATCGCTGTGAAGCGACCAGTAATGTCGCAAAGCTTTGCAAAACCAACATAAGTTTGCGTCGGCGACGCGAACCGGTCTATCAAGGGATGCTTTCCGAACGGAACATCATCCATGCTGAAACGACTGGCCATCGCAACCGGTTGGGCGCGCAGAACGCGGCGCTCCCCGGCCCTGCGCATCGGGATCGCGATCGCGGCGTTTGCGGTGGGCGTGGGCGGGCGGCTGGCGCTCGATGCCTATCTGACCGGCGTGCCCTTCATCACGCTGTTCGGAGCGATCGTCATCGCCGCATTTTTCGCAGGCTTCTGGCCGGCGATGCTGACAACGGTGCTCGGGGCCATCGCGCTGGAAGTGCTGATCATGCCAAGCATGGCACTGGCACGATCGCATGATCTCGACTGGCTGCCGATGACCTTCTTCCTGCTCACCAGCCTGATGATCTCGCTGATCATCGAGAGCGTGTTCCGGGCGCATGACGATCGGTTGGCCGTGGCCGAGGAACTGGCTCGGCTGAATGCCGGGCTGGACGATCTGGTGGCAGAACGCACCGCGCAGCTCGAACAGCAGGTCGCAGAGCGCCAGATTGCGGAGGCCCGGCTGCACCAGGCGGAAAAGCTCGATGCGATCGGGCATCTTACCGGCGGCATCGCGCATGACTTCAACAATATGCTGGCAATCATTACCGGCTCGCTCGATCTGGCCAAGCGGCGGCTAGGCAGCCAGGGCGATGCCCGGATCGTCAGCCATATCGACAATGCCGCCAATGCCGCCGACCGCGCCGCAGCGCTGACGCACCGGTTGCTTGCCTATGCGCGCAAGCAGCCGCTCGACCCGCGCCGGCTGGATATCAACGCGCTCGTCGGATCGGTCCATGCGCTGCTCGAGCGGACGCTGGGCGAACAGGTCGTCGTCGAACTGCAACTCGATGGCGATGTCTGGCCCTGTACGGTCGATCAGACCCAGCTGGAAACCGCGATCATCAACCTGGCGGTCAACGCCCGCGACGCCATGCCCGATGGCGGCAAGCTGATGATCGAGACGACCAATGTCACGCTCGACGCGGCCTATGCCGGTCAGCAGGAAGACCTTGCGCCGGGCGATTATGTCCGTATCGCGATCAGCGATACCGGGATCGGCATGTCGCCCGAGGTGCAGGCGCGTGCGCTCGATCCCTTCTTCACCACCAAGGATGTCGGCAAGGGCACCGGCCTCGGCCTCAGCCAGGTCTATGGTTTTCTGAAGCAGTCGGGCGGGCACCTCAACCTGTATTCCGAACAGGGCAAGGGCACGACGGTGAAGCTCTATCTGCCGCGCGCGCCCGAGCTGTCCGGAGAGGAAGAGCCCGGCAGCCAGACCGCCATGCGCTTCACGCCGCCCCAGAATCTTACCGTGCTGGTGGTCGAGGACGATGACGGGGTCCGCGCGATGGCGCGCGCCAGCCTTATCGAACTGGGCTTCATCGTGCACGATGTCGACAGCCCGATCGAGGCGGTGCAGCTGATCGAGAATGGCCTGGCCATCGACCTGCTGTTCACCGACGTGGTGATGCCGCACATGAACGGGCGCCAGCTGGCTGACAGGCTGCGTGAATCCCGGCCCGATCTCAAGGTGCTCTACACCACCGGCTATACCCGCAATGCCATATTGCACAACGGCGTGATCGACAGCGATGTCGTACTGCTGGTCAAACCCTATAGCGTGGACGATCTCGCCAGGAAGATCATCGACGCGCTGGGTCCTTCGATCAACTGACCGCCCATCACAATTCGAACCGCACGCCCTGCGCCAGCGGCAGTGCGCGCGAATAATTCACCGTGCTGGTCTGACGGCGCATATAGGCCTTCCAGCTGTCCGATCCCGATTCGCGGCCTCCGCCAGTTTCCTTCTCGCCACCGAACGCGCCGCCGATTTCTGCACCCGAGGTTCCGATATTGACGTTGGCGATACCGCAATCGCTGCCCGCGGCCGCGACGAAGCTCTCGGCCTCGCGCAGTTCATTGGTGAAGATCGAAGACGACAGGCCCTGCGTGGCGGCATTGTTGAGCACGATTGCCTCGTCGAGATCGTCATAGCGCAGGCAATAGAGGATCGGCGCGAAGGTTTCGCGCAGCATCGGCCCGGTCTGCGCCGGCATCTCGACCACGGCGGGGCGGACATACACCCCCTGGCCCGGCCCCGCGATCCGTTCGCCGCCGTGTACATTGGCACCCGCCGCGCGCGCGTCGGCCAGCGCGTCGCGCATGGCCGAATAGGCGGCGCCATCGATCAGCGGCCCTGCCAGATTGGCCGGATCGCGCGGATCCCCGATCGGCAGGCGGGCCGCGGCCGAGATGATGCGCGGCACGAAGCTGTCATAGACCGAGCGATGCACGAGCAGCCGCCGCAGCGAGGTGCACCGCTGACCGGTGGTTCCCATGAAGCCGAAGGCGCAGCCGGTCAGCGCCAGCTCCATGTCCGCGCTCGGCGCGACGATGGTCGCGTTGTTGCCGCCCAGCTCCAGCAGGCTGCGCGCAAAGCGCTTCGCCGCAGCCTGGCCGACGGTACGGCCCATCGCCGTGCTGCCGGTGGCAGAGACGAGCGCCATGGCGGGATGATCGACCAGCGCCGCGCCGGTCGTGGCGTCGCCGAGCACCAGCTGCGACAGGCCATCGGGCGCATCAGGGCCGAATTCGCCCGCCACCTTGTCGAACAGCGCCTGCACCGCGATCGCGGTCAGTGGGGTCTTTTCCGATGGCTTCCACACGATGCTGTCACCGCAGACCAGGGCAAGCGCCGCATTCCAGGCCCATACCGCGACGGGGAAGTTGAACGCGGTGATGATCGCGACCGGGCCCAGCGGATGCCAGGTCTCGCTCATGCGGTGGCCGGGGCGCTCGCTGGCAATGGTCAGGCCATGCAACTGGCGCGAAAGGCCGACCGCGAAATCGCAGATATCGATCATCTCCTGCACTTCGCCCAGTCCCTCGGACAATGGCTTGCCGCAATCGAGCGTGACGAGCAGGCCCAGTTCGGTCTTGCGTGCGCGCAACGCCTCACCGAAACGCCGGACAAGTTCTCCCCGGCGAGGCGCAGGTACCGAACGCCAATGGGAAAAAGCCGCCAGGGCGCGATCCGCGACAAGGCCGACCTGATCCGCCGAGGCGGGCGTAAAGCCGCCGATCGTCATTCCGTCTACCGGGCTGAATATCTCGCGATTACCTTCCGGAATGGCCACACCAAAAGTGGAGTAAATATATCCAATATCAACTTTGCTCGGGTTCATCTTGTCCTCTGATGTCAATTCTTGATCGGCCTGGATACGAAAAGTCCCGGAATTCCGCCGCCCTGAGACCATTCTCGTGTAAAGCTATGTAAAAACGTATACGAGGGGACTCGCCAATTACCGCAAAAACAGGCATTTGCATGCTTAACAAGAGTTAAGACCAATCCGGGCGCATGTCGGGGGAATTTGATGCGCATCGCAATCGCGGATGACGACGCAGGCAGTCTGGCCTTTCTTGAAAACGTTGTCATTGGCATGGGTCATATCTGCGCCAAATTCGGCGACGGAGAAAGGCTTGCGGCTGCGCTGTTAAGAGATACGTTCGATCTTGTCATGCTGGACTGGAACATGCCTGGCAAGTCCGGTCTGCAAGTTGTCGAGTGGATGCACACGACGCTCGAGAGCCCGCCGCCGGTGATCATGCTGACCGCGCGCACCGCCAAGCGCGACGTGACCGATGCGCTCAACGCCGGGGCCGACGATTATATCTGCAAGCCCGAGGAAGAAAGCGTGATTGCCGCGCGCATTGCAGCGGTGCTGCGGCGGACGCATGGCGGCGCGACGATGGAGAAGATTGCCGAGTTCGGCGGCTATCGCCTCGACCGCATGGCGCAGACGATCCGCCATGATGGCGCCGATATCGTGCTCACCGCCAAGGAATTCGAGCTGGCCGACCTGCTGTTCCGCAACCGGGACCGGACGCTGTCGCGCGCGTACATCATGGAAACGATCTGGCGCACGAGCGCGGATCTCGCGACGCGCACGCTGGACATGCACATCTCGCGGGTGCGCGCGAAGCTCAATCTCAAGCCGGAAAACGGTTTTCGCATCTTCACCGTTTTCGGCTATGGCTATCGGCTCGAAACGACCGATCCGTCCAAGGACCCTGAAGCAACCGGATGACCCTGCGTGCCGTGCCGACGTTCTGGCTGATGTTGCTGATGCTGCTCGCCGGCGGCCTGGCCCTGGCCGAGCCGGCAGCAGCACAGGCGCGCGATGACGACGCCATCGTCTATACCGTCCGCAGGGGTGACACTCTGATCGCGCTAGCGCGCGATTACATGCTGCGCGAGACCGACTGGAGGGAGGTCCAGCGGATCAACCGCGTGGCCGATCCCTACAAGCTGCCGATCGCCAGCCAGCTGTCGCTGCCGATTAGACTTTTGCGGTCGCGCCCGGCCAGCGCCACGGTCGCTGCTTTTCGAGGTCAGGCGCTCGCATCGGTGGCCAATGCTCCACTGCGCAGCGTAGCCATGGGCCAGGTGCTGGGCGAAGGCGCGCGCGTGACCACCGGGCCTGCCTCCTCGCTCTCGCTGTCGCTAACCGATGGGTCGGTCATCACCCTGCCGTCCAACAGTGCGCTGAGAATCGGGCGACTGCGCAAGCTGCTGATTACCGACAGCATCGATTACGACCTGACGCTGGAGACCGGATCGGCCCGCAGCCGTGTTACGCCGTTCCGCAACCGCGACGACCGCTTCCGCCTGCGCAACCCGATTGCGGTGTCCGCCGTTCGCGGGACCGATTTCCGCACGCATTTCGATGCCGGCACCGAAACCTCGCGATCCGAGCTGCTTGAGGGTGGCATTGCACTGACGACGGGATCGGCAAAAGACACGCAGCTCGAACCCGAGTTCGGCGCAGTGATCGGCAAGACCGGCGCCATCGCCGTAGAGCCCCTCCTGCCCGCCCCACAGCTAATCGGCGGAGCAGGTGTCCAGCGCGCCCCGATGGTTGCCTTTGCGGTGCAGCCCGTGGCCGGTGCGCAAGCCTATCGGTTGCAGATAGGCCGCGACAGCGGTTTTGTGGACATCGTCGAGGATGTGTCTGGCAACAGCCCGGATTTCACTGTGCCCTCGCTCGAGAATGGACGCTATTTCGCCCGGTTCACAGCGATTGCCGCATCGGGCCTCGAAGGCCTGCCCGGCACCATCGCCTTCCGGCGGCGGCTGGCCACTACCACCCAGCCGGCGGTGCCCGGTCAGGATGGCTATGTCTTCCGATGGATTGGTTCCGGCGAGGGCATGCGGCGCTACCGCTTCCAGTTGCGCCGCGAGGACAGCCCAAGTTGGCTGGTCGATGAAGCGGGGCTGGCCGGATCTTCGATCATCTTGAGCGACCTGTCGCCGGGCCGCTATCTCTGGCGTGTCGGCACGACGACGCACAGCGAGGACGAGACCGATACCGACTGGACCGCGATGGAGAGCTTTGTCCTTGGTGAATGAGCCGAGGAAAGGCGCACCGGGCGGATCGGCAGGATTGCGCCGCCGCTTCCATATCGAGTGGGTCTGGGTCACGGCGCTCTCGTCGGTGCTCGTGATCGCCGCCCTGCTCGGCGGCTGGACGCGCCCCGCCGACGATCTGCTCTACGATGCCGCAATGCGCGCTGCCCCGGCCGAAGCCGATCCGGATATCCTGATCGTCGCGATCGACGAGCCTAGCCTGGCCGCGCTCGGCCGCTGGCCCTGGCCGCGCCGCCTGCATGCAGAATTGCTCCAGCGGCTCGCCGATGCGCGTCCGCAATCGGTAGCGATGGACCTGCTGCTCACCGAGCCTGCCGCCGATGATCCGGCGCTGGCCGAAGCCATGCAGCGCCTGGGCGTGCGTCTCCCCGTGCAATTCCTCGTCCCCGGTCGCAACGGCCAGGCCTTCGAGCGGATCGATCCGGTGGACGCACTTGCGCGGAGGGCCGCTGCCATCGGCCATGCGAACACGCAAATCGACGCCGACGGCACCGTGCGCGCTGCGGCGCTGTGCTTTTCCGCCACGGACGATACCGACCCGCTACCGCATCTCATGGCGCTCGGACCGCCCGCGCGCGCCTGCAATACGGCGCGGCGGCTGCGCTTTGCTCTACCCGAAAGCTTTGCGACCATTTCCTATGTCAGCGTGCTGCGCGGCGAGGTCCCGCCTGCCCTGCTCACCGGCCGCAGGGTGCTGATCGGCATGACGGCGCAGGGCCTGGGCGATCGCTATCCGGTGCCCGTATCCGATGGCGGCATCATGCCGGGGGTGGAGATCAACGCGAACGTCGCCAATGCCCAGTTGCAGGATGGCTGGGTGCATTCGCTCCCGCGCCCGCTGCAGATCGCCCTCGCGCTTGCTCCGGCCTGGCTGCTGATGCTCGGCTTCTGGCGCATCCGCCCGCGCGCCGCCAGCCTGCTCGCGATCGGACTGATGCTGGGAACGCTCTTGCTCAGCACAGCGGCGCTGGCAGCAAACTGCTGGATTGAGCCCGGCCCTGCATTGCTGGGTATCGCCCTGGTCTATCCGCTCTGGGGTTGGCGCAGGCTGCAGGCGACCAGCGATTACATGCGCAGCGAACTCGCGCGGCTCGAGAACGAAGATTCGCTTCCCCTGAGCCTTCCAGTGGCAGGCGATAGCGACCATGTGACCCGCCAGGCCGAGCAGTTGGCGCGCGCGATAGCCCAGTTGCGCGATCTCAAGCGGCTGGTCGGCGATGCGCTGGCGGGCCTGCCCGATCCGGCGCTGGTCAGCGATCTGTCGGGCCGTATCGTGCTCACCAATGCTGCGGCAACATCCGGTTTCGGCGATGGGCTGATCGGGGCGGAAGTCGACGGTCTGCTTGCCGATATCGCCGAGACGGCAGCGCGCAAGCCGATTGCGGCCTATCTCGCCACCCCGGACAGCGGCCATATCGAATTCGAGGCTGGCGATGGCCGCGCTTTCGTGCTGCGGCGCGCCGCGATTGTGGGTGCTGACGGGCAGCCGCGCGGGCGGATCGATTATCTCACCGACATCACTGTCATCGCGCAGGCCCGGCGGGAGCGCGAGCGGGTGCTCCAACTGCTGTCGCACGACATGCGCGCGCCCCAGGCGGCGATCCTGGCCCTGTTGTCCACCGATGGCGACTCGGTCGACCGAGCGCGCATCGCGCGGCACGCGCGGCAGACGCTGACCCTGGCCGACAGCTTCGTCGATCTCGCCCGGATGCAGGAGCGCGGCTTCGATCCCGAGCCGGTGATCGCGGCGGACCTTGCCAGCGAGGCTGCCGACAGCCTCTGGCCGATCGCCCAGCAGCGCGGTGTGCAGATCCGCGTCGTCGACGAAAGCGACTGCGCCTTTGTCTCGGCCGAACGCGAAAGCCTGTTCCGCGCCGTCGCCAATCTGATCGACAATGCGGTGAAGTACAGCCCGGATTCCGGCACGGTCACGGTACAGATAGACCGCGTGTCGGGGCAGGTCCGGCTGAGCATTCGCGATCAGGGCAAGGGCATCAACCCCGCAGTCATGCCGCACCTGTTCGAACGCTTTGCCAGCGAGAATGCCGGCCATATCGTCAAGGGCGTGGGATTGGGTCTCAACTATGTCGCAGCCGTGGTGGAGCGCCATGGCGGCACGATCGCTGCGCATAATGCCGCAGATGGCGGCGCGGCATTCGAGCTGACGCTGCCGCTGGACGATCCCGACTAGCGCGTGCCCTTGCGAGCGATCTGCACGCTGCCCGGGCCGACATCCAGCCGGTCGACGGCAGCGCTGACCAGATGCGGCAGGCTGTTGGTGAGCCGCGCCCTGCAGTGAAATTCGGCAGCGTCGCTCGCAAAGGCGACGTCGCCTGTCACGCGTTCGGTCAGCGTGATCGTCAGCCGATGGTCGCTTCTGGCGCAGCCGCTATTGTTGCTGCGGTCCGCCGCCGGGGCGATGGTGCCTGCAACCTTGCCCAGATCATCGCCAGCCTTGACCGCGATGTTCGCCGGACGTTCGGCCAGCGTCACCGCGAGCAGATAGTCCCCCCCTGCCTGCTGGTTCCAGCCACGCTGGCGCAGTGCGGCGGCAACCATGTCGCGCGCCTGGCCGGGAAACATGTCACCGTCATCGGCCGTGGCGACCAGATCGAAGCTGGCGCGCGGCGGCAGCGGCCGAGGCGCGGTGGCATCGACCCGCGTCAACACCGGCGAGGCGCATCCCGCCAGCAACACTGCCGCGACCAGCGCCGATGCGCGGATCATTTCTTCGTCCAGTCGAGATTGGCCACCGCGACCACCAGCGCCAGGCCGGACGAGAGCCCGTTGATGAAGGCGTTGCGTTCGATGTTCACATATTCGTCGACCGAATGCGCACGGCCGCCGCCACCGCCCGAGCCGATCGTGATCGCCGGAATGCCCAAGCTCATCGGAATATTGGCATCGGTCGAAGAGGCCTGGAGCTGCGTTTCGAAACCATGATCGCCGAGCACCTTGCGGCTGGTGACGACCAGCGGATGCGTGTCGGCCGTGCTGCCCGCAGGCCGGTCGCCGATCCGCTTCTTTTCCGCCGAGATCACGCCGACATTGGTCGACCGGGCATAGTTTTCCGCGGTCACCGCCTCGTCGACGATAGCCAGGAAGCGCTGTTCGAGCCGGTCGAGCGCCTTGGGATCGGGCGAGCGCATGTCGACCTGAAGCTCGATCCGGTCGGGAATCGAGTTGACCGAGGTCCCGCCCGAGACGACGCTCGCGGCATAGCTGGTGCGCGGGCTTGCGGGCACGTCGGTCTCGTAGAGGCGGCGCACAGTGTCGGCCATCGCCACCATCGGGTTGACGATGCCGAACGCGCCATAGCTGTGCCCGCCGGGGCCGGTGAACGCGACATTGTAGCGCTTCGAGCCCACCGCCTGGTTGACGATGCGCGAGGGGTCCGAGCCATCGACCGAGACGAAAGCGGCGATCCGGTCCTTGTAGGCATTCTTGGTGAACAGGAAGCGCACGCCGCGCAGATCACCCGGCCCCTCCTCGCCCACGGTCGCGACGAACAATATGTCGTGCTTCGTTTCCACCTTGGCGGCGTTCATCGCGCGGATCCAGGCGAGCAGTCCGGTCAGCCCGACCGTGTCGTCACCGACGCCCGGCGCGTTGAGCGTATTGCCCTCGCGCCGCACCTTCACATCGGTGCCTTTGGGAAAAACGGTGTCGAGATGCGCGGTGATCGCGACCAGCGGCCCGCCCGCCGGGGCCGTCCCGCGCCTTATGCCGGTGACATTGCCCTCGGCATCGATCGTGACTTCGGTTAGGCCCAGCGCCTTGAACTGCTGCTGGAAATAGGCCGCACGCGCCTGCTCACCGAATGGCGGCGCGGGGATTTCGGTGATGGTGATGAGTTCCTGGACGATGCGGTCATAATCGCCCGCCAGCGCGGTCTTGGCGGCAGCGGCGTCCTGCGCGAAGGCGGGAGCGACGAGTGTGGCGCTCAGCGCAAGCGTGGCAACGAAACGGCGGATGGTCATGGCTTCCCCTTGTATCGATCTTGCTCCCCTCCCTTCAAGGGAGGGGTTGGGGGTGGGTGAAGCGTCCAGACGCATCCCTGGTGCAGACGACCCACCCCTGGCCCCTCCCTGTCCAGGGAGGGGAACAGATAGGTCTAATCCCGCGTCAGCAGGAAATACACGACATAAAACCACGAAAAGAAACCGTGGATGATCGCCCAGAGCACCGATTTGTGCGCGGTATAGCTGATCGCGATGGCGAGCGCGCTGCCGAAGCCGACGCCGTTGCGGACGACCTCTTTCTGGACGATGACCCGGCGTTCGCTCATGCTGCCTTCCGGGTGGAAGCCGCGACCTCAGCGTTCAGCATTTCGGCCACCTCGAAGGCGACTTCGAGCGACTGCGCCGCGTTGAGCCGCGGGTCGCAATGGGTGTGGTACCGGTCGCCAAGCGCCTCGTCGGTGATCGCGATCGCGCCGCCGGTGCATTCGGTGACATTCTGCCCGGTCATCTCGATATGAATGCCGCCGGCATGCGTGCCCTCGGCGCGGTGGACGGCGAAGAAGCCGCGCAGTTCGGCCATGATCCGCTCGAACGGCCGCGTCTTGAAGCCGCTTTCGGACTTCACGACATTGCCGTGCATCGGGTCGCACGACCAGATGACCGGATGGCCTTCCTTCTTCACCGCGCGGACCAGCGGAGCAAGCCCGGCCTCGACCTTGTCATGCCCGAAGCGGCTGATCAGCGTCATCCGGCCCGGAATGCGCGAGGGGTTGAGCGTGTCGAGCATGTTCAGCAGCGCATCGGTGCTCAGGCTAGGCCCGCACTTGATGCCGATCGGGTTGCCGATGCCGCGCAGGAACTCGACATGCGCCGATCCCTCGAAGCGGGTGCGGTCGCCGATCCACAGGAAATGCGCCGAGGTATCGTACCAATCGCCGGTCAGCGAATCGCGCCGGGTCATCGCTTCCTCGAACGGCAGCAGCAGCGCCTCATGGCTGGTGTAGAAGCTGGTGCCCTGAAGCTGCGGCACGGTATCGGTGCTGATGCCGCAGGCGCGCATGAAGTCCATCGCCTCGCTGATCCGGTCCGCTGTCTCGGCATAGCGCTCGGCCCAGGGGCTGCGACCCATGAAATCGTGCATCCACTGCTGCACCTGCTGCAGGCTGGCATAGCCGCCGCTGGCAAAGGCGCGCAGCAGGTTGAGCGTTGCTGCGCTCTGCGAATAGGCGCGGACCATCCGCGCAGGATCGGGCTCGCGCGTCGCCGCCTCGAACTCGATGCCGTTGATATTGTCGCCGAAATAGCTTGGCAGCTCGATTTCACCCTGCTTCTCGGTCGGCGCGGAGCGCGGCTTGGCGAACTGGCCCGCCATCCGGCCCAGCTTCACCACCGGGCGCTTCGAGGCAAAGGTCATCACCACCGCCATCATCAGCAGCACGCGGAAGGTGTCGCGGATGTTGTTGGGGTGGAACTCGGCAAAGCTCTCGGCACAATCGCCGCCCTGCAGCAGGAACGCCTCGCCGGCGGCGACGCGCGCGAGTTCCTTCTCCAGGCTGCGGGCTTCGCCGGCAAAGACCAGCGGGGGATAGGTCTTGAGCGTGGCTTCGGCATCGGCGAGGGCTGCGGCATCGCGATACGCCGGGATATGCCGCGCCTCATGGGTTCGCCAGCTATCGGGGGTCCACTTGCCTGCCACGTCAATCACTCCAAAAAATACAGCCGGCAAGGTACGCCGGGCCGCGCCCCATAGCAATGTCGGGCGCAAAATGCAGCAGGCAATCGGCATTAATGTTCCAATGCGGGCCGCCAAGCCTTGCCTTTGATGTCGCAAAGACTCTAAGCGGATGGCCATGGTTCCTCCCGACATCATCCCGTTCGCTGGCCGGTTCGAGGGGCGCACGCACTATTTCGCGCTGCGCGTCTATTTCGAGGACACTGATTTTTCAGGCATTGTCTATCATGCCAACTATCTGCGCTATCTGGAGCGTGCGCGATCGGACATGCTGAGCCGTCTCGGCATCGACCAGCGCGGCACGTTCGAGACCGGCAACGGCGTCTATGCCGTCGCCGACATGACACTCAAGTTCGTGCGCCCGGCGAAGATGGACGATGCGCTGATCGTGATGAGCCAGGTCACTCGGCTGCGCGCCGCGGCGTGCATCATTCATCAACGAGTCATCCGGCGCAGCCAATCTGTCGTCGAATCGTTTGAGACACTGCTGGAGGCAGAGGTTACCGCTGCCTTCATCAACCCCGAGGGGCGCCCCATCCGCCAGCCGCGCGCCTGGGTGGAGGCGTTCAACACCATCCTTGCTACCGACCAGAAAGACCCGTCCCCGCTATGATCGATACCATGGGCCTGACCCCCGATGCCGTCACCCTGTCGCCGCTCAAGCTGTTCATGCAGGCCGATCTCGTCGTCAAACTGGTGATGATCGGGCTGGCGCTGGCCAGCATCTGGACCTGGACGATCATCATCAGCTTCGGGCTGAAGATCGCCAGGATCGGCAAGGACAACACCGCGTTCGAGCAGGATTTCTGGAAGGCAGGCGATATCGACGCGTTCTACAAGGCGCGCGGGCACGAGAAGCTGCCGAGCGCGCGCGTGCTTGCGGCGGGGGTCGCAGAATGGCGGCGCACCACCAAGGGTCGCGTCACCGATCGCGACGGCGCCCGCCAGCGACTCGCCACCGCGATGCAATCAAGCGTGGGCCACGAGATCGATACCCTGTCCGATCGGCTGAACTTCCTTGCCACGGTGGGTTCGGTCGCGCCGTTCGTCGGCCTGTTCGGCACCGTCTGGGGGATCATGCGCAGCTTCACCGCGATCGCCGCCGAGCAGAACAGCTCGCTCGCGGTTGTTGCGCCGGGCATTGCCGAAGCACTGTTCGCGACCGCGATCGGCCTGTTCGCGGCGATCCCGGCGGTCATCGCCTATAACCGCTTCTCGCACCGGCTGAACAAGCTGGAGGGCAAGCTCTTCCGCTTCTCCGACGCGTTCCACGGCGAACTCAGCCGCGAGCTCGAAAAGGACAGCTTCTGATGGCCATGTCAGTTGGCCCCTCGGGCGGCAGCGGGCGGCGGCGCGGCGGTTCGCGCGCGCCGATGGCGGAGATCAACGTCACCCCGTTCGTCGACGTGATGCTGGTGCTGCTGATCATCTTCATGGTCACCGCGCCGCTGCTGGTGGCGGGCGTTCCGATCGACCTGCCCGATAGCCGCGCCAATGCGCTGGAACAGGAAAAGGAGCCGGTGCAGATCTCGCTCGACGCCGAGGGCCAGGCGTTCATCGACGACGCTGAGGTCAGCATGGACGACCTGCCCGATGCGCTCGAGGCGCTGCGCAAACAGCGCGGCGAGGATAATGGCGATGCGCCGCAGGTGATGCTGCGTGCCGATCGCTCGCTCGATTACGGCAAGGTGATGCTGGTGATGGGTGAGCTGAACCGCGCAGGCCTCAACCGCGTATCGCTGGTCACCACCGGTTCATCCGACCGCCCATAACCGGTTGAGCAGAAAGGCTTACGAGCACAGGAATGGAGAAAAGCGAGCGTCTTGGGCTTTCGGTGGCGGTGGTCGGTCATGTCGCGCTGTTCGGCGTACTGTCGCTCGGCATTGCCAGCCGCAGCGAGCTGAAGATGCCGGTCAAGCCGATCGAGGTGCAGCTCACCGACGAGGTGGGGCTGGAATCCGAATCGCCTACGCCCAATGTCGAGGCGGCAACCGCGACCGCTCCCGAGATCGCACCCCAGGTCGAGAAAGCCGCGCCCGCCGCCCAGAGCGAGCCCGAACCCGCGCCGCCGCCCCCGGTCAAGCGACCCGAACCGCCCGCGCCCAAGGCAATCGAGCGCCCCGCCCCGCCCAAGCCCAAGGCGGCGGAAAAGCCGCGCCCTGCCCCCGTGCCCAAGCCCGCGCGCAGCACCCCGCCTCCGCCCGCCAAGCCGCAGCCCAAGGCGGCCGAGAAGCCCAAGCCCAAGCCCCCTGCCGACACGTCCGAGCGTCGCCGCCCCGACAAGCCCAAATCGACGCCAGCGGCCAAGCCGTCCACCTCGTCGCCCGCCAAGGCCAGCCCCAATACCACCGCGCGCGCACCGCGGATCGGCAAGGATTTTCTCGAGGGCGTGACCGACAAGCCTTCGACCAGCCGCGCGCAGACCCCGCCTGCCGCCACCATCGGCCCGGCGGTGGTCGCCTCGCTGCAGCGTGAGCTGCTGCGCCAGGTCAAGCCGCACTGGGTGCCGCCGACCGGCGCGGACGCGGAACTCTTGCGCACGCGGGTCGTCGTGAAGCTGGATGAGAACGGCAATATCGTCGGAACGCCGCAGGCCACGACCACCGGGGTCAATGCGAGCAACCGCGCGCAGGAAGCGCTGCACAAGGAGCGCGCCATCGCCGCCGTCCGCCGCGCCGCCCCGTTCAAGTTCCCCGCGCAATATTATGCGGAATGGCAGACCATCGAGCCAACCTTCTACCTGGGATTGTAAGCTATGCGCACCATCACCTCTTTCCTCTCCACTTCCCCGTCTGTCCCGAACGAAGTCGAGAGACGTGATCGAAAGGGTAGCGCATACGTCCCTCGACACGCTCGGGACAAACGGAGGTGGTTTGTCGGGCTCTCGCTTGGTGTGGTCGCCATGATGGCCACCCCCGCGCACGCCCAGCTGGCGGTGGATGTGGACAATGCCGGCAGCGCGGACCTCGTCATCGCGGTCCCTGCCCTTCCCACCCCGCAGAGCGAGAACACGCTCGCAGGCACCACCGAAGATCTCGGCAACCGCATCAGCGACGTCATCGCATCGGACCTCGACCGGTCGGGCCTGTTCAAGCCCATCGGGCGCAATGCGGTGAAGCGCATCACCGTCGACGAGGTCACCGCGCCGACCTTCCCCTATTGGCAGGGCCGCAGCGCCGCCGCCCTCATCCAGGGCTTTGTCAAATCGAATGGCGACGGCAAGATCACCGTGGGCTGCTATCTCTACGATGTGGCGCTGGGCAGCGAACTGACCCGCCAGGGCTTTGTCGTCGAACCGGCGGACTGGCGCCGCGCCGCGCACAAATGCGCCGACAGCATCTATTCGCGCCTGTCGGGCGAAAGCCCGTTCTTCGACAGCCGCATCGCCTATATCGCCGAGACCGGCCCCAAGGGGAACCGCACCAAGCGGCTGGCGATCATGGATTCGGACGGCGCGAACCACCGGTTCATCACCAATGGCCAGTCGACCGCGCTGACCCCGCGTTTCTCGCCCGATTACAAGCAGATCGCGTATCTCAGCTATGTCGACGGCAACCCGCGCATCTATGTCTATGATCTCGGCACCGGTCGCCAGCGGCTGGTCACGCAGAGTCGCAACCCCACCTTCGCGCCGCGCTGGTCGCCGGATGGCAAGTATCTGCTCTATTCGATGGCGATCGGCGGCAATACCGACATCTACAAGATCTCGGCCGAAGGCGGCACGCCGGTGCGGCTCACCGACGGCCCCGGCATCGATGTCGGCGGCAGCTTCTCGCCCGATGGCAGCCAGATCGTGTTCGAAAGCGACCGCAGCGGCGGCCAGCAGCTTTATGTGATGAACGCCGACGGATCGAACCAGCGCCGGATCAGCTTTGGCGGTGGGCGCTATGCCACGCCCGAATGGAGCCCGCGCGGCGACCTGATCGCCTTCACCAAGATGCAGGGCAATTTCCGCATCGGCGTGATGAGCCCCTCGGGCGGCGGCGAACGGCTGCTGACCAACAGCTGGCAGGACGAGGCCCCGACCTGGGCGCCCAATGGCCGCGTGATTCAGTTCTTCCGCACCGGGCGCGGCGCGGTCAGCTCGACCGTGTGGCAGGTGGACCTGACCGGTGCGAACGAGCGCCGCCTGCCGACCCCGGTCGATGGGTCCGACCCCGCCTGGGGCCCGATCCTGCCCTGATGGGAGCCTTTTATGGTTCCTGTGGGTTTACCCTTGCGATGAATGGAGTCAGACTTCCTTCAGGTTAACATTGGTTATGTTTCACAATGGGGCCCGAACGGCATGCTGCCAGACACCCCGCAATTCCCCACGGGGCCTAGTCTGTGTCGTCTGTATGGCCCCCCACAAGAAGGAGACGCTCGATGAGAACTGTCCGCAACACGCTTGTCCTGGCCACTGCCGTCATCGCATTGGGCGCTTGCGCCAAAAAGGCTCCGCCTGAGCTGCCGCCCGCGCCGGGTCCGGCAGTCGACAATTCGCAGGGACAGGACAATTCGGGCGTCGGCAATGTCGCCGTTCCCGGCAGCCAGGCCGATTTCCTCGCCAAGGTGCGCTCAGACCGCATCCTGTTCGATCTCGATCGCTACAATGTCGATGCCGACGACCAGATCACGCTGCAGAGCCAGGCGCAGTGGCTGGCGCAGTATCCTAACAAGCAGGCGATCATCGAGGGCCATGCCGACGAGCGCGGCACCCGCGATTACAACCTCGCGCTCGGCGAACGTCGCGCCAATGCAGCGAAGAACTATCTGGTCTCCTTGGGCGTCAGCGAGTCGCGCCTGCGCGTCGTCAGCTATGGCAAGGAACGCCCCGCCGCCATGGGTTCGGACGAGGCAAGCTGGGCCCAGAACCGCCGCGCGGTGACCGTGACGATCGACTGATCCGCTCGTTCAACGCTGAAATTCAAAGGGCCAGCCGTGCACAACGGCTGGCCCTTTTCTTATTCGCCGACAGGGAGATCGAGCCCGCGCTTGCCATGCTCGGGCGTGTCGTGCGGTGCATGGGGAAGCTCCATTTCGGCCGGCTCGGGCACTTCCAGCATGCCTTCCCATTTGGTGATGACGCTGGTGGCGACCGCGTTGCCGACGACGTTGGTTGCTGTGCGGCCCATGTCGAGGAACTGGTCGATGGCGAGGATGATCGCCACGCCTTCGACCGGCAGGCCGAATTGCGCGAGCGTGCCGGTGATGACCACCAGGCTCGCGCGCGGCACGGCGGCGATGCCCTTGGACGAGACCATCAGCGTCAGCAGGATCAGGATTTGCGTGGTGATTGAAAGGTCGATGCCATAAGCCTGCGCGATGAACAATGTCGCAAAGCTCATGTACATCATCGAGCCATCAAGGTTGAAGCTGTAGCCCAAGGGCAGCATGAAGCCCGAGATGCGGCGCGGCACGCCGAACCGGTCGAGCTGTTCGAACATCTTGGGCAGCGCGGCCTCCGACGAGGCGGTCGAGAAGGCGATCAGCAGCGGTTCGCGGATATAGCGGATGAGCTGCCAGATCTTGGCCCGCAGGAAAACCCAGCCCATCGTCAGCAGGATGATCCACAGCAGCACCAGCGAGGCGTAGAACTCGACCAGCAGCTCGAAATAGGTGCCCAGGATCGCAAGCCCGCTGCCTGCTACCACCTTGGCGATCGCGCCGAACACCGCGATGGGTGCAAAGCGCATCACATAGCCGGTGATCTGCAGCATCATCTCGGCCAGCGCTTCGGACCCGCGCACCAGCGCCGCGCCCTTCTCGCCAATGGCCGAAAGCGCCACGCCCGCGAACACAGAAAAGACCAGGATCTGCAGGATGTTGTTGGTCGCGAGTGCCTCGAGCGCGTTCTTGGGGAAGATCGATAGCGTGAACTCCCACGCGTCGAGTTTCTTCACCTCGCCGACCATCTTGGCGGCTTCTGCCGCTTCAGGAATCGGCGCGCCGATGCCCGGCTGGAACAGGTTGACCATCAACAGGCCGAGCCCGATCGAGATGAAGCTGGCTGTGATGAACCAGGTCAGTGCACGCACGCCGATGCGGCCCAAGGCACTGCTGTCCCCCATATGCGCAATGCCGACGACGATGGTCGAGAGCACCAGCGGCGCGACGAGCAGCTTGATGAGGTTGAGGAAGATGTCCGAGAGCAGCTTGAACGTCTTGGTGATATATTCGAACATCGGGCTGTCCGCCGCGACGCCGACATGGACGGCATAACCGACCGCCACGCCGAGCACCATGCCGGCGAAAATATACCAGGTAAGCTTGCGATCCATGGTCCTGCCCTTTTGTCCCTTGAGCGTGTCCTACCGGGCCATGGGAAATGCGCAACCCCCGTGCGGGGAGGCACATGGTGGTCTTGAGATCGGCGGGGGGGCCGCAAGGCAATTCGGACTGGCCTATTTCAGCTCCCTGCGCAGCTTGGCAGCAAAACTGGGCGTAGTCGGCGTGACGATGTCGCTGACGAACCAGCTGCCCTTGATCAACACCAGATCGACCGAATAGCGCTTCGGGCCGCCGTTGCGCATCTGCACGGTGACGCGCGCGCCAGCGTCGCCCTTGGCCACGACGGTGCTGCTGAGGAGCTTGTAATCGCTTCCGGTATCCTGACAGTCGCAAAACGGAACGGTGTCGATGACGCAGATGCCGCCCCCGGCTTCCGCACAGGCATCGTCCTTGGCGATCAGCGCCTTGAGCGCGGGCGCATAACGCGCCGACCGATAGTCGAAATCGCCGGGCAGCTTGGCATAGATGCCTTCGACATAGCGCTTGGCGGCGGCGAGTTCCGCCGGAGTGGCCGCACTGGCGGGCATGGCGGGTGCCACGAGCATCACGGCCGTTGCAGCCGCTGCGAACATCTTTCCTGTCATCGATCCCCCTTCCGATGCGCCTCGCCCATGGCGTTCAACCGCGCGTTTCAAGGCACCCAGCCTATTGCCATCGCCCGTCCGCATCAAGCGCCGCATCGCAGTCTGCACGGCGCACACGCAAAACGGGGGCCGACATTGCTGTCGGCCCCCACTGCGCCTGATCTGGCTTTCCGGATCGTTGATCCGATGCCCGTGAAAGCGGTTTCCCGCCTCAAGATGGTCTGTCTGCCGCGCCGCGAGCGGTGGGGCTGACATGTCCGTTCCAGGCTGTCGATGGTTGCACGCCCGCATCGCTGCTTGCGTGCCGCCTGCGATCCCGATCACCCTTTCCGGCGTCCGGCTTCGCGCGAGGCTTGGGTCGATTGGCCCGAGGGCCCCTGGTCCGAAGACCTTCGCCCCAAGTCCGCGCTCTGCCTGACACCCCCGGCTTGCGCCATCCGGTTCAGATCATCCGGCCCCAGCAACACCACTCCGAAAAGCCGTGCGCGTTAACCGAATGTCCTGAGCCTTAAGGCCCTGCCCTGAGGCATCGCACCGGCGGACCGCTCCATCCAGGTCTTGCGACCCGCATCTTGCCTGCCTGCCGATCATCGTCCGTCCATCCGAACCTTTTCAGACCGCCCCTTGCACTCCCTAGCACTGCTGCTCCGGAACCCTTGGGGCCATCCCTTCCGGCCTGTGCATAACACCGGCCTTCCATCCGCACCGCTCACTGCTGCCAGCTTCCGGTCCGGGCGGTCTCTCCAGCTCTCAAACCTGCGCTCTACATCGCTGTATTCGCTTGGTTTTTCAGACTTTCAGTCCGCTTTCCGTCTGTCCTTCCGACCTCTTGAAGGTGTCACGAGACCCGAGTCGCGACCAGCAAAATTGCATGAGTTATCCACAGCCAGCGCGGCTTCGCTGTGGATAAAATGGTGGATAGCAATGGATTAAAGTGTGCCGACACGAATGTTTCATTGGGGCGTAACAAAGGCGTTTCGGCAAGCACCACCCTCACGACGATTCGCGTTCCCCTCCCTGGCCAGGGAGGGGTTAGGGGTGGGTCGTTTGCGCCGATCGTAGCGTAATCTCGCGGACCCACCCCCTGCCCCTCCCTTTCAGGGAGGGGAGTCAGCAGCGCAATTCGCAACGGTCAGAAAATCGGGATCGCCCCCATCGGCACCACGGCGAGGACGACCAGGCAGGCAACAACGATTCCCGTCACCCGGCTGCGCATCGTGCCATAGGCCGCATCGGTCGCTCCTGCGCGCACTGCCTGCTTGTCGAGCCACCACAGCACACCGAAGCCCAAAGCGAACAGCAGCGCCGCCTCGTTGAACGGCACGAACCAGAGCGCAGCGCAGGTGCCCAGCACCACTGCATTGCTGGCGAGGAACAGATTGGGCGTCACCCGCTCGGGTGCGACCACCTGGATGCCCCAGAGCGTGCCTGCCATGAACATCAGTATGGTGAACGCCCAATAGCAGGTCAGGTTCGCCGCATTGACGTCGCCAAAACCGACGACATGGCTCACCGCGCCCGCGATGAACGGCAGCGCGCCCGAATAGGTCAGGCCCTGCACCAGCAGGCGGTTGTTTTCCGCTCCGCGCGCCGCCACCTGTCGCCCTCAGCCCTGACGGCGGCCCAGCAGCCGCAGCCGCAGCGCGTTGAGCTTGATGAAGCCTTCCGCATCCTTCTGGTCATAGGCGCCCGCATCGTCCTCGAACGTCACCACCTTTTCGCTGTACAGCGAATAAGGCGACCTGCGGCCCACGACCCACGCATTGCCCTTGTACAGCTTCAGCCGCACCGTGCCGGTAACATGGCTCTGGCTATGGTCGATCGCCGCCTGCAGCATCTCGCGCTCGGGGCTGAACCACAGGCCGTTATAGATCAGCTCGGCATAGCGCGGCGCGAGCTCGTCCTTGAGGTGCGCCGCGCCGCGATCGAGCGTCAGTTGCTCGATCCCGCGATGCGCGATGTGATAGATCGTGCCGCCAGGCGTCTCGTACATACCGCGCGACTTCATGCCCACGAAACGGTTCTCGACCAGATCGAGCCGCCCGATGCCGTGCGTCTTGCCGAGATCGTTGAGCTTGGCAAGCAGCGTCGCGGGGCTCATCCCCTCACCGTTCAGCGCGACGCCGTCGCCGCGTTCGAAATCGATGGTGATATATTCCGGCGTATCCGGCCCCTCTTCGGGATGGTTGGTGCGCGAATAGACATAATCGGGCACTTCATCCCAAGGATCTTCCAGCACCTTGCCCTCGGACGAGGTGTGCAAGAGGTTGGCGTCGGTGGAGAACGGCGCTTCGCCGCGCTTGTCCTTGGCGACCGGGATCTGGTGCGCCTCGGCGAACTCGATCAGCTTCGTGCGGCTGGTCAGGTCCCATTCGCGCCAGGGGGCGATGACCTTCACATCGGGCTCGAGCGCGTAATAGCCGAGCTCGAACCGCACCTGATCGTTGCCTTTGCCGGTCGCGCCATGGCTGACCGCGTCGGCACCGACCATTTTCGCGATCTCGATCTGCCGCTTGGCGATCAGCGGCCGCGCGATCGAGGTGCCGAGCAAATAGGTGCCCTCGTACAGCGCATTGGCGCGCATCATCGGGAACACGTAATCGCGCACGAATTCCTCGCGCAGATCGTCGATGAAGATGTGCTCCGGCTTCACGCCCATCATCTGCGCCTTGGCGCGCGCGGGCTCCAGCTCCTCGCCCTGGCCGAGATCGGCGGTGAAGGTCACCACCTCGCAATCATAGGTCTGCTGCAGCCATTTCAGGATGACGCTGGTATCCAGACCGCCCGAAAAGGCCAGAACGACGCGCTTGACACCTTGAGCCATGAAGCCACTTTCCTGCTGAACGAGATTGCGCGCCGCCTAACAGCGCGGGGGCATGGGGGCAAGGGTCATCACACCCAGCCGGCGGTCTGTGCGGCGATCCACAGGCCCAGCCCCGCAAACATCAGCGCCGCGCCGATCTGCAGCGCGCGGATCGGCAAAATCCGCTCGATCCTGTGACCCAGCAGCACGGCGGGGACATTGGCGATCATCATGCCCAAAGTGGTTCCGGCGGTGACCGCGACGACATTCTGGTAATGCGCGCCCATGGCAACGGTGGCGATCTGTGTCTTGTCGCCCATCTCGACCAGGAAGAACGCGACCAGCGTGGTGACGAACACGCCCGCCCCGCGCCTTTTGGGCTCGTCATTCTCGTCGAATTTATCGGGGATCAGCGCCCACAGGCCCATCACGATGAACCCGCCGGCAATGGCGAAGCGGAAGGCGGGGCTGTCGAGCAAACCGGCGACCTGCTGCCCCACCAGCGCCGCAAGAAAATGGTTGGCAAGCGTTGCGGCGAAGATGCCGGCGATGATCGGCACCGGCTTGCGCATGCGCGCAGCGAGCAGGATCGCAAGAAGCTGGGTCTTGTCGCCCATTTCGGCGAGCGCGACCAGCGACAGCGAGGCAAGAAAGGCTTCCATCCGACGAGACTTTCAGGGCCGGGCAGCAAGTGGACACAATGGCACCATCGCCCCTGCCCGGCCGGACAATGGGTTCAGGTGTCATCGGTCTTGCCGGAAGCCGGATCCCAAGGACCCGGAAACCCTTGCGCCATGGCCTCTCGGCCAAGTGTGTTGACGCACGGACCGGCATGGCGCCGGTTGGCTACTCCCCATCAGACGTGCTAGCCTTTAGGCGGTCAGCAAGGGGGATGCAAGATGGCTGAGGCGCAGAACAAGACCGTGGCCACCAACGCGGATGTGGCGGCCTATGTCGCGGCGCTCGAGCCCGAGCGGCGGCGCGAGGAAGCAAGTGCGCTGGTCGCGCTGTACGAGCGCATCACCGGCGAACCCGCGAAAATGTGGGGGCCGAGCATGATCGGCTTCGGCTCCTATGATTACACCTATGATAGCGGCCGTAGCGACACCGCGATGCGCTCGGGCTTCGCACCGCGCAAGGGCAAGCACAGCATCTACCTGATGTGCGGCACTTGCGACGATGCCGCCGCGCGGCAGCAGCAAGCGCTGCTCGGCCGGCTCGGCAAGCACAAGATGGAAAAATCGTGCCTGTACATCAGCCGGCTCGATCAGGTGGACATGGATGTGCTCGAGGAGATCATCGCGAACAATGTCGCCGAAATGAACCGGCTCTACCCGCCTGCATGACGATCCCGCCCGAAGATCTGTTCCACGGCCCGGTCAAGCGCAGCATCCAGATCGCCGGGCACATGACCTCGATCAGCCTGGAGCCGCTATTCTGGGATCTGCTCAAGGCCGCCGCCGAAGCGCGCGGCCTGCCGCTCAACGCCCTCGTCGCGCAGATCGATGTCGAGCGGATCGCGGTGGAGGAGCCGCCCAATCTGGCGAGTGCGATAAGGCTTTGGCTGGTCAGGGATGTGATAGAGGCGCGCGGTGGCGCTGCGGATAGTCAAGCCGCACAACAGGACTCCCCTCCCTGACCAGGGGGGGGAACGCGCGAATTGATCGGTTGGTGCTCAGCGCTTTACGTTCTCCGGCGAAAGCCGCAGCCCAGGAGCCGGATTGTGCCATCTCGCCCTGGATTCCGGCTTTCGCCGGAAAACGTGGCGCGATGATCAATCCCCGCCGACGCGTTCGATATCGGCGCCCACCGCCTGCAGCTTCTCTTCCAGCCGCTCATAGCCGCGGTCGAGATGGTACACCCGGTTAACCTCGGTCTCGCCCTCGGCCGCGAGCCCAGCGATGATCAGGCTCATCGAGGCGCGCAGGTCGGTCGCCATGACGGGCGCGCCAACCATGCGTTCGACGCCGTGCACCACCGCGGTGCGCCCCTTGACCTCGATATGCGCCCCCATGCGGTTCAGTTCGGGCACGTGCATGTAGCGGTTCTCGAAGATCGTCTCGGTCAGCACGCTTGCACCCTCGGCGAGGCACAGCATCGCCATGAACTGCGCCTGCATGTCGGTGGCAAAGCCGGGGAATGGCGCGGTCGACAGGGTCAGCGCCTGCAGCTTGCCATTGGGACGCACCGCGATGCCGTCGGCGATTTCCTCGCAGTGCACGCCCGCCTGGCGCAGCGCGGCAATGGTCGCCTCCATCTCGTCGAGCTTCGCGCCGATCAGGTCCAGCGCGCTGCCGGTGATCGCGGCGGCACAGGCATAGCTGCCCGCCTCGATGCGATCGGCCATCACCCGATAGGTCGCACCGTGCAGCCGGTCCTTGCCATGGATGACCAGGGTCGATCCGCCGATGCCCTCGATATTCGCGCCCATCGCAACGAGCAGGTTGCACAGATCGACAATCTCCGGCTCGCGCGCGGCGTTGCGCAGCGTCGACGTTCCCTTGGCCAGAACGGCGGCCATCAGCGCATTCTCGGTCGCGCCGACCGAGACCACGGGGAAGCCGAAATCGCCGCCAGGCAACCCGCCCTTGGGCGCCCGCGCGGTAACATAGCCTGCGGTGATCTCGATCTCCGCGCCGAGAGCCTCGAGCGCCTTGAGGTGCAGGTCGATCGGGCGGTTGCCGATCGCGCAGCCGCCGGGCAGCGAGACGGTCGCCTCGCCCGCGCGCGCGAGCAGCGGGCCCAGCACCAGGATCGAGGCGCGCATCTTGCGCACGATGTCATAGGGCGCGACCGTGGAGGTCACCCGGCCCGCGCGCAGCGTCATCACGCGGCCGAAATCCTCGGGCCGCGCGCCTTCGATCATCGTCGAGACGCCGAGCTGGTTGAGCAGATGCCCGAAGCTGTCGACATCGGCGAGCCGCGGCAGGTTGCGCAGCGTCAGCGGCTCATCGGTCAGCAGCGCACACGGCAGCAGCGTCAGCGCGCTGTTCTTGGCTCCGGAAATCGGAATACGGCCCGAGAGCGGCTTGCCGCCGCGAATGATGATCTTGTCCATCGCCGCTGTTTAGCGGCTGCACGGGCTGGTGCAAGAGGGCGCCAAGGCCCGAAAGGTCAAACCTTCTCGAGCGTGCACTGCAGCGGGTGCTGGTTCTGCCGGGCGAAGTCCATCACCTGATTGACCTTGGTCTCGGCGACCTCGTAAGTGAAGATCCCGCACACCCCGACGCCCTTCTGGTGGACGTGGAGCATGACGCGGGTCGCCTCGTCCATGTTCATGCTGAAGAAGCGCTTGAGCACGAGTACCACGAATTCCATCGGGGTATAGTCGTCGTTCAGCATCAGCACCTTGTACTGGCTGGGCTTTTTCGACTTGGCGCGGGTCTTGACCGCAATGCCGATATCGGGCGGACCGTCATCGTCTTCGCGATCGGGCCCGGCGCGCACGACCAGGCCTGCATCGCCTGCCACGATGGCAGCGAGGCGTCGGGGAGACGCTGAACGGATTGTCGTGCTGTGCATAGGTCGTCTCGAATATCGTATTTCTGAGGCCTCAGGCAAGGGGCTGCGCGCAAAATGCGACGCGCTGCCCCGTCATCCTGACGCAGCCATCTAGCGCCGATTCGGTTACTCTGGCGTTTCGCACCGCTTTCCGTTAGGGGCGCGGCCATGCATTTTCTCGATCAAGCCAAGATTTTCATTCGTTCCGGTGCGGGCGGACAGGGCGCAGTGTCCTTTCGCCGCGAAAAATATGTCGAATATGGCGGCCCCGATGGCGGCAATGGCGGCAAGGGCGGCGACATCATCTTCGAAGCGGTCAGCGGTCTCAATACGCTGATCGACTTTCGCTATACCCAGCATTTCAAGGCGAAGCGCGGCACCGGCGGCATGGGCCGCAACCGCACCGGCGCGGGCGGCGATGATCTGATCATCAAGGTGCCGGTGGGCACACAGATCCTGTCCGAAGACAAGGAAGACGTGCTCGCCGACTTCACCCATGCCGGCCAGCGCATCACGCTGCTGCGCGGCGGCGATGGCGGGCGCGGCAACCTGAGCTACGCCACCAGCACCAACCGCGCGCCGCGCCAGCACGGGCCGGGCTGGCCGGGCGAGGAAATGTGGGTGTGGCTGCGGCTGAAGCTGATGGCCGATGCGGGGCTGGTCGGCCTGCCCAATGCGGGCAAGTCCACCTTCATCAACCAGGTGACCAACGCCCATGCCAAGGTGGGCGATTACCCATTCACGACGCTGCGCCCGCAACTGGGCGTGGTGCGCCACCGCAACCGCGAATTCGTGCTCGCCGATATTCCCGGCCTGATCGAGGGCGCGGCGGAAGGCGCAGGCATTGGCGATCGGTTCCTCGGCCATATCGAGCGCTGCCAGGTGCTGATCCATCTGATCGACGCCAATGGCGACGATCCAGTCGAGGCGATGCGCATCGTCGATGGCGAGCTGGAAAATTACGGCGCTGGGCTGGACGAGAAGCCGAAGCTGGTCGCGCTCAACAAGGGCGACCTGCTCGACGACGAACTGATGCAGCATTTCGCCAGCGAGCTGATTGCGGAGGGGGCGGACCGGGTGTTCCCGATCTCGGGTGCGACCGGCAAGGGCATCGAGCAGCTGTTCGATGCGCTGCTTGAATATTTGCCGCATGTGACCGCGACCGAACAGCCCGAAGGGGTGGACCCGGATCGCGATGACGAGCCGGGCACATGGTCGCCGGTTTGAATTTGACGAGTTAAGCCGTTCTCCGTCGAAAGCCGGAGTCTAGGGGCGAGATAGCATTGCGTTCGCTCTGGATTCCGGCTTTCGCCGGAAAACAAGGAAGAGACCGATGAACGCCCCCGCACCCCTCTCCCCCACGCAATGCCCAGTCCTCGTCGTCAAGGTCGGCTCGGCGCTGCTCGTCGCGCCCGAGGGCAAGGTGCGGCGCGAATGGCTCGCTTCGCTGGTCGCGGATATTGCCGCGCGGATCAAGGCCGGCCAGCGCATCGTCATCGTCTCCTCGGGCGCGATCGCGCTCGGCGCGCGGCGGCTCGGGTTGCCCAAGGGCGGCCGCGCGAGCCTCGAGGATGCACAGGCCGCCGCCGCGACCGGTCAGATTGCATTGAGCCAGTGCTGGGCCGAACTGCTCGGCGCACACGGCATCACCGCCGCGCAGATGCTGGTGACATTGGATGACCTCGAGGATCGCCGGCGCTTCCTCAACGCCTCGGCGACGCTGCGTCGCCTGATCGCGCTCGATGTCGTTCCGGTGATCAACGAGAACGATTCGGTCGCGACCGAGGAGATCCGCTTCGGCGACAACGACCGGCTCGCCGCGCGCATCGCGCAGGCGGCGGGCGCGGGTGGCGTGGTGCTGCTCTCCGATGTCGACGGGCTCTATACCGCCAATCCGAAGAGCGACCCCGATGCGCGGCTGATTGAAAACGTCGCGCGGATCGATGCGCGGATCCGGTCGATGGCCGATGGCGGCTCGGCTTCGGGCATGGGATCGGGCGGCATGCTGTCGAAGCTTGAAGCCGCGCGGATCGCGACCAGCGCGGGCGCGCATCTCGCCATCGCCAATGGCACGCACGAACACCCTCTGAAGCGGCTCGACGAGACCGGGCGCTGCACCGTGTTCACCGCCGGCAAGCAGGGCAAGGGCCGCAAGCTGTGGCTGGCCGGACGGATGACCGCGCGCGGAAGGATTACGGTCGATGCCGGCGCCGTTTCCGCGCTCGCCAAGGGATCGAGCCTGTTGCCAGCGGGCGCAACCGCCATCGAAGGCAAGTTCGCGCGCGGCGACGTGATCGAGATCGTGACGGCGAGCGGCGAAGTGATCGCACGCGGCCTCAGCGAATATGACGCCAGCGATGCTGCGCGCATCATCGGCCTGCGCAGCGATGGTATTGCCGAGATACTGGGCTATGCACCGCGCAGCGCACTTGTCCATCGCGACCAGATGGTGCTGCTGTGAGCGTGATCGCGATGACCGGCGGCACCGGCTTTGTCGGCGGCGCGACCATCGATCAGGCGCTTGCCGCAGGACACAGCGTTCGCGCGCTCGCCCGCAAGCCGCAACGCGAACGCGAAGGCGTCACCTGGGTGCGAGGCGCGCTCGACGATCCGGCCAGCCTTGCGCAGCTCTGCGAAGGCGCGGATGTCGCGCTGCATATCGCAGGTGTGGTCAACGCGCCCGATCGGGCAGGCTTCATCGCGGGCAACATTACCGGGACCGAGAACGTGCTCGCCGCGGCAAAAGCGGCGGGCGTCGATCGCTTCGTTCATGTCTCGTCGCTGGCAGCGCGCGAGCGCGCCCTGTCCAACTATTGCTGGTCCAAGGCCGAGGCCGAGGACCGCGTCACCGCCTCCGGCCTAGACTGGATCATGGTGCGCCCGCCTGCCGTCTATGGCCCGGGCGATACCGAGATGCTCGACCTGTTCCGCATGGCGGCAAAAGGCTTGGTCATGCTGCCGCCGAGCGGGCGCATGTCGGTGATCCATGTCGCCGATCTGGCCGCCTTGCTGGTGCGGCTCGCGGGCGGCGCGGGCGATGTGCACGCGATCTACGAGGCCGATGACGGAACCCCGCAGGGCTGGAGCCATGAGGGCTTTGCCGATGCGCTGGGCCGCGCGGTGGGGCGCAAGGTGCGCACCGCGCGCGCGCCGAAGCCGGCCCTGTTCATGGCAGCGCGCGCCGACCGGCTGCTGCGCGGCAAGAAAGCCAAGCTGACACCCGATCGTGCGCGCTATATCGCGCATAGCGACTGGACATCCGATCCGCTGCGTCGCCCGCCGCGCGATCTGTGGCAACCGGAAGTAGCGACGCCGAAAGGGCTGGCCGAAACCGCGCGCTGGTATCGCGCCAACGGGTGGCTCAAACGCTGATGAGCGGGTGCCCGAGAGCCATTTCGACGACGAACAGCGCAAAGGTGATGCTGAGACCAATCAGGAACAGCCGATAGGCAAGGCCCAGATAGCGGTATTTTTTGTGCTGCAGCACCATGCCGTTCTGGTGCACGTCGCGCAGCATGGTGCGGAAGATCGTCTCGTCCATGTGCAGCTGGTCGATCACCAGATCGGCGAAATCATCCTCGGTCATCTGCGAGAAATTGCCGAAAAACATGAAATTGGTCGCCCCGGGCGGCACGTCGGCCTTCGGCTTGGGCGTGCCGCGCACGGAGGGCAGGATCGCGAACACCGCGCACATGGCCGACAGGAAGGCGAACAGCGCCAGCACCATCAGCGGCAGGCTGACATTGCCGCCGCGCGCCTGGCCGACTGCGATGGTGAACACCACGAACGTCGCACCCATCAGGATGCTCGCCTTCTGATCGGCCATCTGGCTCAGGGACAGGTTGGTCTGCACCGAGGTACGGATGAGGTGAATCGCGTGCGGAGAGAAGGTGTGCGGCGTCTGCGGCCAGGGGCTCGGGATCGCCGGACGGCTCGCATCGACTCGCATTTTCACCCCACCCTCTTCCATGACAGATTGATGACACAGCCGCACTGCGCTTGACAAGCGCCCCTGCACTGCCCTTCTGGCTGCAACAAGCTGCCGCGATTGTGCCGCATTCGCGGGGCATGGGCAGAGACAACCGTTACGGATGAAAGCACGACATGACCGACACCGCCATTTATGACCGGATTGCTGCGCAGATCGAACCCTTCAACAAGAAGGGCGTCGCGCTGACCGAGAGCACCACCTTCGCCTCCGATCTGGAATGGGACAGCCTCACCGTCATGGATTTCGTCGCGGCGATCGAGGACGAGTTCGATATCATCATCACCATGAACATGCAGGCCGAGATCGAGACCGTCGGCCAGCTGGTCGCCGCGGTCGAGAAGCTCACCGCCTGACCCCGCGCTATCGTGCGCACCTTCCCCAACCGTGTAGAGACCCCCGAATGACCGACCTGTTTTCCAAGTTCGACGCCCTGATCGGCGAGCGCGAGGCGCTGCTTTCCACCGGCGTGCGCGATCCCTTCTCGCTGGTGATGGAATCGGTCAAATCGCCCACGGTCGCGATGTGCAACGGCAAGGAGACGATCCTGCTGGGCACCTACAACTATATGGGCATGACCTTTGACGACGACGTGCTCGAAGCCGGCAAGCAGGCGCTCGACAGTTTCGGATCGGGCACCACCGGCAGCCGCGTGCTCAATGGCACCTATGCCGGACACCGCGAGTGCGAGGAAGCGCTGAAGGAATTCTATGGAATGGACCATGCGATGGTCTTTTCCACCGGCTACCAGGCCAATCTGGGCATCATCTCGACCATGGCGGGCAAGGACGATTACATCATCCTCGACATCGACAGCCATGCCTCGATCTATGACGGCTGCGCGCTGGGCAACGCGCAGATCGTCGCCTTCCGCCACAATGATGTCGAAGCACTGGAAAAGCGGCTGAAGCGCCTGCCCCCCGAAGCGGGCAAGCTGGTCGTTCTCGAAGGCGTCTATTCGATGCTGGGCGACATCGCCCCACTCAAGGAGATGGTCGCGGTATCCAAGGCCGCCGGCGCCATGGTGCTGGTCGACGAGGCGCATTCGATGGGCTTTATCGGCGAACATGGCCGGGGCGTTGCGGAAGCTGCGGGCGTGATCGACGATGTCGATTTCATCATCGGCACGTTCAGCAAGTCGGTCGGCACGGTCGGCGGTTTCTGCGTGTCGAACCACCCCAAGTTCGAGGTGCTGCGCCTCGTCTGCCGCCCCTATGTCTTCACCGCCAGCCTGCCGCCCAGCGTCGTCGCGACTGCCGCGACCAGCATCCGCAAGCTCATGCACGCAGGCAACAAGCGCGCGCATCTTTGGGAGAACAGCAAGCGCCTGCACCAGGGCCTGCGCGATCTCGGCTTCTCGCTGGGTACGCCTGAGGCGCAGAGCGGCATCATCGCGGTGATCATGCCCGACATGCTCAAGGGCGCACAGATGTGGGAGGCGCTGCTCGAACGCGGCCTTTACGTCAACCTCGCCCGCCCGCCCGCAACCCCTGCCGGCATGACACTGCTGCGCTGCTCGCTCTGCGCCGAGCATTCAAGCGAGCAGGTCACGCAAATCCTTGGTATCTTCGAGGCAGCGGGCAAGGATGTCGGGATCATCTGATCCCGGCGGTACCGATTAGCCCCAGATCGTCGTCAGCCAGTAGAACAGCGCGCCGACCGCAGCCGAAGCCGGAATGGTGATCAGCCAGGCGATGACCACCCGCCCGGCGACGCCCCAACGCACCGCCGAGGCGCGCCGTGCCGCCCCCACGCCAACGACGCAGCCGGTGATCGTGTGCGTGGTCGAGACCGGAATGCCGAACGCCGTCGCGGCGAACAGCATCACCGATCCGCCCGACGAGGCGCAGAAACCCTGCTGGTGCGACAGCTTGGTAATGCGCGTGCCCATGGTCTCGATGATTTTCCACCCGCCCGACAGCGTGCCAAGTGCGATGGCGATGTAGCAGCTCAGCACCACCCATTCGGGCACCGCGAACTCGCCCTCCAGCATGCCCTGCGAATAGAGCAGCACCGTGATGATCCCCATCGTCTTCTGCGCGTCGTTCGCGCCATGGCCGAGCGAATAGGCGGCGGACGAGACCAGGTGCAGCTTCTTGAACACGCCCTCGGCCCGCTTGGCGGTGGCGCGCAGGAAAATCCAGGAGGTGAGCACCACCAGCAGGATCGACAGGATCATGCCGATCGTTGGCGACAGCACGATCGCCGAGGCGGTCTTGAGCACCCCCGACCAGACGATGCCGTCAAGCCCGGCGCGCATCACCCCTGCGCCGATCAGCCCGCCGACCAGGGCATGGCTCGACGAGGACGGGATGCCCTTCCACCAGGTGACGACGTTCCAGAACATCGCCCCGACCAGCGCGCCGAAGATCACCTGCGGGTTGACGATATCGGCATCGATAATGCCCTTGCCGATCGTCTCGGCGACCTTGAGCCCGAAGATCCAATAGGCCGCGAAATTGAAGAACGCCGCGAACAGCACCGCGTGCACGGGCTTGAGCAGCCGGGTCGACACCACGGTCGCGATCGAATTGGCCGCATCGTGCAGGCCATTGAGAAAGTCGAACGCCAGCGCGAGCGCGATCAGCGCGATCAGCAGCGGCATGGCAATGATGGTGGTTTCCATGGGGTGCGGCGCGCGTCAGGCGTGGTCGATGACGAGACCGTCGATCTCGTTGGCAACATCCTCGAACCGGTCGACCACGCGCTCCAGATGCATGAACAGCTCGCGCCCGACGGTGAACTGGATGGGGCTCGCCGCGCCATGTTCCTTGAACAATGCCTTCAGCCCGCGCGCATGGATCTCGTCGGCATGGCCTTCCATGATGACGAGGCGTTCGGTCAGTTCGTGCAGCCGCTGCGCGTTCTTGTTGACGCTGCGCAGCAGCGGCAGCGCCTCGACCGTGATCCGCGCGCAATCGACGATGATCGCGGCGATATCCTTCATCTCCTGCTTGAACTCGGTCACCTCGTAGAGGTCGATCGCGCCTGCGGTCTTCTGCATCTCGTCGATGGCATCGTCCATCGCGCCGATCAGGCTGGTAATCGCGCTGCGGTCGAACGGGGTGAGGAAGGTGCGGCGCACGGTCTGCAGCACCTCACGGGTGATCTGGTCGGCCTCATGCTCGCGCTCGACCAGCTCCTGCACGTGATCCGCCATGCCCGGCCCGCCGTTGAGCAGCCGCGCCAGCGCGTTGGAACCGGATAGCAGCGTCAGCGCATGCGCCTCGAACAGCTCGAAGAAATTGCCCTGCTTGGGCAGAAGGGCCTGGACCCAAGAAAAAACCGCCATTTTCGGTGAAGCCTTTTGCGTATCTGGAAGAAAACCGCCCTTGGCGATGCGACGGTCGGCGTCGCTGGCGCGGAAGCGGCGGATCAGTTCAGCGAGCTCGGGCTCATCCACCATCTGCGCGGCTTCTTCCAGCGAGAACCATTGCCGGTCGCGCTGGTCCTGCTCTTCCCATTCGTCCATCACGTCGGTCACCGAGAAGGGGAACACCTCGACCGTCACATTGAGCATCGCGCCGTTCTTGCGCTTCTTGCGATAGCGATAGCTGCCGAGCGGCGTCGGGCAGGCCGCACCGCGAACCCCCGCCTCTTCTTCCGCCTCGTGCGCGGCGGCGGCGTGCGGTTGCAGCCCTTCGATCATGTTGCCCTTGGGCAGCACCCAGCGCCGCGTCTCGCGCGAGGTGACGAGCAGGATCGTCACCGGCGCGTTCACATCGTCACGCGCCGTGCGATACGGCAATGCAGCTATCTGGCGAATGGCGTGTCCCCTGTCACAAAACCGCCGCATATCTGTAACAATTGCCGGTGCAAAGCGATTTCTGCCCGTTTTGGCGGCGTTCCATGCGGCTACCCACCGCTTTGTGACGCATGGCGCCTTGCAAGGCTTCAATTGCCCGCAAATATCTGTAAGGGGCAGCGCCATGGTCCTCCCCGGAAAAGGCCGACACCCATGACCGAATTGCTTGCGCTGCGCGATGCCGTGCGCGCTCACCATCGTGCCGATGAAGGCGCGGTGCTCGATTATCTGATGGCGAACTACGCCCCCTCGCCCGAGCTGCGTGCGCGCATCCGTGCGCGCGCGGTGCGCGTGGTCGAGGATGTCCGCGCCGCCTCGGGCCCGACGCTGATGGAAAGCTTCCTCGGCACCTATGGCCTGTCGAGCGACGAGGGCCTCGCGCTGATGACGCTGGCCGAGGCGCTGCTGCGCGTACCCGATGCCGAGACCATCGACGACCTCATCGAGGACAAGATCAGCCCTGCCAACTGGCGCGAGCATTTCGGCAAGTCGGAAAACACTTTGGTCAATGCCAGCACCTTTGCGCTTTCCATGACGCAGTCGGTGCTCGAAGGCCCGTCGAGCAAGGGGCCGCTCGATGCGCTGCGCGGTGCGATCAAGCGGCTGGGCGAGCCCGTCATCCGCGCTGCCGTGCGCCGCGCGATGAAGGAGCTGGGCAACCAGTTCGTGCTAGGCGAGGACATGGACGAGGCGCTCAAGCGCTCGCGCAAATGGGCGGCGGAAGGCGCGACCTTCAGCTATGACATGCTCGGCGAGGCCGCGCTCACCTTCCCCGATGCCGACCGCTATTTCGCATCGTACATGAACGCGATCCGCGCGATCGCCGATGCCGCCAAGACCGACGACATGCGGACCAATCCGGGCTTGTCGATCAAGCTCTCCGCGCTCTACCCGCGCTACGAGATGAGCAAGGCAGACGAATGCGTCCCCGCGCTCGCCGACCGGGTGCTCGAACTCGCCCGCGCCGCGCGCGATGCGAAGATCGGGCTCAATATCGATGCCGAGGAAGCCTATCGCCTGGGCATGTCGCTCGACATCATCAAGCTGGTGATGAACGATCCCACGCTCGCGGGCTGGGATGGCCTGGGCGTTGTCGTCCAGGCCTTCGGGCGTCGTGCCAGCTTCGTCATCGACTGGCTGTACAAGCTAGCGAAATCGCTCGACCGCAAGATCATGGTGCGGCTGGTCAAGGGTGCCTATTGGGACAGCGAGATCAAGCGCGCGCAGGTCGATGGCGTGCCCGATTTTCCGGTGTTCACCAGCAAGGCCGCGACCGACATATCCTATATTTGCTGCGCCGCGCAGCTGCTGCGGCTCACCGACCGCATCTATCCGCAATTCGCCACGCACAATGCGCACAGCGTCGCGGCGATCCTGGAGATGGCCGGCAACCGCGACGATTTCGAGTTCCAGCGCCTCCACGGCATGGGTGAACCGCTGCACCATGCGCTGCTGCGCAACGAAAAGGTCCGCTCGCGCATCTATGCACCGGTCGGGCGCCACCGCGAACTGCTCGCCTATCTGGTGCGCCGCCTGCTGGAGAACGGCGCGAATAGCTCGTTCGTCAACCAGCTCGCCAACCATGCCGTGCCCGCCGAGGCGATCGCTGCCGACCCGTTCGAGCAGCTCGAGGCGGCGCGCGCCGAGGCCGATGCGAAGATCATCCGCCCCGCCGCGATCTATGCCCCGTCGCGCGTCAATTCGCGCGGCTGGGACCTCGCCAACCGCGCGGACCTCAATGAATTCCTCGAATCGCGCGGGGCGTTTGCCGACCATCAGTGGCAGGCCGCCCCGATCCTCGCGGTCGAAGCGGGTTCGGGCACAGCACCGCGCGAGGTGTTCAGCCCCGCCCAGACCGACCGGCAGGTGGGCACCGTCACCGATGCCGGCGAAGCCGAGGCCAGGGCCGCGATCGCCGCCGCGCGCATCTGGGACACGCCGGTGGCCGAACGTGCCGCAGCGCTGACCCGCGCTGCCGATCTGTTCGAAGCGAACCATGGCGAGATTTTCGCGCTGCTCGCGCGCGAGGCAGGCAAGTGCGCACCCGACGCCATTGCCGAATTGCGCGAGGCGGTCGATTTCCTGCGCTATTATGCCGCCGAGGCGCTCGCCGCGCCCGCATCGAGCCCACGCGGAATCATCACCTGCATCTCGCCCTGGAATTTCCCGCTGGCGATCTTCACGGGGCAGATTGCCGCCGCGCTCGCCATGGGCAATGCCGTGCTGGCAAAACCGGCGGAACAATCGCCGCTAATCGCACATCTCGCCACGCGGTTGCTGCACGAGGCGGGCGTTCCCGTCACCGCGCTTCAGCTGCTGCCGGGACCGGGCCGGGTGGTCGGCGCGGTGCTGACCAGCGATCCGGCGATCGCCGGCACCTGCTTCACCGGATCGACTGCGACCGCGCAGACGATCAACCGCGCCATGGCCGAAGGCTGCGCCCCCGATGCGATGCTGATCGCCGAGACCGGCGGCCTCAACGCGATGATCGTCGATTCGACCGCTTTGCCCGAACAGGCGGTGCGCGATATCGTCGCCTCGGCCTTCCAGTCGGCGGGCCAGCGCTGCTCAGCCCTGCGCATGCTTTACGTGCAGCACGATATTGCCGATTCGCTGAAGGAAATGCTGTTTGGCGCGATGGATGCGCTGACGCTCGGCGATCCGTGGTGGCTGGCCAATGATGTCGGCCCGGTGATCGACCAGTCGGCGCGCGAGAAGATCGCCGCGCATATCGAGGCGGCGCGGCGCGACGGCCGGTTGCTGAAGCAGCTCGATGCGCCCGAGACCGGCTGGTTCGTAGGCCCCGCCGCGATCGCGGTGAACGGCATCGAGGATCTGGCCGAGGAAATCTTTGGGCCCGTGCTGCACATCGCGACCTTCGAGGCGGGCGAGATCGACGCGCTGGTCGAGCGGATCAACGCGCGCGGCTATGGCCTGACCTTCGGGCTGCAGACGCGCATCGATGCCCGTGTCGACGCGATCACCGCACGCATCCATGCGGGCAACATGTACGTCAACCGCAACCAGATCGGCGCGGTCGTGGGCGCGCAGCCCTTTGGCGGCGAAGGGCTTTCGGGCACCGGCCCCAAGGCGGGCGGGCCGCGCTATCTGCCGCGCTTTGCTGATGCCGAAGGACCGCAGATCGACCTGCCGCCGCTGACGCGGATCGCAGGCCAGGCCGAGGTCGAGGCGGCGCTCGCTGCGCTGCCGCGCGTCACTGAGCTGCCCCTCGACACGCAGACCATGCCGGGGCCGACGGGCGAATCGAACGTGCTATCGACCTTCGCGCGCGGGCGGGTGCTGTGCCTCGGGCCGAGCGTCGAGGCGGCAACGCAGCAGGCGGAAATCGCGCGCGGCGAGGGCTGTGCGGCGCTGATCGTGGTGCAGGGCGCCAAGGGGCCGCATGCGATCGACGGCTTTATCGAGCGCCCCGATCTGCAGCGCATCCAGGGCTTCGACGCGGTCGCCATCTGGAGCACCAGCGAAGACCAGCGCGCGATCCGCAAGGCGCTGGCCGCGCGCGAGGGTGCCATCCTGCCGCTGCTGACCGAGGCCGGTTTCGCGCCGCGCTGCGTGCACGAACGCCATGTCTGCATCGATACGACCGCGGCAGGCGGGAACGTCTCGCTGCTGGCCTGAGGTCAGAGCATCGCGAGGTCGGTCGGCAGTCCCATCGCGACGCGGCCGACCAGCTCGTACACGCTGCTCGCGGTGGCGATATGCTGGGTCGCGACATGCGCGTCGCGAAAGCGGCGCTGCAGGTTGCTGGTCATATACACCGCGCTGCCGCCGCCGATCGTGAACGCGGTCTTCGCCACCTCGGCTGAAGTCTCGGTGGCATAGGTCGCGGCAAGGCGCAGCAGCGCGCGCTCCTCGGGCGAGAGCTCGCCGCGCGCGGTCGCGCCGTGCCAGCAGGCTTCGACGCATTCGCGCAGATAGGCCTCGGCCCCGCCGAGCTTCGCCTGTGCGCGCATCAGTTCGGTCTGCACGACGCCGCGTTCGGCGAGGCTGCGCTGCCCCCCTTGCGGCTTCTTGGCCTTGGCGAGCGCCTCGATCTCGTCGAGCGCGCCCGCCGCATTGCCCAGAGCGACCGACGCGACGCCAAGCGCCAGCAGGCCAAAGATCGGGAACTGATACAGCGCACCCGGCTCGACCGGCTTGTCCGCGATCAGCGACACGCTGCGCTCCTTGGGCACGATAATGTCCTTCACCGCGAAATCGCCCGAGCCGGTGCCCTTCATCCCCATGACATGCCAGGTATCGAGCAGTTCGGCCTGCTCTGCCGGGAAGATCATCATCCGGTGATAGGGTGCGCCATTGTCGAAGCGCTGCAGTTCGCCGTCCTTGAAGATCATCGCGCCGCCCGACAGCCAATCGCAATTGGCGCTGCCCGATCCCCATTGCCAGCGGCCCGAGACGACATAATGATCGCCCCTGTCATCCGCGCGGCCCATCGGCGCGAACACGCCGCCGGTGATCGAATGCGGGTCGGCATAAATCTCCTTCGCCACATCGTGCGCGAGATAGGCCGCGTTGAGCGCGGTGGTCGATCCGATCATCGCGCACCAGCCCGCGCTGGCTTCCGCGCGCGCGATGGCGTGCAGCACCGCGACCATCTCCATCGGCGTCAGCTCCAGCCCCTGCAGGCTCTTGGGGCGCAGGATGTTGAACGCACCGGCCTTCGCCATCGACTGCGCAATATCGGCAGGAAGATGCCGCGTCTGCTCGATCTCGTCCGCGCGCGAGGCGATGCCCGGCAGCAGCATGGCGATGGCATGGCCCAGCGGCTCTATGCTTTCAAGTGGTTGCATCTCGTTCCTTCGCCCTTCCCTAACCGTCATCCTGAACTTGTTTCAGGATCCATTTTGCGATGTCTCTCCATCTTTGCCTGGAGGCACAATGGACCCTGAAACAAGTTCAGGGTGACGAGAAAACCTCCGTCGCGCTTCGCCTATAACCGCATCAGGCTCGCCAGATTGTTGCGCTGCATGTCGCTCGATCCGCCGACGATCGGCATGCCCAGCAGGTCGCGGACATGGCGCTCCATCTCATAGGCATCGCTGAGCGCGTACGACCCCATCACCTGCTGGCAAGTCAGTGCGATCTCCACCCCGGTATCGGCGACGAACAGCTTGGCCATGCTGGTCTCCACCGAACAGGGCCGTCCTTCGTTGGCCAGCCACGCGGCGTGATACAGCAGATGCCGCGCGGCCTGCCATTTGGTCTTCGCGGTGACCAGCTTGTTCCGGATCGCCTGATGCTGGCTGATCGGCTTGCCGAACTGCACCCGCTCCTGCGCATAGGCCCAGGCCTCGTCGATCGCGGCGCGCGCGATGCCGAGCGCGACGGCGGAAATCTCGAGCTTCTCGACATCGAGCGCGCGGCCCGCGAGCAGCTTCCAGCCCTGGTTCCACATCGCCTCGCCGCCGACGATGGCGCTCACGGGCAGCCGCACATTGTCGAAATACACGTCCTGGCTGTGCGTGTAGCGCAGATTGACGTGCTCGATGTCCTGCATCGTCACGCCGGGCGCTTTCGTCGGCACCAGCACGAACGAGAGGTTGCGATAGCGCTCTTCCACCGGGCCGGAACGCACGAGGCAATAGATGTAATCGGCCCAGTCTGCGCCGGTGCACCAGCGCTTGGCACCGTTGATGACGATCTCGTCACCCTCGCGCACCGCGCGCGTCGCGACGCTCGCCAGGTCGCCGCCGACATTGGGTTCGGACAGGCCATAGGCGAAGAACATTTCACCCTTGGCCAGACGTGGCAGGAACTCGGCCTTCTGCTCGGGCGAACCGTTTTCGCTCAGGTTCATTCCGCCATAGAAGCTGGTATGGATGAACGGCCCCGCGAGGCACGGCCCGGCGGTCGCCAGCTCCTCGATCACCGCGATGGCGGCGACCAGATCCTGCCCTGCCCCGCCATGTTCCTCGGGCACTGTAAGTGCCGTAAGCCCCAGTTCGTTGAGTTTCGCATAGACATCGCGCGGCCATTCCGCCGCCCTGTCCCAGGCCTGCCGCGCCTCGCGCGGGGCATGATCGGCGATGAACCGCTGGATCGTGGTGCGCAGGGCGCTGACGTGCTCGGGCTCGTCGGTGAAGCTCTGGAGGGTCATGCTTGCCTCTCCCCCCTTCCGTCATCCTGAATTTGTTTCAGGATCCATCGTGCCCTGAAAGCCGAAGGTGCGTGGGGATAAATGGACCCTGAAACAAGTTCAGGGTGACGACATATGGGCGCTTGGATTATCATCTCACTCCCCCGTCAGCTTGGGGCTGCGCTTCTCGGCCATCGCCGCCACCGCCTCGCGCCGATCGCCCAGATAATTGCTCACGCTCTCCCAGCCGATCGCAGCGTCCATCATCTGTGCGGCGAGTGCGCGCAGCGGGATGTTGGTCACGCTCTTGGTCCAGCGCACGGCCCATTTGGGGTTGCCCTGCAGCTTGGCGATGATCTCAGCGAGCTTCGCATCAAGCTGATTGCCCGGCACTGCATGGTTGATCAGGCCCAGGTCCTTTGCTTCGGCGGCGCTCAGCATGTCGCCGGTCATCAGCAGTTCCTTGGCCTTGGCATAGCCGATCAGCTGCGGCCAGATCAGCGCGCCGCCATCGCCCGCGACCAGCCCGACCTTGACATGCGGATCGCCGATCACCGCCTTTTCGTCGGCCACGATGATGTCGCAGAGCAGCGCGATCGTCGCGCCCAGCCCCGCCGCCGCGCCGTTCAGGCGGCACAAGATCGGCTTTTCCATCTCGAGCAGGCTGGAGACGATGCGCTTGGCGTCCCAGGCGATCGCGCGGAAGCTCGCCGGATCGTCGATCTGCTGCTGGAACCACTGAAAATCGCCGCCCGCGCAGAACGCCCTGCCCTTCGCGGCCAGCACGATGATGTCGCTCCCGCTATCGCGTTGCAGATCGGTGAACACCCGCGCCAGTTCGTCGTGCATCGGGCCGTCGACGCCGTTGACGGGATGGTCCGAGGTGATGAACGCTCTCAGCACGCGGCCATCGCGCTCGAAGGTGAAGCGCGTGTAGCTCTGGTCCTCGATGCGGAATTCGTGGCTCATCCGATATCTCCCAAACGCACCAGCCGCCGCCCGAAGCTGGCGCCGGTGAACAGCCCGCAAAACGCCTCCGGCATGGCCTCGAGCCCGTCATACAGCTCCTCGCGATAGACCAACTTTGCATCGCGGATCATCTGCCCCATCGCGGCCTGCGCCTCGGCAAATTGCGGAATGTCATCGAACACCAGGATGCCGCGCATCGTCAGCCTTTTAGCGATCATCTCGCCGGTATTGGTGATGCCGACACGCTCGCCCTGCGGGACATTGTAATCGGCGACCTGGCCCGACATCACGATCCGGCCATGCAGCCGCATCAAGGGCAGCACCGTGTCGATCATCGCATTGCCGACATTGTCGAAGAAGATGTCCACCCCCTTGTGACAGGCCGCCGCAATCGCCGCGCCGAGATCGTCCACGGCTTTGTAATCGATCGCTGCATCGAAGCCGCAAGCCTCGACCAGCCAGTCGCACTTGGCCTTGCCGCCCGCGATGCCGGTCACGCTCGCCGCCCCCAAGGCCTTGGCGAGCTGCCCCGCCGTCGCGCCCACCACGCCCGCTGCCGAGCTGATCAGAACATGCGCGCCTTCGCGAAATTCGCCGACGCGTTTCATGCCGAACCAGCTGGTCATGCCTGGAATGCCCAGCACGCCGAGCCACAGGGTGCGCGGCAGGCCGTTGTCGGCAATCGGCATCACATAGCCGCGCCCGTTGCCGATCGAGTGCGTTGTCCAGCCGCCGCTGCCCGTCACCCAGGTGCCGACAGGAAAGCGATCATTGCGGCTTTCGGTCACCATACCGACCATGAACCCATCCATCGTGCCGCCCGGCGGGATCGGCGGGGCATAGCTCGCGCCGGTGGCGTGCAGCCGCGACCGCACCCCGGGATCGACCGAGGCAATGCGATGTTCGATCAGGAATTGCTGGTCCTCGAGCGCGGGAACCTCCCGCTCGACAATCGCGAAGTCATGCGGCTGCGGCAGCCCGTCGATCGGTGCCTTGAGCACCACGCTGCGCATCGTCGCCATGACCTCTTCCCGCTCCTGTCCTGTTATCGTTAGGCACTTGATTGCATAACCGATACCATTAGCAAAGCAGAAATGCTGACATTGCTGTCAGTGCGGACCATCAGCCGGGGCGGCGATCGTTCCCAAGCTCCGCCAGCAGCGCGCGATCGGCATCGGGCACCAGTCCTTCGAGCACGCGCCAGAAGCCGGTGACCGATTCCTGCCCCGCACGCCGATAGGCCTGGGCAAGACGGCTGCGCAGCGCATCGAACAGCTCGGCCTCGAGCGCCGCGCCCGCCGGGGTGAGCCGCAGCAGCTTCTGCCGCCGGTCGGTCTCGCCGCTGCGCGTCTCGATAAGGTCGCGACGCTGCAACTCGGTCAGCACCCGGCCCAGCGACTGCTTGGTAATGGCGAGCGCGCGCAGCAGCTGGCTCACCGTCAGATCGGGATTGCGCGCGATGAAATAGAGCGCGCGGTGATGCGCGCGGCCAAGACCCTGCACCGCGAGCTGGTCATCGATCGATTTGGTCAGCCGCGTATAGCCGAAGAACAAGAGCTCCACGCCGTGGCGGATTTCATCCTCGCGCAGGAAAAGCGCGGAAGCCGAGGGGGAAGATGGGACAGGCATGTTGACCTTGATTGCCAGCGAGATTAGGTCTTGGCAAGCCCGCGTTGCAGCAAGGCCAATTGCCGGGATGCCGATCACCAGTTCCGATCCTTGCGCCACCAGAGGATGCCATGCTGCCTTTCACCATCGAGCCGACGACCAACCCGACCCCCGCAGATGCGCGCGATGCGGCGCTGGTCGATCCGGGCTTCGGCAAGCTGTTCACAGACCATATGGTCGTGGTGCGCTATGACGAGGACAAGGGCGGCTGGTACGAGGCGAAGGTGACCGCGCGTGCGCCGATCCCGATGGATCCGGCCTCGTCGGTGCTGCATTATGCGCAGGAAATCTTCGAAGGCATGAAGGCGTACAAACTGTCCGACGGCAGCACCGCCTTGTTCCGCCCCGATGCCAATGCCCGCCGCTTTAACGAATCCGCGACGCGCATGGCGATGCCGCATGTGCCGCACGACCTCTTCGTCGAATCGGTCGAGCAGCTGGTGCGGATCGATTCCCAATGGTTTCCGAAGGTCGAGGGCGGCGCGCTCTATCTGCGCCCGTTCATGTTCGCGTCCGAGGTGTTCCTCGGCGTGCGCCCGGCCAAGCAATATCTGTTCATCACCATCGCATCGCCCGTGGGTGCCTATTTCAAGGGAGGCATTGCGCCTGTGACGATCTGGGTGTCGCAGCATTACACCCGCGCCGCGCCCGGCGGCACGGGTGCGGCCAAATGCGGCGGCAATTACGCGGCCAGCCTCGTCGCGCAGGCCGAGGCGACCGCGCAAGGCTGCGACCAGGTGGTGTTCCTCGATGCCGCCGAGCACAAATGGGTCGAGGAACTGGGCGGCATGAACCTGTTCTTCGTGTTCGACGACGGCAGCATCATCACCCCGCCGCTCACCGGTACGATCCTGCCCGGCATCACGCGCAGCTCGATCATCGACCTCGCCCGTGCGCAGGGGCTGACCGTCAGCGAACAGCCCTATTCGATCGACCAGTGGCAGGCCGATGCTCAGAGCGGCAAGCTGCGCGAGACCTTCGCCTGCGGCACCGCAGCGGTGGTGACCCCGGTCGGCACGGTGAAGTCCCCGCAAGGCAGCTTCACCATCGGCGGCAATCAGTCGGGTCCGGTGACGGCGAGTCTGCGCTCGGCTCTGGTGTCGATCCAGCGCGGTGACGCTGCCGATCCGCACGGCTGGGTCCACCGCATCGCCTGAGGCACACGCCCCGTTCAACGCCCCAAAAAGGCGCTTGGCGCGGCGAGGCTTTTCCGTATATAGGCCGCTCCCGCGCTGCCCCGGCCCCTCGCCCGGCAGCCATAGACAGCACGGCATTGGCCAGCACGGCATTGGGGTGTCGCCAAGTGGTAAGGCACCGGTTTTTGGTACCGGCATTCGCAGGTTCGAATCCTGCCACCCCAGCCACGTTCTGCTTCAAGTGATTGATAAATAGGAATTTGTCATCTCGCCCCACACTCGGCAGCCGCCGAGAGTGTGACGCATCCTGTGACCTATTGTGTGTCGCAGGATCCAACGAGGGGCACATTCATGTCTAGAGGCAATCCTAATATCGCCCGGCGCGACGGCCGGTACTATTACCGCGCTTCATTCTCACTGGATGGAAAGGTTTACCAGATAAGGCTTTCGCTGCGAACCGCAGACCGGTCCGTTGCACGCCAGCGGGCGGCACTGATGGACCAACTGCTGAAGGACCAGTGGCAAAAGATCGTGAGCGAGCTCGAAGGTCTGAACGAAACGGACAAGGCGTCCATCCTGCGCGCGACCGCGATAAAAGTTCGCAATGGCCTCGAGCACCTGCATGCGCGGGAGCAGGCATACGGGCACGACGATGCAAGATATGCAACGCTCGAGCATCTTCGCACGCTTCGAGGCCTTCGGTACGTTGCACGCGACATGTATACCAACGGTATCGGACCTTCGTTTGGTTCACTCGATCATTTCCTCGAGCGCTTTGTGAACGGCATGCCAGACCTCGATTTCGAGCAGCAGCTGCGCATCCAGGAAATTCTTGAGAATGCTGGTCAACTCGCCGATGCAACCGATGCGGGTGCCCGCAAAGCGCTCCTCGATCGGAACCTGCCGATTACACCGGCTAACATCGTCATGGCGCGGCGCCACATGCTCCTCGGCGTACTCCTTGCGCTGCGAGAGGCGGAACAAGATACCCGCGAGCCGGAACGGGCGCTTGATGACATGCTGGCTTCGCTCTCCATGCCCCCTTCGGTGTTGCAGCAAGATACCACCGAATGGCAGGCGGCTTCTGCTGCCATTGCCGGGCACCATGCGCTCCGGGGCGCGGTTATGCCTGTACAAAGCCACAACGCTCGGGTGGCGGTGCCTCCCCCGCTCTGCACAAACCTTGCAACCGCTGGCAACCAAATGACGATCGCAGGCGCTGCAGCCGCTTTCCTGAACGCCAACCCCGCGTTCGACCAGGGCCTGGAGTCGTCACGCTGGACGAGCAAAACGCGATCACAGTTTGACGCGGCCATCTTCCTTGCCGAGAAGTACTTTGGTCCAGAAATGAGCATCAGTGCGATCGATGAGACGATGATCGCCAACCTTTTCAGGACGCTGCGGTCATTGCCATCGAACCATCACAAGACGCCGATGCATGCTCAGATGACACTTGATGAGATCGCAGCAATGAACAAGGGCAAAGGCCTTAGCTCGGCAACGACGAATCGCCATATGCGCTTCCTGAAGCTAGTGTTCGACTGGGCCATGAAACGTATTCCGGGGTGCCCACCTATCGACTGGTCGGCCTATGTCATCGCCGACAAGCGAGTTAAGCGGGACAAGCGACCGGCATTCAGCGTACAGGAGCTTGAAACCCTGTTCTCCGGGCCGATATGGCACGGCAGCGAATCAAAGGTCAGGCGTCTCAAGCATGGCAAACATGTCTGGCATGACAGTGCCTATTGGATTCCGATCTTGCTGACGTACACTGGAGCGCGTCGCGAAGAAATCGCCAAGCTCATGGTCAGCGATGTCGAGAAGATGCAGGGGCTATGGGCGATAAAGGTGCGGCCCACAGAAACGGGACGGGTGAAAACCGGGTCGTCGGTTAGAGATATCCCGATCGCCGATGAAGTCATTCGCCTTGGTTTCCTGAAGTTCGTCGAGCGCCAACGTGAACATGGGCATCGGGCCATCTTTGCCGACCTGGGTCTCGGAGCATCCAATTATGGCGACGCGTTCTACAAGAAATGGTGGCGCGCGTTCATCCGAGCGGGTCTGGTCGCCGAAAACAAGGACATGCACTCGATCCGCCACTTTGTTGCAACCGAGCTTGCCAATCTTGGAGTGTCGGAAGAGCGCCGCGCGGATTTGCTGGGGCACACGATCAACACCAGCGAAACCGCAAGAACGTACACCAAGGCCACCCGGCTCGAAATCATGAAGCAGGTGGTCGACACGATCCCAAAGGTCACGAAACGGCTCAAGGCCTACCCGATCAAGCAGTTGTAAGCCCCTTTGCCCGGGCTTCCCTGGTAGCCCGGGCATCGTGCGACCCATGCGAGCAGCCGACCCAAAGCCGGACTTTCGCCTATCTGCCTTTGAACGGCAGCACCCGACCCAGAGCCGGTCGTTCCATATGGCTGCCTTCAATGTCTGCGCTCGTCAAAAGCTGCCGCTGGGCGATAACTTGGTGTTGCCGTTAACGAGCCCATTTAGGCATGCTTGACCGCGTTCAGGCCCCGCTCTGCTCAGCTTGCGGCAGCTTACTCGCGAAACGCCTCATCGGTTATCCTCGTGATGGGGGTGAGAATATAGCTGAGCACGCTGCGCTTGTCGCCGAGCAAGCTGACCGAGGCGACCATGCCCGGTCCTATCGGGAGTTTTCTGCCCCACTTGTCGGCGAGTGCCGAGGCGCTGGTCAGCACCCGGACGAGGTAGAAGGACTCGCCGGTCCGTTCATCGACCACCGCATCGGGCGAGATGCTGGTCACCTTACCCTCGAGCGAACCATAAATCGCAGAATCAAAAGCGGTGACGTCCACCTTGGCACGCTGATTGATATGGACGCTGCCGATGTCCTGCGGGCGGATACGCGCCTCGATCTGCAGCTGGTCGCGCAGGGGGACGAGCTCGACCAGAGGCTGGCCGGGCGCTACGCTGCCGCCGATGGTGGTCACAAGCACCCGGTTGATCCGCCCGGCAACCGGTGCGCGCACCGTTGTGCGCAGCACGCGATCGGTGAGCGCGGGGGTGGAAGGAGTGCGGGCAGCCAGTTCGGCCTGGACACCGGCGAGCTCGGTCGCGGCGCGCGCACGCCATTCCTGGCGCACGCGGTTGGCTTCGGCAGCGGCTTCGGAGGCACCGGCGCGCGCCCGGCCTAGTGCTTCGGTCTGCGCCAGCGCCTCGCTCGCGGTGATCCGCGCGGCATTCTGCGCCTGGACCAGCGCGAGGCGCGGCTCGATACCGCGCTCGACCAGCGGGCGGATCATCTCGAGCTCGCTCGCTGCCGCCTCGCGCGCGGACTGGCGTGCTGCGAGCATCGATTGCGCTTCCATGACCGCGCGGCTCGCCTGCGCCTGGCGGGCCCCGGCCCCGGCGAGCAGGCTGGCCAGCTCTGCCATGCGCGCGTCATGCAACGCGCGCTCGATCCGCACCTGTGCAATATCGGCTCCGGCGGGATAAACCGGCTCGCGACCGTCCAGCTCGGCCTCGAGCCGCGCGATCTTGGCTGCGAGCGCGCCCGTTGCCGCGCTGTTGCTGCCCAGCTCGGCGCGGGTCTGGGTCGGGTCGAGTTTGAGCAGCACCTGGCCCGCCTTCACGTCCATGCCGCCGCGCACCAAAATCTGCGCAATCAGCCCGCCTTCGAGGTTCGAGATCACCTGCAGCCGTGAGCTCGGAACCACCCGGCCATCGCCGCGCACCGTGCGGTCGATCTCGGTAAGCGCCGCCCAGAGGACGAACACCGCCAGAAACGCCAGGATCGCCCAGAGCAGCAGGTTCGAGGCACTCGTCGGGCGCAGTCGATCGAGCCGTTGTTCGATCATCGTCTCATCCATGCTCACACCGCCCGCACCGTCGGTGCGCTACCCTCACCACCCGAGGCTGCTCCCGCCCTGTTCAGCACCTCGTCGCGCGGGCCGTCGGCGACGATCCGACCGCCCTGCATGATGATGACGCGGTCGACCAGCCGCAGCATCGGCGGGCGGTGGGTGATCAGCACGAGCGTGCGGTCGGCCAGTTCGACCGCGAGCCGCTTGATCAGCCGCGCTTCGGTCTGCACGTCCATCGCGCTGGTGGGTTCGTCGAACACCAGCAGCGGCGGCGATCCGGCGAGCGCGCGCGCCATGGCGATCGCCTGACGCTGACCGCCCGAGAGACTCTCGCCGCGATCGGCGAGCACAAGGTCATAGCCATTGGCCATCACCCCGATGAAGTCATGTGCGCCCGCAATCTGCGCCGCGCGCAGCATCTCCGCATCGTCGACGCTCTCGCGGCCCAGCACGATATTGTCGCGGATGCCGCCGCTCAGCAGCACGCTCTCCTGCAATGCCACGCCGATGCGCCCCCGATAGGCGGCAGGATCGATCTGCTTCATGTCGGTGCCATCGACCAGCACCAGCCCGTCGGCGGGCTGATACAGCCCCATGATCAGCCGCGCGATGGTCGACTTGCCCGATCCCATGCGCCCCAGGATCGCGACCTTCTCTCCCGGGCGGATGCGCAACGACACATCGCTCAGCGCCGCCTCGGCCTGGCCGGGATAGCGGAAGCTGACCTTGCGCAGCTCGATCTGGCCCGTCACCTTCGGCGCTATAGCCGTTTCCGCCGGGCCCTCGGGCGGATGCTCGAGCAAGCCGTTGATCTGCGCATAGGCGGTGCGCGCCTGGGTCAGCCGCGTCATCAGCTGCGCTATCTGGCCCAGCGGCGCGACGGCGCGTCCGGCGAGGATCGAGCAGGCGATCAGCCCGCCCATCGTGAGGTTCTGGCTGGCGATCATGCCGACGCCCGCGACGACCACGCCCGCATAGGATATGGTGTTGGCGATCACCGCGATATTGACCGCGAAGGTCGAGACCAGCCGCTGGTTGAGCGAGATATGCGAGTGCTTCTCCATCGCCGCTTGCCAGCGCGCGCTCAGCAGCGGCGCGGCATTGTTGGCCTTGACCGTCTCCAGCCCGCCGATCGCCTCCACCAGTACCGCCTGCTTGAGCTGCGCCTGCTGCATCGCGCGCGCCGAAAGCCGGTCCAGCGCGGGCTGGGCGAGCAGCGAGACGATGATGACCAGCGGCACCATCAGCAGCGGCACGAACACCAGCGGCCCGCCGATGATCGCGATGACGGCGAGCGTCACGAGGATGAACGGCAGGTCGACCAGGGCTGTCAGCGTCATCGACGCGAAGAAATCGCGCAGGCTTTCGAGCTCACGCATCATGGCAGCGAGCGATCCGGTCGAGCCCGAGCGCACGTCCATGCGGATGGCCAGCAGCCGCCGGAACACCGTGTCGCCGATCTCCTCGTCGATCCGCGCACCCGCGATATCGGCGAAATAGGCGCGCAAGGTGCGCAGCACGAAATCGAAGATCACCACGATCGCAAGGCCGATGGTCAGCGCGATCAGCGACGAGGTCGCGTTGTTCGGCAGCACGCGGTCATAGACGGTCATCGTGAACAAGGAGGTGACGATGCCGAACAGGTTGATCACCGTCGCGGCGAGCGCGACCTTGGCATAGATGGCGCGGTTGCGCTGCATCGGCTCGGTCAACCAGCGCGCAAAGCGCGGGGGGCGTTCGACGATATTCACCGGACAGCCTCCCAGGTGGTGGGCGAGAGCCGGTCCAGCCCCAGAGCCGGGAGGAGCCCGCCGGTGCGCGCCAGCAGTACGTAGCGCGCCAGATCGAGATCGACAATGCCCTGGATATAGGCGGTCGCAGTGGCGAAGAACGCGTCTTCGGCACTCAGCACGTCGAACAGAGATCCGCGCGCGACGCGGAAGCGCTCGGTCAGCACATCGCGAGAGATGCGCGCGGCGACATAGTTGTTGCGCAGCGCGACAAGCTGCTCCTCCAGCGCGCGCACGTCGGACGCTGCGATACTGGCCTCGCGCAGCGCCTCGTCGCGCACCCGGTCGGCACGCGCGCCATCGGCCATCGCGCGCGCGGCCGCCTGGTCGGCGCGGGCATCGCCGCCGCCGAACAGCCTGAGCCGGACATTGAGCCGCGCGCGTACGTCATAATCGATATCGGTTTCGAACACGCCATAGCGCCCGGCGTCGACGCTGGCCGAGATGCTGGGCAGAAGGTCGGCGCGCAGGGCCTCGGCATCGCGGCGCGAGGCCTTGGCCTCGGCGTCGACGGCGCGGACCGCCGGAGTCGTCTCGATCGCCTGGGCAATGCTCTCGGCATCAGGAATGCGCACCGGCGTCGGCAGCGGGGCGCGTTCGATCGTTTCGGGAGGCACGCCGAGCAGTTCCGTAAAGCGCGCGACAGCCCCGGCCTCGGACCGACGAAAGCCGGCGAGCCGTGCGCGTGCCGCCGCGATCGTCCCGTCGATACGGATGCGATCGGCCCGGGCGGACACTCCTTGCGCGATGCGCTGATCGATCGCTTCGCCGAGCGAGACATGGCTTTCATCAAGCGCTTCGCCCAGCGCGACCAGCGTGCGCGCCGTGAACAGATCATACCAGGCGGAAATGGCGCGCAGCCCGACATCCTCGGCGACGCCAGTAAAGCGCGCCTCGCTGCTCGTCACGCGCTCCTCGGCTGCGGCAATGCGGTCGCCGCTCGCGCCGAAATCGATCAGTGGCTGGGTGAGCGAGATCAGCGCGTCGGTGCGCTGGCGCGCGCGCGAGCGTTCGATGATGTTCTGCGGATCGTTGGAAAATTCGCGGCTGAGCGTGCGGAAGCTGGAGATGGAGAGTTCGCCTGCAGGAAGTTGGCCGGCCTTGGCCAGCCGGCGCCCGGCCACGGCTTCCAGGTTGCGCGCCTCGGCCTCCGCGATGGCAGGGCTTTCGGTCGCGGCCTCCTGCAGCCTTTGCTTGAACTGATGGAGGCCGCCATCCTGCCGTTCGAGCGCGAGCAGCGGGTCGGCGTCCATGTCGATCGCCAGCGGATCGGTGGCAGGGGCAGGGAGTGCGGCGGAGGGACCGGCGGGCTGCGCACGGGCCATGGAGCCGATCAAAACCAGGCCAAGCGCCGCCGATACCAGAAACACGCGCAATGCAGATCCTTCATGCCTAGGTCGCCCGGAATCGGCAGGTCCGTCGGCCAGAACGCGCGTTGGCGCAATTCGATGGCGTTTTCATGACAGTGCGGGCCGGTCCAGGATTGGGACACCGTCATCACGCCATCCACAGAAAAATCGCGACTGCAATTGCTATTTCATCGAAGCGTCATGCACGTTGGCTAGGCCAGCGCGGCTTCGGGGGCAGACCCCCGCAAAGGGCGCGCCTGCCCGACAGAAGAGGAAAAATTCATGCCCAGCCTGACGACCCTTGGCACCGCGTTCCGTGAAGATTTCAATACGTTGGCCAACACCGGCACCAGCAGCACGCTGCCAAGCGGCTGGTTCATCAGCGAATCGGGCACCAGCGCGACGGTGAACGGGCTCTATGCGGCAGGCACCGGATCGGGCAATGGCGGCGATACCTACAGCTTCGGCGCAGCGGGCAGTACCGATCGCGCGCTCGGCACGTTACGCAGCGGCACCAACGTGCCCACCATCGGCGCGCAATTCACCAACGATACCGGAACGGTCATCTCCTCGCTGCAGATCGCCTATACCGGCGAACAATGGCGTCTGGGCACGGCAGGCCGCGCCGACCGGCTCGATTTCCAGATCAGCTTCGATGCGACCAGCCTGACCACCGGCACCTGGATCGACGTCGACGCTCTAGATTTCACCTCTCCGACCACGGCCGGGACGGTTGGCGGGCTCGATGGCAATGCAGCTGCCAATCGCACTGCGGTTTCGGGTACCTACGACATTCTGGCAGGCATCCCCGCCGGTGCAACCTTCTGGATCCGCTGGCTCGATCTCGACGCCAGCGGGTCCGACGACGGCCTGGGCATTGACGATTTCTCGATCACCGCGATCGGCCAGACGGCCAATCCGGGCACTTTCTCGATCGCATCAGCCTCGGCCAGCGAGGCGCAGGGCTTTGTCGATCTGGTGGTAACCCGCACGGGCGGCTCCAGTGGCGCGGCAACCGTCAGCTACACGCTGGCCGCAATCACCGCCACCGCCGGAACGGACTTTGATGCGACTGCCGGCACCATCAGCTTTGCCGATGGCGAAACGCAGAAATCCATTCGCGTGGCAGTGACCAACGATGCAGTGTTCGAGGGTGACGAGACTTTCGAGGTAACGCTGACCGGCACGAGCGCGGGCACCATTGGCACCGCCACCGCGACCGGCACGATCATCAACGACGATGACTCGCCGCTGCCGCCCTCGCTCTCGATCGCCAATGCCACCGTCACCGAAGGTAATAGCGGCACCACCCAGATCCGTTTCGAAGTGACCCGTAGCGGCAGCGGCAGCGGCGAAGCTTCCGCAGATTACACGGTCAATTTCGGCAGTGCCAATGCCGCCGATTTCGGCTCAAGCAGCGCCTTTGTCGGTCGTGTCACGCTGGTCGATGGCGAATGGGTCGATGTCATCACGCTCGATGTTCTGGGTGATACGGACGTCGAACCCGACGAAGATTTCACCATCACGCTGTCAAATGCCAATATGGGCACGCAGATCGGCACGGCGACTGCGACCGGAACGATCCTGAATGACGATGTTGCGCCCGCCCCCATTGCCAACGTCTTTGTGAACGAACTCCACTATGACAATGCCGGAGGCGACGTAAACGAGGCGATCGAGGTTGCCGGCGTCGCCGGTACCGACCTCTCCGGCTGGCGCATCGTGCTGTACAACGGCAATGGCGGCGTCGCCTATGCCGCCACGGGGGGATCAGCGAACGGCATCGCGCTGAGCGGCATCATCCCGGACCAGAACAACGGCTTCGGCACGCTGTCCTTCCCGGCACCGGGTATCCAGAACGGCGCTCCGGACGGATTTGCCCTTGTCGACAATCTGGGCCGTGTCGTTCAGTTCCTGTCCTATGAAGGGACGTTCACCGCGACGAACGGCCCGGCTGCCGGCCTCACCAGCACCGATATCGGCGTGGCGCAGGATGGCGATGCCATCGGCACCTCGCTTCAACTGACCGGCACGGGATCGAACTACGAGGATTTCGTCTGGGCGCCTGCCCAGACCAGCACCAATGCTGCGGTCAATACCGGCCAATCGTTCCTGTCGCCGAATGCTCCGGGCGAATTGCGCATTCTCGACACGTCGGTGGTCGAGGGTGATGCCGGGACCCGCAACCTGGTGTTCACGGTGCGCCGGGCCGGTGCCAGCAGCCTGACCACGACGGTTGATTACACGATCAATCTCGATGGCAGCGCCAGTGCTGCGGATCTGGGCAGCGGAGCGGTCCTCGCTGGCACCCTGACGTTTGCGCCAGGCGTCAGCACTCAGCAGATCGTCGTGCCCGTCCAGGGCGAGACGCTTCCCGAACTCAACGAGACGCTGAGCGTCACGCTCGCCAATGCCGTCAATGCGACGATCATCGATGGTGAGGCCGTCGGCACGATCACCAATGACGATCCGGTCGACCTGGCGATCTACACCATCCAGGGCCTTGGCCATCGTTCCGAATATGTCGGCCAGACGGTGGTGACGCGGGGCATCGTTACGGCGGTCGACGCCAATGGCTATTATCTGCAGGACGCGACCGGCGACGGCGACACCCGCACTTCGGATGCGGTCTTCGTCTTCACCAATGGCGCGCCGGGCCGTGCGGTCGGCGATGCAGTGGAAGTGCGCGGCACCGTTGCGGAGTTCCTGCCGGGTAACAACACCACCAATCTCACGATCACGCAGATCAACCAGTCGGCTGCGACGCTGGTCTCCACCGGCAATGCGCTGCCGGCCGCCACGCTGATCAGCGCAGGGCCGGGCGGGGTTCTGCCGCCGAGCGCCGTGTTCGAAGACGATAATTTCCAGGTCTATGACCCCGAAAACGACGCCGCCGATTTCTATGAATCGCTCGAAGGAATGCGCGTCACCATCGCTGCGCCGCTGGTGACCAGCAACACCAACGAGTTCGGCGAGACCTTCGTCGTCGCTTCGGGCGGCACCGGCGCGACCGGCGTCAACAGCCGCGGCGGCATCACCATCTCGGGCGATGCCAACAATGTCGACGATTACAATCCCGAGCGGATCCAGATTGACGACAACACCAACCTGTTCGCGGGCTTCACCCCCAATTATACGCAGGGCGACGTGCTTTCGAACGTCACCGGCATCATCAGCTACAATTTCCAGTCCTACGAGCTGCAGGTGACCGAGGCGGTGACCGTGACGACCGATGCCGGTCCGCTCTCGCGCGAGACGACCAGCCTGTTCGGCACGCCGGATCGGCTGACCATCGCGACCTATAATGTCGAAAATCTCGACCCCAGCGATGGCGCGGTCAAGTTCAACCTGCTCGCCAGCGACATCGTGTTCAACCTGCGCGCGCCCGACATCATCGCGCTGCAGGAAATCCAAGATGCCGATGGCGCGGGCAGCGGATCGAACCTGTCAGGCACCGTCACCGCTAATCTGATCATCGCAGCGATCAACGCCGCCGGCGGTCCGCAATATGCCTATGTCGAAGTGGCCCCGAGCGCGCCCAACACCACAGGGGGCGAGCCCAACGGCAATATCCGCAACGGTTACCTGTATCAGGTCAACCGAGTCGATTATGTCGAGGGCAGCGCGACGCTGGTGCCCGGCGCGGCTTTCAATAACAGCCGCTCGCCGCTTGCCGCGACCTTCACCTTCAACGAGCAGACGATCACCGCGATCAACGTTCATTCGACCTCGCGCGGTGGCAGCAGCCCGCTGTTCGGCGCACAGCAGCCGCCGGTGAATGCCGGTGAAGGCGCGCGAATTGCCCAGTCCGAGGCAATTCGCGCCTATGTGACCAACATCCTGAGCAACAATCCCGGCGCGAACATCGCCGTTCTGGGCGATTTCAACGGCTTCTATTTCGAAGAGTCGCTCGAACTGCTCGAAGCGGGCGGCATCCTGTCCAACATTCTGCGCGAGCTGCCCGAGGCAGAGCGCTATACCTATTATTTCGGCGGCAACGCCCAGGCGCTCGACAATTTCCTGGTCACTCCGGGGCTGCTGGAAAACATCATCGTCGACGCGGTTCACATCAATTCGGAGCAACCCGCCGGGCCCAACCGCGTCTCGGATCACGATCCGCTGCTCGCCTCGTTCCTGCTGCCGCTGCCCAATGCCGCGCCGACCGATCTGGTGCTGGGCAATGCCAGCGTGGCTGAGAACAGCGCGGTCGGCACCGTGGTCGGCACGCTGAGCGCCACCGACCGGGCCAGCGATACGCTGCGCTATGAACTGGTCGACAATGCCGGCGGCCGCTTCGCTGTCGATGCGGTAACCGGCATCATCACCACGACCCAGGCCTTCGACTTCGAGGTGACCCCTTCCTTCGCGATCACCGCCAAGGTAACCGACCAGGGCGGTCTCAGCACCGAAAAGGCCTTTCAGGTCGGCGTCACCGATGTCAACGAAGCGCCCCTCGCGGTCAACGATACGGTTTCGGTTAACGAGGACGGCACCACCGACAATCTGTGGTCGCTGCTGCTCGGCAACGATACCGACCCCGATGCAGGCAGCACGCTCACCATCGCCTCGATCGATGACAGCCAGACGCTGGGCACGCTGGTGTTCGATCCGACGACGCAAAGCCTGCGCTATGTCGCTGACGATGACAGCTTCGACGAGCTCGCGCCCGGCCAGGTCGTCACCGACCGCTTCACCTATACCGTGCGCGATGCGGGCGGCCTGACCAGCACCGCGACGGTCGAGGTTCGGGTCACCGGCATCGCCGATGGCATCACCCGCTATGGTTCGCTGTTCTCCGACACGCTCAACGGCACCGGTGGCGAAGATACACTCTACGGCCTTACCGGCAACGACACGCTATATGGCCTGGGCGGTCATGATGAGCTGTGGGGTGGTCTGGGCAACGACAAGCTGTTCGGCGGCGATGGCAACGATCTGCTCTCCGGCGGTCTGGGCAACGACATTCTCGATGGCGGCAATGGCAACGATCGGCTGTCGGGCGATGGCGGCAACGACACGCTCACGGGCGGCGCGGGACGCGACACCTTCTCGTTCAGCTTCTTTGCAGGCAACGATATTATCACCGACTTCAACACGGCTGAAGATACGATCCTGCTCGACAGCGGCGTCGATATCCTGCGCACCCGCGTGCGCGACGTGAACCGCGATGGCGTCAATGATCTCGAACTGACGCTTTCCTTTGGCGGATCGGTGACGCTGCTTGGCGTGAGCGATTTCAGCGCGGTGAACGTCAGCCAGGAGATGCTGCCCTTCTTCACCGAAACACTGTTCTGACGAGACCGATGGCCGGGAGGGCTGGCCTTGCCCTCCCGGCACACTGGCCTACCTGTGTTTCTGCTGGAGTTTGCTATCCTGACGTCCGATTGATCCGGGCGCAGTCATTCGTTGATATTGGCAGCGACGCCCGCTTCCGGCGTAACCGGCCCTTCCAGGGAGTGCTTTGGATAGGCAGGTTCGTCCCATGATGCGGCGTTCCGCCTTCGGCCGGTGCCGACCCAAACTCAGTCACTGTCGGCAGTCGACTTGAATGGCCATTCTCGCCAGATGCCGCCATTCGCACTTCACGATTGTGCAAGAATTGGGCGCCTGAGCGCGGTTGCGACGCACCGTTCGCGATATTCATCGGCGAACAGCGCTAGGGCCTCATCTCAGTTTGACAGATGAGAGTTGATGGCAATGAAACGGCAAGAACGCGCGTTGGCACCCTAGACCCCGTATGCTCTCAGGAAAATCCGGGTGCCGTGGCGTACCTTGGCATCGAGTTCCTCGTCCGACAGGCGCTGGCGCACGCCGAACTTGAGTTCGACATCGGCAAAGCCCTTCCACAAGGCCATCAGGTCTTCGGCCGCCTGGACGCTGTCCTCGAAGTCGACCTGCCGATCCGACCGCGCCTGTTCGAGGATTTCCGCAAGCCTCGTCCGGCATTGGCCGGGCCCGGCATCGAAGAAGCGTTGCGCCATTTGCGGATGATGGGCGAGTTCCTGCGGCAGCATGCGATCGAGCGCCACATGATCGGATGCGAACAGGAAATGCAGCAGGCTGCAACCGAACGCGTCCAGCCTTGCCGCCAGATCCCCGCGCGGCACGGAATCGTCCATCGTCGCGGCGGCGAAATGGTCGGTCTGTTCCTTCACCACCTGCTCGAACAGCGTCTCCTTGTCGGTGAAGCGGTTATAGATGGTGACCTTCGAGACGCCCGCGCGCGCGGCAATATGTTCGATCGTGGCAGCGTTGAAGCCGCGCTCCAGAAAGGTGTGCAGCGCCGAGTGCACGATCGCCTCGTGCTTGGCCGGGTCGCGCGGCCGCCCCGCCCTGCTGGTCGTCCGTTTTTCACCCGCCACTACCGATCATCCCACAAGCTTCTGGCAGCCAACGAAAAACTAAACGTTGACGTTCATTAAATAGGTTATATTTTGAACGCCAGCGTACAGCATGATTCGCTGTTTGCAAGCTTTCCTGAGGGATTTCCGCGCATGATGTGGATCGCGATCCGGATGCTGACGGGCGACCGGGTGAAATTCTATGGGCTGGTCTTCGGTGTCGCCTTCTCGACGCTGCTGATCACCCAGCAGCTGACGATCTTCGTCAACCTGCTGCTGCGCGGCGCGGCGGCGGTGCACGAGATACCCAGCGCCGACATCTGGGTGATGGACCCAGCCGGGCGGACATCCGATGTCACCTTGCCCATGCCATCGACCGATCTGCAGCGCGTGCGCGGGGTGCCGGGCGTCGACTGGGCGGTGCCGCTGATCCGCTCCGGCGCCAATGTGCGCACGCCCGACGGCGCGCTCGAACCGGTGACCGTGATCGGGCTCGACGATGCGACACTGACAGGCCTGCCGCGCAAGCTGCTGATGGGGCAACGCGAAATGCTGTTCGAGCCCGACGCGGTGTTCATCGACGCTGTCGGCGCGCGCAAGCTGTTCGGTGAAGACGCTGCCGCGCTCGGCGTCCGGCTCGAACTTAACGACCAGCGCGCAGTGATCCGCGGCCTGGTCGATGCCGAGCCGACCTTCACCTCGGGCGTGATGCTCTACACCCGCTATTCGAATGCGCTCAACTACGTGCCGGGCACGCGCAACCGGCTGTCGTTCGTGCTGGCCCGATCGGACGCGGGCGAAGACGCGGCCACTGTGGCGCGCCGGATCGAGGCAGTGACGGGCCTGCGCGCGCGCACGTCGCAGCAGTTTGCCGATGACGGCGTCGATTACATCATCGACAATACCGGCATTCCGATCAATTTCGGCATCACCGTGGCGCTCGGCGTGATCGTCGGCATTGCCATTGTCGGCCTGACCTTCAGCCTGTTCATCCGCGACAATATCAAGCAGTTCGGCGCGCTCAAGGCGATCGGCGTGACCAATGCCCGCATCCGGCAGATGGTCGTCGCGCAGTCCGCGCTGGTCGCGCTGACCGGCTATGGGCTGGGCCTCATCATGGCGGTCGCGTTCCTCGAGATCGGTGGATATTATTCGGACGCCTTCAAGGGCTTCTACACCCCCTATCAGATCCCGCTGATCGCCGCGGCGGTCGTCGCGCTGATGATCCTCATCACCGGCTTTGTCGCGCTGCGCCAGGTGCTGAAGGCCGAGCCGGCGGAGGTGTTCCGGTGAGCGAGGCCTGCGCCATCCATGTCGAGCATGTCGTCAAGGATTTCCCGATGGGCGACGGCCATCTGCGCGTGCTGCACGACATCAATCTCGATATTCGCTCGGGCGAGCTGACCTATCTGGTCGGCGAATCCGGGTCGGGCAAGACGACGCTGATCTCGATCATCGCCGGCATTCTCTATCCGACCGAAGGCAGTGTCAGCGTGTTCGGCACCGATATCTACCGGCTGACCGATACCGAGCTCGTCAGCTTTCGCCTGAGCACGATCGGCTTCATCTTCCAGCAGTACAATCTCATCCCGTCGATTAGTGCGGCGGCCAACGCAGCGGTGCCACTGATCGCGTCCGGCGTGCCCCGCAAGGAGGCGATCGAACGCGCGCGCGAACTGCTGCACCAGCTCAATATCGGAGACCAGTGCGACAAACTGCCGCGCCAGCTTTCGGGCGGGCAGCAGCAGCGGGTCGCGATCGGCCGGGCGCTGATCCATTCGCCGCGGCTGGTGGTGTGCGATGAGCCCACCGCCGCACTCGATGCGCGCTCGGGGCGGCGGGTGATGGACCTTTTGCGCGAGGTGGCGCTCGTCACCGACCGCGCGGTCGTCGTCGTCACCCATGACAACCGCATCTTCGACCTCGCCGACCGCATCCTCGCAATGGAGGACGGCCGTATCACCCATGATGGCAAGCACATGCCCAAGGACCATTGAACCATGGCCAATCTCAGCTTCTCCCGCCAGATCCTGCCCGCGCTGGCTGTCCTGTGCATCCTGGTATCCGCGATCTTCGTCGCGCGCAGCCAGCCCGATCGCGCGCTCGCTCAAGTCACGGAAACGCCTGCCCAGGTGCCCCCGGAGCAGAAAGGCGGAACAGTGGCCGGCGCGGGCGTGGTCGAGCCGTCCAGCGAGCTGATCGAGATCGGCGCGTTCCTGCCCGGCGTGGTCGAGCGGGTCCATGTCCGGGCCGGCGATCAGGTGGCAGCGGGCCAGCCGCTCTTCTCGATCGACAGCCGCGATGCCCGTGCCGCCCTGGCCGAGGCCGAGGCGCGGGTCGAGCGGCTGCGGGCGAGCGTGGCGGCGGCCCAGACGTCCGCATCCATCGCAAGGCGCCAGCTGGGGCTGTACGGCGATGTGAATGACGATCGTGCCATCTCGCGCCAGGAGGTGATAGAGCGGCAAGGCAATGCGCAGACAGCTGGCGCGCAGCTGGCCGTTGCGCGAGCAGAGATGCGCGAGGCGCAGGCGCAGCTGCAATCGGCGCGCGTGACGCTCGACCGGCTGACCGTGCGCGCACCGAGCGCCGCGCAGGTGCTGCAGGTACGCACGCGCGAGGGGCAATATGCGACCGCCGGGCCTGCACCGGGCAACAGTTCCGACCCGCTGATGACGCTCGGCGTGACAAGGCCGCTGCACGTCCGCGTCGATATCGACGAGAACGAGATCGACCGCACCGCCATCGGCCGCGATGCCGTGATCAGCCCGCGCGGAAATGCCGCAGCCCGCGTCACCGCACGCTTCGTCCGCGCCGAGCCGCTGGTCGTGCCGAAGCGATCGCTGACCAATGCCTCGACCGAGCGGGTCGATATCCGCGTGCTGCAGCTGATCTATGCGCTGCCCGAGCAGGGTCATCGACTGTTCGTGGGGCAGCAGGTCGATGCGTTCGTGCCGGCCCGCACATCGGGCACCGGAAAGAAGGCCGCCGCCCGATGAGCCGCCCTTCCGCATCCTGGATGCTGCTGACGGCGACTGCCATCGGCCTTGCCGCCTGCGCGCCGGTCGAACGGCCCCAGGCGGCGTCGTCCGTCCCGCTGCCGGAGAGCTTTGCCCTGCAAGGCCCCCGGCCCGACACCACCACGACCACGGCGCTATCCTCGCTGTTGCCGGTCACCGATCCCGGCTTTGTCGCCCTGCGTGATCAGGCGCTGGCGCAGGCGCCCGATCTTGCCGTAGCAGCCGCGCGGGTCGATGCAGCACGAGCCGGGCTGCGCGGGGCACGCGCAGCACGCCTTCCGGACGTCAGCGCCAGCGGCGGAGCCTCGCGCGAACGTATCAGCGCCGCCCAGTTCGGCGCGCTGCCGCCCAACATCCAGATCCAGCAATATCAGAGCAGCTTCAACGCCGCGGTCGATGCGAGCTGGGACCTTGACCTGTTCGGGCGTTTGCGCGCCAGCCAGCGGGCCAGCGCCGCGCGGCTCGATGCGGCCACGGCGGATGCTGCTGCGGTGCGGCTGGCGCTGGTGACCGATATCGCAGCTGCCGTCACGGATTTCCGGGAGATCGAACAGCGCCGCCTAGTGATCGGCGACGACCGCGACAGCGCGCAACAGCTGGCCCGATTGACCACAGAACGCGTGCGCGCGGGGCTCGCCCCGGCCTCCGATGCGGTGCGCGCCCGTTCGCTCGAGGAGCAGGCTGCGGCGCGTCTGGACGCCATCGATGGCGAGCGTGCCGAGGTGATCGGGCGGCTCGTCACACTCACCGGTCTGCCGGCCGATGCCGTGCTGTCGAAGCTGGCCCAGCCGGTGCCAACCGAGGATGCCGCTGCCCAGCCGGTTGCTGCCATTGCGACGGCGGCCCTGCGCAGCCGCCCCGATGTGGTCGCCGCTGAACGCCGTCTGGCTGTTGCCGATGCCGAGATCGCGGCAGCGGCGGCAGAGCGTTTTCCCAGTTTCAGCCTCACGGCGGGCCTGGGGTTGATCTCGCTGGCGCTCGGCGATCTGCTGACCCAGGACGCAATCATCGGTTCGCTGGGCGGCGCGATCTCCGGGCCGTTGCTGGATTTCGGCCGTGTGGGTGCGCGTATCGATCAGCGTGAGGCCGAGGGGCGGGAGGCCTTTGCGAATTACCGCAAGACGCTGTTCACCGCTCTAGGGGAAACCGAAGCAGCGCTGGGCGGCCTCGACGCGGCAAGGCGTAACGCACAAGGCCTTTTGCGCCAGTCCGAACTTGACCGGGCCGCAGCGGAGATTGCGCGCGAGCGCTACCGCCTGGGCCTTTCAACCTTTCTGACCGTTCTGGAAGCGGAGCGCGTCCGGCTTGCATCGGCCGAGGCAGCGGTCAGTGCACTGGCCAGCGCAAGGCGGCAGGGCATAGCGCTCTATCGCGCAGCGGGCGGCGCAGACGCTGCACCGTGATCAGGCGAACGCGGAATTTGTGCGGCTGGCCCTGCACCGCGTTCGCCCGCCGCCGCTATTGAATGCAGCGGACAGCGTCGGTTGGTCTCCAGGTGCGCGGCCCCATATTGCGGTCATTGGCGATCGTCACGGAGTGCAGCACCGCCTCGATATCGCGCCGCCACGTGTCGAGGAAGCGGCGCAGCCCGGGATATTCGGGGGCTTCGTCATATTGCTGCCAGACGAACAGCTGCAGCAGCGAAGGATGGTCGGGCAGATAATAGGCGATCTCCACGGTCGTCAGGCTGTAGCCCAGAAGCTGCAACCGAAAATCCTGATCTCCCGCCATGGTGCGTTCTCCCGATGCTGTTCAGATGGCCTTTGCGAATAGGGACGAAAATCGTGGGCATATTTCTTTCGAACAGCGGGCCGTGTCAAGGACGCTTGCAGCGCAAATCCCTTCTATCCCATTGATATGATGTAATTTGCTGGCACTCGCTGGCGGTGAGTGCTGAAAATTTGAGTGGCCCTCTTGAACTGCCCCGACAGGCTTACAATTTTGCCGCTCGCCTCCTGCTGGTGTCTCCGGGGGAGGCTTCCATCAACGTTTTTGCAATTGGAGGTTATGCATGCATTTCCGTCCCTTGCACGATCGCGTGCTGGTTCGCCGTATCGAGGCCGACGAGAAAACGGCCGGTGGCATCATCATTCCCGACACTGCCAAGGAAAAGCCACAGGAAGGCGAGGTGGTCGCCACCGGCCCGGGCAGCCGTTCCGACAAGGGCGATCTGATCGCGCTGGAGGTCAAGCCTGGCGATCGCATCCTGTTCGGGAAATGGTCGGGAACCGAGGTCAAGATCGACGGCGAGGATCTGCTCATCATGAAGGAGAGCGACATCCTGGGCGTGGTCGAGACCGTGGCCGAGCTGAAACAGGCGGCCTGACCTTTCCCGTCGTCATTTCCATGTGTTCAACCGAAATCTGGAAAAGGAGGTAGGCCATCATGGCTGCCAAGGAAGTAGTGTTCGCAGAAGACGCGCGCGCCCGGATGCTGCGCGGCGTCGATATCCTGGCCAATGCGGTCAAGGTAACCCTCGGCCCCAAGGGCCGCAATGTGGTGATCGAGAAGAGCTTCGGGGCTCCGCGCATCACCAAGGATGGCGTGACCGTCGCCAAGGAAATCGAGCTCAAGGACAAGTTCGAGAACATGGGCGCGCAAATGCTGCGCGAAGTTGCCAGCAAGCAGAATGACAAGGCCGGCGACGGCACGACCACCGCCACCGTGCTGGCCCAGGCCATAGTGCGCGAAGGCGCCAAGGCGGTCGGCGCTGGCATGAACCCGATGGACCTCAAGCGCGGCATCGATCTGGCAGTCAGGACCGTGGTCGCCGATCTGGAATCGCACGCCAAGAAGGTCGTGTCGAACAGCGAGATCGCGCAGGTCGCGACCATCTCGGCCAATGGCGATCAGGAGGTCGGCCGTATCCTCGCCGAGGCGATGGACAAGGTCGGCAATGAAGGCGTGATCACGGTCGAGGAAGCCAAGAGCCTCGAGACCGAACTCGAGACCGTCGAGGGCATGCAGTTCGATCGCGGCTATCTCTCGCCCTATTTCGTGACCAATGCCGAAAAGCTGCGGGTCGAGCTGGAAGACCCGTACATCCTGATCCACGAGAAGAAGCTGTCTAGCCTCTCACCGATGATCCCGCTGCTCGAACAGGTGGTGCAGTCGGGTCGTCCGCTGCTGATCGTCGCCGAGGATGTCGAGGGTGAGGCGCTCGCGACATTGGTGGTCAACCGGCTGCGCGGCGGCCTGAAGGTCGCGGCCGTCAAGGCTCCGGGTTTCGGCGATCGTCGCAAGGCGATGCTCGAGGATATCGCCATCCTCACCGGTGGCAATGTGGTCAGCGAGGAGCTGGGCACCAAGCTGGAAAATGTCACCATTCCCATGCTCGGCCGCGCCAAGAAGGTCATCATCGACAAGGACAACACCATGATCGTCGACGGCGCCGGACAGCGCAGCGATATCGATGGCCGCGTGGCGCAGATCCGCGCGCAGATCGAGACCACGACCAGCGATTACGACCGCGAAAAGCTGCAGGAGCGCGTCGCCAAGCTCGCCGGGGGCGTGGCGGTGATCCGCGTTGGCGGCGCGACCGAGGTTGAGGTTAAGGAGAAGAAGGACCGGGTCGACGACGCGCTCCACGCGACGCGTGCGGCGGTTGAGGAAGGCATCTTGCCGGGCGGCGGCATCGCGCTGCTGCGCGCCATCAAGGCGCTCGAAGGGCTGAAGGCGGCCAATGACGACCAGCAATCGGGCATCGACATCGTCCGCCGGGCTTTGCGCGCGCCTGCCCGCCAGATTGCGGAAAACGCGGGCGAGGACGGCGCGTTCATCGTCGGCAAGCTACTCGAGGCCAACGAATACTCGCGCGGCTTCAACGCGGCTACCGGCACCTACGAGGACCTGGTGGCAGCGGGCGTGATCGATCCGGCCAAGGTCGTACGCACCGCGCTGCAGGATGCTGCGTCTGTGGCGGGCCTGCTGATCACGACCGAAGCGATCGTGACCGAAGCGCCGAAGGAAGAGCGCGCTGCGGCCACGCCGCCAATGGACTTCTAATCGGATGCACATGATGGGTCGGGGGCAGCTCCCAGTCTGCCTCCGACCCAAGCCCGAATGATCATGAGCGCCAGGACGAATAGCGGAATTCGCTCAAGGCTGATGCTGCTCGACGGGCGCACTGGTCGTTTCATCAGAAGATGTCGACAGATTTTGGCTGATAGGCGGAAGCGCTCCAGCCGGCCTCAAAGAACGTTTGCGGCGATTGGCATCGGCAATCGAGAATGAAGCCTGACTCGATTTCCAGTCCGCGATGCAGATCCCCATCAGCAGCGTCCGCTGCCGCAGCGGTGAAAGTTATCCCAGAACGCCCGATCACGCTGACGCTGCTCGTTGCTGCGATTGTCGCCTGAACGGATGGCCCCAATCCCGCTGAACGGGATGGGAATGGGCTCGCGCCGCTGTGAAGCGCGCGCGGCCATTTCGGCCTGTTGCCGCCGCTGTTCCTCGGTCAGACAGTTTTGTGGATTAAGACGGCAGAATGCCACTTCCCAGCTGTCATCCACCATCAACTGCATTGCGGCCCGCGCATCAGGCCGGATGATTTCCGAGAGGGTCGCAGGGCTGGCGATCCGGCTGCGCAGCGAGTTGATATACACGAACTCATAATAGGTGGGTGCTTCCTCGATATGGATCAAACGGCCCCGTACCCGTTCGTCGAGGTACAGCTTGGTGCGGCGCAGATCGCGGCTACCGGGCTCGATTTCGCGCATCGCGGTCGTGCGATAGCCACTTCCCATCGTTGCCGCGCCATCTACGATCCGCTCTAGCAGACCGGAAAAGTCATCGAAAATAGGGCTTTTGGGTGTCCAGGGGCTGACAATCTGCGGCTTCAGCGCCGTGATGCGGCACATGGTTTCCGGCCCGCCTTCCGGATCCTTTCCGTAAAAGGCGGTAAATAGGATCGTCGTATTTTGCTCCTGCCGCATGTAAAGTGTTTCGGAATTGGGCGCGAGCCGGAAGCCGTTTTCTTTCAGACGCGTCGCAAGATTGCCCTGTTCCTCGCCCTCCCAGCACATGTTGAAGCTGCCCAGAACCAGCTTTTCCTTGATGCTTAGTGCCTGCGCATAGGCGGGCGCGGCACTGCCGAGCCATGCCGCCGCCAGCATACAGGCGGCCTTGGCAATGCGCTGAATCACCGCGGTGTCCGTGCTGCTGTGGTCAGGCGGACCGCAGCCAGTGCCTGCTTTTCCACCCAACCCTTCTGCCCCGGTTGCGCACCGCAGAACACATCCAGCAAGTCCGTGCCGTCAGAAACCAGCACATGCCGAACGAAAACCTCGCGGTCGACCCCCAGCAGCTCGAAAAGCTTGCCCCGCTGGTCGAACGTCACCGCCTGAACTGGCGTGCCGTTCACCCCACCGGGCGAAGCGAGCGCGACAACCTTTTGCGACAGGACCGGCGATGCACCGTCTGCAACCTGCGACACATAGGCACCGGAATCCCGCACCAGCGCAGCGGGTGCTTCTACTATCGCATTATCGCCGAGCGACCTGAAGGCTCCACGCACCAGCATGGCACCGCAAATAATCTGCGGCTGCCCGGGATAGGAGAACCAGCGGTCGCGCCCCAGAGCATCGCCATGCGGTTCAGTAAGCGTTGCGGGATAGACGATTTGCCAGCGCCCCTCGGGATCGGTAAACACCGCGTCCTGCCAGACATTGGGACCCTTCTGGGTTATTATCTGCCCCCATTGGGTGCGCGACGGTACTGGCCAGAGCGCTTCACCTGTTGCAGGTGCCTGAATGGCAGGCCTACCAGCCGAGTCGTCGAGATCGAACTTCTTCTGCAAGGCCGACCCTGACGACGCCAGTCCCACCAGGCATGATGTCGCGCTTAGCGCGATAAACGAGCGTTTCCATTTCCGATCTGTTATGCGTGCCACGAAATCCAATCCCTGCATTTTGCCATTTCGCCCCCGACACACTGTGCAAAAGTTTTGCCGCGTTAGGTCGGGTCCGTCAACGTGGTGAATGTTTTGGTTGACGCGCCCGCTATATTGTCAGGCGACGTTGCGTGAAGTCGGTTGTGGCCGCGCCTTTACGATCGTTGGATCTGGGACAAAAGCTAGGCGACTGCGCCGTTTCACGGCGCGCTTTGCCTCAGATGCACGTCCGGTATCGCCGATTTGCCGTCTAGCAGCAGCGGTGTCGCCAGGAGACTCGTCCATAGTCATACGCCTAAGGCCGGGTTGGCCGATTGGAGAACGCTCGGCAAGCCTAATCGCGCGACGCCTTTCGATCCAGATTCGGTCGCTCACGGCTTTCACAGCAAACGTCAGCTCCCGACAGAAGCCGCCGGATTGAGGTTGCGCGGTCAAATGCATGATAGACGCCCCCATCCAAGCGTTCGTCAAAATGACTGGCACGCAATATCGGTGGTCGCACTATCGCAAACGACTATATGCGGGGTCCATCTTCCCCGGAAATCCTGAGAACGAGCATCGCATCATTAGTTTATGGCGCTAGGCAAGGTCAGGTACCCAGAAGCAATCTGAGGAACCGCCGGTCGGACCAGCCGCTCGGCTTTCCGCTTAGCATATCCGCCATGTTGAGCTTTGCCTGCCGCACGATGGTCAGTTTGCGCGAGGGGATGACGTACAGCCGCTGGTCGCCTGCCCCTGCTGCCACCACCATGTCACGGGGAAGCTCGGGGCCTGCCTTCGTAATGTCGGTAGCGGCGGTAATGGCGTCCTGGGCAGGGGTGGCGCGCGGAAGCCACCAGGTGAGGCCATAGGCAGGGTTGGGCGTGCTGCCGTCGAACAGTGCGCGCAGGGCAGCTTCGTCGACCAGCCTCTTTCCATCCTGCATGCCGCCTGCGCGCACGAACTCGCCAAGCTTTGCCCATTGCTCGGCGCACATCACAACGCCCTGCGGCATCAGCGGCTGGCCGTCCGGTCCATTGCGCCAATCAGCTACCATCACGCCCAGAGGTTGCAGCAGGCGCCGCTCGGCATAGGCGCGGGGGTCGTCACTCTGGCCTGCAGCGGCAAGCTTGCGCTTCAAAATCTCGCCGAAGATCTGCAGCGGTGTCGGTCCGTATTGAAAGGCTGCGCCCGGTTGCTGCGTCAGCGGCACACTCAACGATTCAGTATAGCTCAGCGGCCGACCGACGGCAGAAGGGTGCCCGCTGGTCATCGACAGCAGGTGCCGGATCGTGATTGCGCTCTTTTGCGGGACGCCGCGCCATTCGGTGATCGTGGCGGCGGCTGGCTCGTCGAGGGTAAGGAGGCCGTCCTGCACGGCCGCGGCTGCCACCAACCCAATCAAGCTCTTGGTGCCGGACCACAATTCGTGCGGCAGTTCCACGCCAGGCGAGGCGCAAACAGCGCGACCGTCTGCCAGCACCAGCACCGCGACGCCGCCATGCGCTTTTGAGTAGGCGATGGCAGCATCGCATCCAGGGATGGTTGGCGCTGAGGCAACCGCCTCCTGCGGAGCAAGCCATACGGCTGTCACCAGTGCCAGTGCCCGCCAATGCCTCATCACAGGAAACTCCTCTGTCAGCTGCTCTTGTCATTGCATATATTATCGATAATAATATGTTTGACAACGATCGATTGCCAGCGGTTTCAGCATGGCTAGGATGTTAATGTCGTTTGCTTCCTGAATTGCTCCAGCTTGAAAGCCATGACCGCCCGAATGACTGATGAGGAACCCCCCCCTACCCAGGACCGGGTCATTGCGCGACTGCTGACCAACGACATCGTCGAATGGCGAATCGCGCCGGGCACCTGGCTGCGGGAGCGCGAAATCGCGGCGAGATTCGATGTCTCTCATGCTCCGGTACGCGAGGCGTTCCGCCATCTGGCGCGCATCGGCCTGGTCAAGGTGGTGCCGTGGAGGGGCACGTTCGTGATCGATGTCGACGACCATGCCGCCAACGAGGTGTACGAGCTGTGGAAGGCTCTTTTCGGTGTGGTCTGCCGGTTGGCAAGCCAGACAATGAGTGACCGTGATGGCCGCGAACTGATGCACCGGCTGGTCGAGTACAAGGACATCACCCAGCGGTCGAACAATACGTTCGAACATATCCGCGTCTCCAATCGCATCGGTCGATTCATTGCCCGGCGCTGCAACGCGCCGCTGGCGCTGGAACTGCTCGACCGGGTCGCGTTGCTCGCGCGCTGGCAGCACAATGTCTACACCGAAACCTACCTGACCGAGCATGCCAGTGAGGCCGGAAAGCAATCGGCGGTATTGTACGAAAAACTCTGTCGCCATATCGTGGCGCATGAGGCGGATGCGGCCGACGCGACCGCACGTGAGCTGATCGGCGTTACACAGGCGAGCTTTGCCGAGGCACTGCAGGAATACAAGGACCGCAGGAGTAAGGCCAGGCCCGCGCGGCGCCGGAGCAAACCGGCATGAGCCATAGCGACATGCGTCGGCGAGCCGTGTTGAAGACAGGGCTTGCCGTCCCGCTTGCAGCTCCCTTCGCCGTGCCAGCCGCCGAGACGCTGAGCAGTGCGCCGCTATCCGTCGAACGGCTGATGGAAGATGTGCGCACTTATGCCGCGGCAGGCAACAAGCAGTCTGGTGGCGCGGGGGATCGCTCGACAGCGGACTGGACGGCAGAGCGGCTGGCAGCATCCGGCTTTGCAGTTCAGCGGCAGGCGTTTGATGCACCGTTCTTTGAGCCTGGGCGCTGCGAGCTATTGCTAGGCAATGCCGCGATCCCGCTGATTGCGCAACCGCTCGTCGTGGCCACACCACCAGCGGGAACCAGTGCACCTTTGAGGCTGACGGATATTGGCGGCACGCTTGAAGGCAGCATCGCGGTGGTCCGTCTGCCCTATCGGCGCTGGTCGTCGCTGATCGATGCTGGGGTACGCAAGCCGGTTGCCGACGCGGTGGCGCGCGGGGCGGTGGCAGTCATCGTCGTCACCACCGGGCCGACCGGCGAGGCCCTGCTGCTCAATGCGCGTGGTGATTCCCCCTTCGCACCGGTCCCGATCGTACTGCTTGCGCCGCGCGAGGCAGGACCGGTCGTGGAAGCCGCGCAGGCCGGGCGTGCGGCGCTGCTGCACATTCAGGGGCAGGCGGGCCAGCGTCCGGCAGAGAATATCATCGGCCAGCGCACCGGTCCGCGCGCGCCTTGGGTCGTGGTTTCGACCCCGCGTTCGGGCTGGACCGATTGCGTCGGCGAGCGTGGGCCGGGGGTGGCTATCTGGCTGGCGCTGGCGCAGTGGCTGCCGCGCTACTTCGGATCATACAACATCCTGATGGTCAACAACTCGGGCCACGAGTACGAAAATCTGGGTGCCAGGCGCATGATCGAGACTTTTGGTCCCCCACCACAGCAGACTGCCCTTTGGCTGCACCTGGGTGCAAATGTCGCCACGCGCGACTGGCATGAATTGCCGGATCGGCTGCTGCCTCTGGCCAGCGCCGATCCTTTCCGCTTCCTGATGACATCGGACGATCTGGTCGCAAATGCGCGCGCAGCATTCCGCAAGCAGCCGGGGCTTGAGACGGCCTATTCGTCGGCAGAAGGTGCCGCGGGCGAGTTGCAGGAAATCGTCAAGGCCGGCTATCCGCGCCACGCAGGCATTTTTGGCGCGCATCGCCAGCACCATGCGGCTTCGGACACGCTAGACACGATCCTGCCCGATGCACTGCACGCTGCTGCGAGAGGTTGCTGCGCGCTAATCGCGTCTGCTCTCCAACCCAAGATCTAAGGCTCAAGCACGGCCATGCGGTTTTGGCCTTGACACCGATGCGCCTTATGCAGAGAATTATCGATAATAATAACAGGAAAAAATGGAGAGGGATCTATGAGGGGCACCGCGCACCTACTTTACTGCTCGGCGGCAGTCTGGACGGCGATGGCAACTCCGGCCTTTGCCCAGGCGGTGGATGATGAAGCCGAGGCGGCCACCCAGGACAGCGCGGCAGAGGCGAATGACGGCTCGATCGTGGTGACCGCACGCCGCCGCGAGGAGCGGCTGGCCGATGTGCCGAGCGCCGCTTCGGTGATCGATGCTGCATCGCTGTACGACCGGGGCGGTGCGGCCGGCAGCGGCGAACTGCTCGCCGATCAGCCCAGCGTACGCTTCAACAACCTCAATTCGTCGATAACGTCGGAAATCTCGATCCGCGCATCATCGACCGCGCGTGCCACCAACGGCGATCCCAGCATCGGCCTGTACCGCAATGGCGCGTATATCGGTGGCGGCGCGATCGGCGGGCGCAACTTCACCCGGCTCGACTTTCTCGACATTGGGCGCGTCGAGGTGCTGCGCGGGACACAGGGCGCGCTGTATGGCCGCAATGCGGTGGGCGGCGCGATCAACATCATCTCGGCTGCGCCCGAGTTCGACCTGTCCGGCTGGGGCAGCGCACGCTATACGTTTGAAAACAACGCCTTGCAGGTGCAGGGCGCGGTGAATGTGCCGGTGGCCGATGGGCTTGCGTTCCGACTGAGCGGTGAGTTGGTCGAGCAGGACGATGGCTTTTTCTACAACCCCGACAACGATGTCTATTTCGACCAGCAAAAGGGCCACGGTATGCGCGGCCAGCTGCGGCTAAACCGGGGCCCGGTCGATCTGACCATCCTGGCGGAAACCCAGTCCTTCACCATCCCCACGATCCATTATCAGATATTCATTCCGGCAGGCACACCAGGCTTTCCGGGTGGATATGTGCAAGATCGATTCAGTTACCCCTGGAACACCGCGCCGCGCGCCACCCAGGATGTCGATGGCTTGCAGGCTCTGCTGAAGATCGACCTGGGCGGAGCAGAATTGAGCGGGACGACATCGTACCGCAGACGTCATTCGGAATACGACCTCGATAATGACGCGATCAGCCCTGCTGAACTCGCCAGGGCGCGTGCGGTCGGGCAGATTGGTGCGGCCACGCCGCTGGACCCCAGCAGCGCCAGCTTCATTGTCGATACCACCGATATCTTCTCGCAGGATCTGCACATCAGCGGCAAATCCAGGCGGCTGACCTGGCTTGCAGGGGCCGACGCCTATATTCTAGACAGTGATTTTTCGGTTACCACCACCCGCACGCCGACGCCTGCCAATCCTTCGCCCGGCAACATTGCGCCCGCGCGGCTGAATTTTGAAAGCTACGCCGCGTATGGGTCGCTGGGCTATGACCTGACCGACAGCCTGAACCTCACCGGGGAACTGCGCTACACGCGCGACAGCCGCACGATCACTGCCCGGCTGGTCGATCTGGCGACATTGCTGCCCACCGGCGGTCCGTCCCGGATCATCGACGACAGTATCACGGCGGACAACCTGTCGTACAATGCAACGCTGGCATATAAGATCTCGCCGGACATCCTTGCTTACGGAAAGGTCGGCAGCAGCTATCGCGCGGGGGGATTCAACACCCGCCTGTCCGATCCCCGCGCGCCGCGCCCGGTCGAGGTTCTGTTCGGCAACGAGAAAAGCACGAGCTACGAGCTTGGCTTCAAGGGATCGCCGGTGCGGCGTGGATATTTCGCGATCGCCGGATATTTCAGCAAGCTGGAAGACCTGATCGCACAGGTCGATGATGGCTGCGCGCTGACCAACGCGGCTTGCCCGGTGGCCGCGGTCGCATATCTCACCAATGCCGGCGACGCTGAAAGCTGGGGCATTGAGGCAGAATACAGCCAGGGCTTCGATCTGGGGGACGGCTCCGGTCGGCTTGCGCTTAGCGGATCGCATCAGGGCGGGGAGGTGAAATCGGGCCGCTTTGTCGGGCTTGATCTGGCGCAGGTGCCCGACTGGCTGGCGTCGGCCAACCTCAACCTGCGCTATCCGGTCAGCCGCGATGTCACGCTGATCAGCAACGTGCTGGTGAACGGCCAATGGGGCGGCAAGCAGGAACTGACCGCGACCTCGGTCGATCTGGACGATTATGTTTTGGTCAACTTGCGCCTGGGCGTCGAGGTCGGCGGCTTCAGCATCAGCGCCTTTGCCAACAACGTGTTCGACAAGGTGTACTTCGTCGCACAGGCACCCACGATCAACCGCTACAGCCAGCCGCGCGTGTTCGGCGTGGAGGCCCGCGCCCGGTTCTGATCGCGACAGTTGATCGTCCGGTGGAAAGCCGGTCCAACATCAAGGCATGCACTTATGCGCCGTTTTACCTTCATCGCTGCGGCCCTGGCATGGCTTGTGCCGACCGGTGCCATGGCACAGCAGCCGACCGAGGGGCCGGTGGTCAAGGTGGAGCAAGGCCAGCTGGCAGGGGAGCGCGATGGGGAACTGGAGCGGTTCCACGCCATCCCGTTCGCCGCGCCGCCGGTCGGCCCGTTGCGCTGGCGTGCGCCGCAGCCTGCGCCGCGCTGGACGGGCATGCGCGATGCGTCCCGGCTGGGGCCGGCATGTCCGCAGACGATCCGGCCTGCGGTGGTGGCAGGGGGCGTTGCCGATAATCAATCCGAAGACTGCCTGCAGCTCAACATCTGGCGGCCTGCAGGCGCGCGCAAGCTGCCGGTGATGGTGTGGATCCACGGCGGTGCACACGTCATCGGGTCGGGAACATTCCCTGCATTCTATGGCACTGCGCTGGCTCAGCAGGGGGTCATCGTGGTGACGGTGAACTACCGCCTGGGCGCGCTGGGCTATTTCGCGCACCCCGCGCTCACACGTGCGGCCCCGGCTGGTGAGCCGACTGGCAATTACGGGCTGATGGACCAGTTGGCGGCCTTGCGATGGGTGCAGGCGAACATTGCCGCATTCGGTGGCGACCCGCGCCAGGTCACGTTGTTCGGCGAATCCGCCGGGGCGGTCGCGATCTCGACCCTGCTCGCCAATCCGCAAGCCAAAGGGCTTTTTGCGCGCGCCATCGTTCAGTCCGGGGTTGGTCTGGCGGATATGAAGACGCTGGCGGATGAAGAAGCGCGCGGGCTGGCGATAGCCGCCCGGGCCGGGGCAGATTCTTCCGCAACTGCGGACGATCTGCGCGCGCTGCCGGTCGAGGCGCTGGTAAAGGCTGGCGAGGTCCGCAAACCCGGGGGGATGGCCGGGCCGTTCATCGATGGCCGCCTGGTGCGCGAATCACCGTGGCGGGTCTTTGCCCGTAGTGAGCTGATCGACGTGCCGCTGCTGGTTGGCGCCAATAGCAACGAGGCCAGCGTCATCCTCGCTATGGGCGTGCCGCCTGAGGCTGCGCTGTTATACCTTGGCGATGATCCCGCCGTCGGGCGCGCTGCGTATGGGGCGGGATTGGCCGACGAGGAACTGGCGAGGCAGGTGCTGGGTGATGCCTGGTTCGTCGCCCCAGCGCGCTGGTTAGCGCAGCGTTCCGCCAAGGGCGCACCAAGCTACCTCTACCATTTCGATTACGTGGCTGAAGAGCGGCGGGCGCGGGCCAAGGGCGCGGCGCACGGGTCTGAAATCCCATATTTGTTCGGCACGCTCGATTATCTCGCGTCTGTCGCCGGGCCGGTCAGTGCCGCCGATCGCAGCTTTAGCGAAAGCATATCCGCCTGCTGGGTGGCATTTGCCAAGACCAGCGCGCCGGATTGCCCGCTGGCTCCTCAGTGGCCGCGATACGAAAGCGCGAGTGACCGCGCCGCCGTGTTCGGCCCGCAAACGGCTATCGTGCCCCAATTTCGCAAGGCTCAACTCGACCATCTGCTCAAGGTGCATGCGCAGCGGACGGGGGTGAACCCCTGACCGCAGCGGCCAGCTTCGCCTGCCAGCTATTGATAAACCCAAGCAAGCAAGGAGAGATGGACATGGCAAGGTTGAAGACGGGAGTGTGGCTGGCAGCAGCCGCGGCGAGCGGTGCGTTGGCGCTGGCGGCACAATCGCAGCAGGACGGGTCGGCAGGGTCCGGCGGGTTTCTGGTCCAGCTGCCGCCTACATCGCCGCAGCGATCGTCTGTTCCCCTGGTCGCCTCTCCCGCTTCCGCGCCGGCAGGTGTGTTCAAGACAGTCGGCGGTTTCACCTATGATTGGACCGCGCTTGAAGAAGCGATCATGGATGATGCACAGGTCGAGAACGCCTACATCATCGTCGGCAATGCGACGGACTCCGAGTATCTGTACGAGTTCGAGAAAGGCAGTTTCAGCATCGATCGGGTGACTCCCATTGCCTCGGCCTCCAAATGGTTCACCGGCGCGCTGGCGATGCGGATGGTGCAGGCGGGGCTGGCAACGCTGGACGATCCGATGCCTCCACCGTTGGTATTCTGGACGACGACCGGAACCAAGAAAGACGTCAAGTTGAAGCACACGCTGTCGATGACATCGGGCTTCAACGCCAATCCGCTCGTGGGCGGCTGCCAGCTGCTGCCCACCATGTCGCTATATAACTGCGCCAAGAGCATTCATGACCTCCGGTACGATGCCTTGCGCCCCGGCAATGCGCCTGGCGCTCAGTTCAGCTATGGACCCCATGGGCTGCAGGTCGCCGCAGCATATCTTGAGGCCAAGGACACGAGCATTGCGCCGGGTACATCCCCTGCACGACAGCGCAACATTCACGAACTGTTTGCCCAGCACATCACGACGCCGCTGGGGATGACCAGCACGGCCCTGTACGATCCTGCAGGGAGCGCGCCGACCAACCCTTGGATCGCAGGCGGAGGCCACTCCACCGCCCGCGATTATGCCAAGCTGCTGCGCGCGTTTCTGGGAGGTGCCTTCATCGTCGACATGGACACCTTCACGCAGCAGCGGACCGCCGGATTGACGCGCCTTTTCGTCCCCGGCAGCGCCTCGACCTGGGAATATGCTCTGGGCTCGTTTGTCGAATGCGACACGCCTGCGGCGTGCGCAACCTCGAAGATCAATTCGTCTCCGGGCGCTTTTGGCTGGACCGGCTGGATCGACCGGCAGACCGGCTACTACGCGCTGATCGCCACCGAAATATCCAGCGGCGGCGATGCCAAGGGCGTGGAGCTTGAACAGGAGATGCAAGGGTTGATCGAAGATGCAATCGAAAGCCGAGTCCCAGCGTCTTGAATGGTGCTCTAGCCCCCACCTGCTCGGTAGCCCAACGCTGGTGGGGGAGGCATCCGTCCTCTTGGGGCCGCGCATCGACTGCGATTGTCGAATGCCTCGAGGGTCAAGTGTCACCATCATGCGAGAACGGCCAGCGGAAGCAGTGCGTCGCGTCTTTGCCACCGCTCCCGTCGACCGCATAGCCAATTGACCGTCGGCGGCTGATAGGGCCTGCCATTCAGCAAGGCGCTAATGAATAGCGGAAACTGCCCAAAGCTGCGGCATTCGCGCTGGGCAGCAACCGACCCAGAACTGGCCAGAACGCAACAGACATCGGAATGGCAGCTTAACCCAAAACCTGCCTATGGTCTGATCAATGTTTGAGGGCCAAGCAGTCGCCAACTTGTTGGCAAGTAAGACAAATTTGGAGACTACAGCGCTTTGGCAAGCCTGCGCAGGGTCTGTGGTGGCTGGCCATACTGGCGCATGAACGCCTCGCGCATGCGGCGGATGTCGACAAAACCAGCCTCGCGCGCGATCTGGTCCATCGGGTGGCGGGTTTCCTCGATCATCAGCCTCGCGGCTTCGAGCCGCATCTGCTCGACCGCCTTGGCCGGGGTCTGGCCGGTTTCGGCACGGAAGGCGCGGGCGAACTGGCGCGGGGATAGCGCGGCGACTTCGGCCAGCTCCTCGACCGTCAGCGGATTGCCGAGATGGGCCTTGGCAAATATCACCGCCTTCTGGATGCGGTCGCTGCTTGGGGCGAGTTCAAGCAGTTCGGAGTGCTGCGACTGCCCGCCGGCGCGGCGGTGATGCATCACGAGCCGGCGGGCAATCGCCCCGGCCATGTCGCGCCCCAGATCCTTCTCGATCAGGGCAACGGCAAGGTCGAGACCCGCTGTCAGCCCTGCCGAAGTCCAGACCGCGCCTTCATTGATGAAGATGCGATCGTCCTCGACGCGGACATTAGGGAAATCCTCGCGCATCTGGCGGGCATAGGACCAGTGCGTGGTAGCGCGGCGTCCGTCGAGCAGGCCCATCTGTCCCAACAGGAAAGCACCGGTACACAGCCCGGCGACGCGGCGTGATTCGCGGGCCATGGTGCGCAGTGTCTCGAGCGTCGTCTCCTCCTGCGGGGGTGGGGGCAGAAGACCGGCGAGCAGCAGCAGGGTATCGACCGGGCCGACTTCGGCGAGGGGGACGGTAGGCACGGCAAAGCCGCTGGATGAAGTCACCGGCCCGCCTGCGACCGAGGCGATCGACAGGGTGTAATAGGCCTCACCCTTCACCGCATTGGCGAGTTCGAACGCGGCCTGCACGCCCAGCGCGAGGAACTGGAAGCCGGGGGTGAGCACCATGGAAACGTGCGGCATGCGGCCTCCGACAACTGATGGCAGTAAAACGTAGTTTCTACGTCATATCAGCCAAAGCACTTCGCGTCCATAAGGTCCGTGTCGAGAGCAATGGCGCTCTCACCGACATCAGGAAGGACCATGACCATGACCACGAATTCCAAGGGAACTGCTCTGATCACCGGCGCATCGACCGGTATCGGCGCGATCTATGCCGACCGTCTTGCCGCTCGCGGCTATGACCTCATCCTCGTTGCCCGCAACAAGGACAAGCTGCAGGCGCTGGCTGCGCAGATTGCCGACAAGACCGGCCGTGCTATCGAAGTGCTCGCGGCCGACCTCGGCAAGGATGACGATCTGGCCCGCGTCGAGAAGGTGCTGCGCGAGGATGCCAGCGTAACCGCGCTGGTCAACAATGCCGGGATCGGCACGCACACCACGCTGCTGGAAAGCGATGTCGAGAAGATGGCGGCGATGGTGCAGCTGAACGTCACCGCGCTGATGCGGCTGACTTACGCTGCGGTGCCGGGTTTCGTGGCGCGCGGCGCTGGCACGGTGATCAACATCGCCTCGATCGTCGCGGTTGCCCCTGAACTGCTCAACGGCGTCTATGGCGGGACCAAGGCGTTCGTCCAGGCCTTCACCACATCGCTCAACCACGAACTGGCCGAAAAGGGCATCCGCGCCCAAGCCGTGCTTCCAGGCGCCACCCGCACCGACTTCTGGGCACTGGGCGGACTGCCAGTGGAGCACCTGCCGAGCGAGATCGTGATGGACGCCGAAGACATGGTCGATGCCGCGCTGGCCGGCCTTGACCAGGGTGAAACGGCCACGATCCCGGCGCTGCGCGACATCGCCCTGTGGAACGCCTTCGAAGCGGCCCGTGCTGCGCTCGGCCCGCAGCTTTCGGCCACCCGTTCTGCCCCGCGCTTCCACGTCGCGGCCTGATCCCACGCTCCCGCAATTCTCTCAAGAAAAAGGACCATTCGACATGAAACTCACCGGCAACACCATCTTCATCACCGGCGGCACCAGCGGCATCGGCCGTGGCCTGGCCGAGGCGCTGCACAAGCTCGGCAATCAGGTGATCATCTCGGGCCGCCGCATCGCACTGCTTGAAGAGGTGACCGCATCCAACCCCGGCATGGCCTCGGTCCAGCTGGACGTGAACAGCCTTGAGAGCATCCAGGGCGCGGCCAGCGAACTGGTCGAACGCTTCCCCGACCTCAACGTGGTATTCAACAATGCAGGCTTCATGCCGTTCGACGATGTGAGCGGGCCGGTGGACGACGATCTGGCGCAGGAGTTGATTGCCACCAACCTGCTCGGCCCGATCCGGGTAACTTCTGCCCTGATCGAGCATCTGAAAACCAAGCCAGAAGCAACCGTGCTCTACACCAGCAGCGTGCTCGCCTATGTGCCGATCGCCAGCAATGCGATCTATTCGGCGACAAAGGCCGCGCTCCATTCCTACGCGCTGTCACAGCGGTTCCAGCTGCGCAAAACCGGCGTGAGGGTGCAGGAAATCGCGCCGCCGTGGGTCGACACCGATCTGATCTACAAGAGCGGCGATCCGCGCGCGATGCCGCTGGCTGATTTCATCGAGCAGACGCTGGTGGCGCTGGCAACCGATGCACCCGAGGTGATCATCGATGCCATCCGCCCGATGCGCGACAACCCTGGCGCGGGCGAACACGCCCTGTTCGAGGCCTTCAACCAGAGTCTGGTCAAAAACCCCATCCCGACCGGCGCCTGAGTGGCAGTCGGCTCTCTCGAGCAAGAAAGGAAATCATCATGTCGCGAATTACCCTCCCCGAAACGACCGCAGCTCCCGCGGGATCGCAGGCCACGCTTGATGCCATCAACGGCAAGCTGGGCCGCGTGCCCAACTTTTTCCGTGTCCTGTCCAATAGCCCCGCCGTGATCACTGCCCATGCCGCGCTCAACCAAGGCCTTGGCAAAGCGCTCGACCTCAAGACCCGCGAGCGCATTGCGTTGGCCGTGGCGGCGGTAAACGGATGCGAATACTGCGACGCGGCCCATACCTTCACCGGCTACACCCTCGCCAAGCTGAGCCGGGAGGAAGTGGAGCTTGCACGCCGGGGCACTTCGGATGATCCCCACGCCGCAGCCGCTGCTGCCTTCGCCCGCAAGGTAGCCGAGGCCCGGGGCAAGGTTACTGCCAATGACCTCGCAGCGATCCGCGATGCCGGGTTCAGTGAAGCGCAGATCGTCGAGATCGTGGCGGTAGTCGCTGAGAACTTCTTCACAAACCTGATCAATAATGTTGCCGGCACGGACGTCGATTTCCCCGCGATCTAGACCGCCAACCTCAATGCTGACAAGTTTGGCAGCCTTGTGCAGTTCGAAACCGCACAAGGCTGCGGCTTATTTAAGGACAGCTAACGGCAGCACCTGCCGTTGGTCGGATCATCCGCGAACGGCCGAAAAGTCCCAGTTCATGCCATTCAGATCCATCGGGCGACCGCAATCTACCGAGAGTGCCCTGGTGTCGCGTCTGGGGGCAATCTCCGGGCATCGGCTATGGCATGGGGCTGTTTTGGGTCCTGTCTGGACACCGGATCGACGAGATCCGGACGGCGCTCCTGCTGACTCGGTATTTGCTGCCGCATTGGCCCAGCGATCGATTCTGCGCCCGTGAGGGATCCTGGCGCACCGACCGCATATGATGACGACGCCACTGCCGGTGACGCTGATTGATCACCAGTGGATGCTGCGGCAATGACCGCTTTAGCCCAGCCCGGTACCAAACCTTGGCGCTCCGCCAAATCCGCCAGCACATCTTCGAGATACTCACCTCGGCTTTGCCAGACCGTCGCCTCGACTGACGGCGAATGCACCGCCAGCGCCCCCGCCACCCCCAAAATGGGATGCCCGCGTTTGACCAAAATCTGTGCCACTTCAAAGTCTATAGCCCGAAAATAGTCTTCTGGAGGGAGGCTCAAATCGATCGGCAGTTCGTCAATGATCTCCGCCCAGCATGTGACAAACTCTTCTCCAACGTCGGTCTGCGGGTCCCGTTTGTACAGGGCAATTTTCGCCTCGCGCCGCAGGGCCTTTACACCTTGCTCGGCCAGCGTGTCGCGCACGATCTGGTTGTCCATTGCAGCTAGAAAGATCGGCTTGGCATGATCCTTGGCCGGCGAGCGCGAAATTGCGATCTTCTCGATAACCTCGATTCCACGCCCGCCTCTTGCCAGTTCGAGAATCACCATAGTCTCGATAGCGACAAGGTCGGCACGTGTGATCGCCCGGTCGGTGGGGATCGTATTAAGGCCGACTGACCATGTATTTAGATACTCGCGCGTCGCAGCAGAATCGTTCTCACGATGGACGAGGGCGGCCCAAAGTGACGCTCGTTGCGCATGGACAGATGCGAGCGGATCTTGCGGGCGTTCAGGAACTGCTTGTGATGGTGTCCGGCCTGCCGGAGCGCAATCAGCATCGCTCTGACAGCGACTCTGCCCGTTAGGCTGCGGCTGGTGACGATGCTCGGCAATTGCTGCGTGTATTTTAGGTATGGCGTGCCCTGCTTGGTGGTTTTCAGCTTCAGCCCTCTCCCGCGCAATGCGCTCGCGTTCGTGGGCAAGGCGTTCTGCCTGCTCCCGCTTTAGCCGCTTGGATTCGAGATCCGCATTCTTCAATTCGGTCAACCACACCATGAGCGCGGCAACCTGTGCGAACCAGGCCGCAAACCGTGCACCCGCGCTTCTGGAAGAGTCGATGTGGCGTTTTTCGGACTGGAGCCTGTCGTGTTGAGCCGCAGCAGCAGCTTTTGTCTTGGCCTCAGCTCTTCGCCGCTCTTCGGCAATTTCGTGTGCCCGTCGCCTTGCGTTCCGCGCCCTGATTTCCTCCGCCGCAGCCTGCAGGGCTCTGGTTTGGGTCAGCAGGCTATCCCGAGCCGATTTGAGCGACTCGGTGCCCGTCAACAACTGCTGGTGAATTTGCGCGGCACGCGCCTTTAGCTCGGCGAGCGATTTTGAGAGCACCAAAGCCATCACCGCACAACGACGTCGCTGCGTTTCCGAAACTCGCGCGACAAGCTGATCTCGGACGCGCAAGGCGTCAGTGTTCCCGAGTTCTGCCTCGCGCTGAACAAAATCGGCAAAGTTTGGCTTGGTCCGGGCCGGGCCTGCTTCACGCAGGGCGAAGTCGAGTTCGGCTCTGGCTCTAAACAGCAGTTCGCGCTTGAGTTTGCATTCTGCGGCTTTCCGTCCCCGACTGCTCATATGATGGGCAAACGACCCGGTAAGCGACGACACTTCGATTCCGATAGCGCGCTGGCTGCGCTTGTACCGGTCAAACGCAGCTCGCCTTCGGCCGGCAGTCCGGTGCCACTCCTTGAGTTCGTGTCGAAACGAAACCTGGACCCGCCGCATAACCGGATCGAAGGTGTGTTCCGGCTTTGCCAAGGTGATCGGCCTACTGCCTCGCCCGGCGCAAAAAGCCACGAAAGTTTGATCGGCAGAGGCGTCGAGTTTCCTCATGCCCCCCAAACCGAAATCCGAGATTTTTGCGAAGTCACGATCGTTGGACATGCTGCAAACGCGAAGTCCACGCGCATTGGCGCCGGAGTTGAAAACCCGGATCTCGAGGCCGTGCAGTGCGAGGGCATCGACACGCCGCTGCCAGGTAGGATGGGTCAGAGCGCTCCGTACCTGTTCGAAATACCGGTCTTGCAGAGGAACTTGCCCCCGATGACGCAAGCGATCATCCTGCCAACGCTCGATCCTGGGCTCAATGGTTGCTGTAGCCCGTGGAGCGGATGACAGCCGCCTAAGCTCCCAACGTTTCTCCACCTGTCTCGCCAATTTCGACATGCGCCATGAAATATGGCTGTCCCAGGCTCTGCTCCGAACCGAGCCTGGGGGAAGCGTACTCGCCAATTCAGGACTGACCGCCTTCTTGAGCGCGCTGGACCAGAGGATACGGTCTGGTGCCTTGCCTTCGTCGTCTATTTCGCAGGCGGCGACATGAAGATGACCATCATCGTGTGCAACTGCCACATATGGACGACCGGCAAGGCCCGCGTCCCGGATCATCCATTCCGCGAGCTCCACGTTTTGCTCATCACTGATTCCTGTTTCGGCTCGCGCGATGAGGTGTACGACAGGTTTGGCGCGTTCCGGCGCCAACGCAGCGTTGTAGGCCATCTGCGCTGCTGCAGTGCGTTCATCGTACACGCCTGCCATGGCGATGATCCGAGCGTCACCGCGATGCCCATGCTGGCCGTGGCGCAGAAGATAGCGGAACAGCCCCTGGAAATCGCTGCCACGCTTGACCTTGATGATCACTGTCGCAGCGCCTGGAGCAAGCCATCGATGGCGGATGACAAGCGTGGCGAGACCTGGGCCTCTGTTTCGTCCAGCCTCTGCAGTAGGATAGCCATCAATTTGGGGAGCTCGTTTCTGACACGCGCCCTATGTTCCTCGGCAATAAAGACAGGATCGATGCGATCAAGCCATTCGACCATTTTCTTCAGACCCGCTCGCGTCTCGCGCAGGTCCGTGCCGATGTTGCCCAGTATCGCCAGGGCCTCCTGTCCACCGGGCATCGGCAGGCGCCTGAAGATGTCAGCGCCGGCTGCACAGGTTGGGTTCACTTTGCGGTCCGACCTGGCAGGCTGCATGGCAGGGATCAGAGACCGCAGCCATGCCTGCTTTGCGTGCGGCCCGTCGAAACCGGCCGCTGCAATATGAGTTGTCAGCGCCCTGTAGTTTTCCGCCGTGAGCTTCACCCGAAAATCCATCGGCTTGGGCCGGGCTGACTTTCCGGTCTTGGTTGCGCGGGTCATGCGCCAGGACCGGATCTGGGGTGGGCGTGGGAGGGGCCAAGCTCCTCCCGCCAAGGCAAGTCGTTCCACCGCCCAGGGCGACAGAGCAAAGCGACAGAGGCCATGGGCAAAAAAGGTGGACACGACATTACTTGCTACCTCTCTAAAGTTAACTCCTTATTATCCTCCCTTCTCTTCTGTTTGCAAACCAAAAACATTCATCCTATATTTTAACAAATGGAGGATCTTGGTATGCCGAAAAACAAACTACCATCAACAAAAGCATCATCCGTAAGACCACGTACATCGCAACATTATGTGGTGAACGATGGATTCGAACAGGCATTGAAGCGCCTCGCGCAGGAGCGTATCGCAAAGGCACGTGAGGAGCGTGAAAAGCGCATCAACTTGGAAGCGCTGGTCAAACAAGTGCTGGATGAAGTTGCCGCCATGACCACCGGTCTGGACGCAACCGAAACCGTTGCTGTGGCAGGAGCCATACTGGATGAGCTGGTCCAGACCGGCATCGTTGCGGGTACACTGCCAAGTCCCGATCGCGTTCGTAGTGTCATTAGGAAGCAGCTGAACGCACGAAGCGCGGCAGTCACCACTGCGCCCCCTATAGCAAGATCGCAGCAAAGCTCGTTGCCGTCAGCTCCAGATCGATTTCGATCGCCTGCCGAAGTGCCAGCGCGCTGGATGGACGAGCAAAATCAAACACTCTTGTGAGATATTATCGGCTGCTGCGCTCGCGCGAGATGGCAGGCTCGTTGCGCGAGATGTCGACCGGCGTGCGCTCTCAACTAGCGGTCGCCTTGGCGCCGACACAGTGGCCGCGTCCATCCGGTCCAAAGCCCCAACCTGGATCAATCTCTGATTGCCGCCCCCTGCCCTCGGTGCTTATGTGAACCGATGCTAGGGGACGCTTCCACACAGCAGCATATTGACGCTTTCATCGCCCAGTGGCGCGATACGGGCGGGTCTGAGCTGGCGAACACGCAGAGCTTCATCAACGGCCTGTGCGCGCTGATCGGCGTGCCCGCGCCCGATGGCAGCCGGACCGACGACGCGCACAACGATTACGTGTTCGAACGCCGGGTCTTTCAGGACAATGGCGACGGCACGCAGAGCTTTGGCCGCATCGACTGCTACAAGCGCGACTGCTTCATCCTTGAGGCCAAGCAGGGCAGCGAGGCGGACAAGGCGGCTGCGGCGCGCGGTGAGGACGATCTGGACATATTCGGCCAGTCCGCGAGCGCCCGCGTCAAGCGAGGCACCGCAAGGCGGGGCACACCCGGATGGACCCGCGCGATGCTTCAGGCCAAGGGCCAGGCCGAACGCTACGCCAAGGCGCTGCCGACCGATCATGGCTGGCCGCCGATCCTGCTGATCGCGGACATCGGCTATTGCATCGACGTGTACGCGGACTTCACCGGCACCGGCAAAGCCTATGCCCAGTTCCCTGACCGCGCATCCTACCGCATCATGCTGGACGACCTGCATGACGAGAAGGTGCGCGAGCGGCTGGCGCTGATCTGGACCAACCCCAAGGCGCTCGACCCTTCCACCCGCGCCGCCAAGGCGACGCGCGAGATTGCCGATTATCTCGCCACCATTTCGCGGCGGCTGGAGGCGCGCGGGCACAATGCCGAGGCCGTGAGCGGCTTCCTGATGCGCCTGCTGTTCACGATGTTCGCCGAGGATACCGGCGTGCTGCTGCCCAGAAAGTCGTTCACCGACCTCTTGAAGGCGCAGCTCGACCATCCCGAACATCTGCACCACCAGCTGACCGCCTTGTGGACCGCGATGGACAAGGGCGAGTTCGCCCCCTCGCTCGGCATTCCGGTCAAGCATTTCAACGGATACCTGTTCAAGTCACGCGAGGCCTTGCCGCTGGAGCGCGAGGAGCTGCTGGTGCTGATCGAGGCGGCGGGCAAGGACTGGACCGAGGTGGAACCCGCGATCTTCGGCACATTGCTCGAACGCGCGCTCAACCCCAAGGAGCGCGCCAAGCTGGGCGCGCATTACACCCCCCGCGCCTATGTCGAGCGGCTGATCGCCCCCACCATCATGGAACCGCTGCGCAGCGATTGGGACGGCGTGCGCGGGGCGGTGGAAAGCCTGATGGGCGAAGACAAGGTCGATGCCGCCCGCGCGGTCGTGGAGGCCTTCCACGCCCAGTTGGCTCAGACCAAGGTGCTCGATCCGGCCTGCGGCACCGGCAACTTCCTGTATGTCGCGATGGCGCGAATGAAGGAACTGGAGGGCGAGGTACTGGAACTGCTCAAGGAACTGGGCGACAACCAGTATCTGGCCGAGCTGTCCGGCCATACCATCACCCCCGAGAATTTCCTGGGGATCGAGATCAACCCGCGCGCGGCGGCGATTGCGCAGCTGGTGCTCTGGATCGGCTATCTGCAATGGCATTTCCGCGTCAACGGCAAGGACCGCAGCCCGCCCGAGCCGATCCTCAAGGACATCCGCACCATCGAGAACCGCGACGCGCTGATCGAATACGACAAGCGCGAGCTGGTGAAGGACGAAAGCGGCAAGCCCGTCACCCGCTGGGACGGCGAGACGATGAAGCTGCACCCCGTCACCGGCCGCAAGGTGCCCGACGAGGACGCTCGGGTGGAAGTGTACAGCTATGTGAAGCCGCGCGCGGCGAAATGGCCCAAGGCGGATTTCATCGTCGGCAATCCGCCTTTCATTGGCAACAAACGCATGCGGGAGCGGCTTGGCGACGGCTATGCCGAAGCGGTGCGGAAGGCATTTCCGAAAGTCAGCGCGTCAGTGGATTTTGTGATGTATTGGTGGGACATCGCCGCCCGAGAATGCACGACAAAAGGCTGCAGGCGTTTCGGTTTCATCACGACAAACTCGATAACGCAGCCTTTCAACCGGTATGTGATTGAAAACAGCAACTGCACCTTGGCGTTCGCCATCCCCGACCATCCGTGGGTTGATGAGAAGGATGGTGCGGCAGTGAGGATTGCCATGACCGTCGGCTCGCCGAATGAACCGTTTGGCGTCCTCATTGAAGTGACCGATGAATTGGCTCTACCAAATGCCTATGGCGAGGTAGCGGTAAGCTTGCACACCCAACGAGGCCACATTAACAGCGCCCTAAATATTGGGGCCAACGCCGAAGATACGAGCGACCTTCGCGCTAACCATGGCTTGGCGGTTCAGGGCATGAACCCGCTTGGCCTTGGGTTTCGGCTTCAGGCAGATGATCTTGTCCGTTACGGTTTTGACCGCAATGCCCTGCCCCCGAACCTGAAGGAGTATCTTATTGGGCGAGATCTGGTTCAGCGACATGAACCGAAATGGGTCATAGATTTCCACGGGTTATCAGAAAATGCTGCTGCTTTGGCGTCACCAATCCTGTATCAGCACATCCTAAACTCGGTCAAACCCGAGCGCGATCAAAATCGACGAGCAACACGCCGCGACAACTGGTGGTTGTTTGGTGAGAACGCACCTGCCCTCCGCAGGGCAATCCACGGCTTGCCCCGTGCTATTGCCACCTGCCGGACAGCGAAGCATCGGATTTTTTCCTTCGTCTTCACGAATACCATTCTGGACGCAAAGATAATCGGGATTGGCCTCGATGACGGGTTTCATCTTGGCGTGCTATCTAGCCGGACTCATTTAGCTTGGGCTGTACGCACCGGCGGATGGCTTGGAATGGGGAATGATTCAAACTACAACCATTCAGATTGCTTCGGGAAATTCCCCTTCCCCGCCGACGTTCCCGAACCGCTGAAGGACCGCATCCGCAGCGAGGCCGAGGCGCTCGACGCGCTGCGCAAGCGCGTGCTGGCAGCGCACGAGGACCTTACGCTGACCAAGCTCTACAACGTGCTGGAAGCCCTGCGCGAGGGCCGCGCGCTGACCGAGCCGGAGCGCGACATGCATGATCGCGGGCTGGTCACGCTGATCCGCCAGCATCATGATGCCATCGACGCGCTGGTGGCCGAGGCTTATGGCTGGCCGGTGGACCTGTCCGACGAGGACATCCTTACCCGGCTGGTCGCGCTGAACAAGGAACGCGCCGCCGAAGAGGCGCGCGGCCTGATCCGCTATCTGCGCCCCGAATTTCAGGACCCCGGCTATTCCGCCCCGGTCAACCAGACGCTCGACTTCGGCGAGGCGGCGGTGGTTCTGCCCGACAATGTCATCGCATGGCCCAAGACGCTGCCCGAACAGGTCAGCGCCGTCCAGTCGATCCTCACCGCCGCCCCCTCCCCCCTCGCCGCGCAGGACATCGCCCGCAGCTTCAAGGGCAAGCGCGCCGCCACCGTCCGCCCGGTGCTCGACGCGCTGACCGGCATCGGCATGGCCCGACGGCTCAAGGACGGACGGTACGCGGCATGAAGCGCAGCGTTGGCACGGCAGGGCGCCCCATGGGCCACCTCTCGATCGAGGCGCTCGAAGCCCATACCCGAACAAGCGAGCGCGACCCCGTTGAGCTCACACTGGTGCTTGCCGAGCTCGGCTATCGCAAAACCAAGCGCGCGCAGGAATTGAAAGACCTGGTGGCTCGATTGCATCGCGCGGCTGCATCGAAGGAAAATGGCGCGCAATGAGCGACATCAAGCTTTATCGGATGGCAGGGTCTGATGTCACCGAATTGGCCGGTGGCGCGATGGCGCTGGAAAAATCGTTGCAGACCGTTTTCGAGAGGAATCTGGAGACGCTGCTCGGCGTCCGGTTTCTGGCGAGCGAGTTCCCGACCAATGAAGGTGGCCGCATGGACACGCTGGGCATTGACGAGAACAACAGCCCGGTCGTGATTGAGTACAAGCGATCGTCGAACGAGAATGTCATCAATCAAGGGCTATATTATCTCGACTGGCTGATGGGCCATCGCAAGGATTTCGAATGGCTGGTGCTGGAGCGGCTGGGGGCCGAGGCGGCCAGGCTGGTAGACTGGACCGGCCCGCGCCTGATCTGCATCGCCACCGACTTCGGCAAATATGATGAGCATGCGGTGAAGCAGATGAACCGCAATATCGCACTAATCCGGTATCGGCGCTTTGACAGCGACCTGCTGCTGCTCGATCAACTCACCAGCGCCAGCGCTGCCACAACCGCACCCGTCAGCGGCACCGCGGCCGGCAGCGCCTCCAAAACGACCTATAAGACGATCACCGAACAGATGAAGGAAGCACCGCAGGAGCTGCTGGATCTGTATCACCTGTTGGCGGACTATATGCTCGCGCTGGGGGATGACGTGGATACCAGGACCACGGCTTTCTACATCGCCTTCCGCCGGATCAAGAACTTTGCCAGCGTCGAACTGCGCAACCAAGCGAAGAAGCTGCTGGTGTTCGTGAAGGTCAATCCCGACACGGTGCAGCTCGAGCCGGGATTTACGCGCGACGTGCGAAAGATCGGCCACGTCGGAACGGGTGACCTTGAGATCAGCATATCGTCGCTTGAGGATTTCGAGCGGTGCAAGCCGCTGCTGCAGCAGTCCTACAACCTGTCCTGACGGGGCCGGAGGAGTCCCCTCCCCCCGGCCCCTCCTTCAGGCGGCGCGCAGGAGGTGGTCCGCCAACTGTTCCGACATCGCTGCGCAGATTTCAGCAAGCTTGTCCTGCATCGCGGGTGTCAGCGGCCGGTTGCGCCGCAGCCAGTCCAGGGTCACAAAGCTGGCGATCCTGGGGTCAAGGCTGCACTGACCTTGGGACCGCTGCCAAGCCATGGTCGCGATGGCGAGCAGCGCGGTGTCGAGCTCGCAGTGAGCACGGGCAGCGGCCCAGCCAGCCGGATCGGTCGGAAACTCGACCCGCTTCTTGCCCTGCATCAATGTCGCCGGCAGGCCAAGACGAATCAGCACTTCGCTGAGGTGCGTCCAGGATTTGCCTGTAGCCTTCAGCTGCAGCCCAAGATCGAGATGCGGCCGGATCGGCCCGCGCTTGGGAGCCGGCTTGCGCAGCAGCAGTTGGGTCGGCAGTGGCAGACCGTGTTCCATAGCGGCGAGCGTCAGGATCGGCAGGTCCATCGCCACACTGCCAAAGGCCGTGGCAATATTGTCCGGGACTGCGCGCAGATGGTCGAAAAGGCCGCGAACCACGGCCTGCTCATCCCCATGGGTGTATTCGGTCCAGCTCGCCATCCTCTCGAAGCAGATCGCGCCATCGCTGTGGAGTGTGACGTCGAATGCTGCGGCTGCAAAGACACGCCTGCTTGCCATCCTTACCCGGGCTTTCACCCGGCGATCGATGGAGCGGTACGCTGCGTGCAAATCGTCATCCCAGGCCGTTTCGATATCGTAGAACGTGAATTTGATCATTTGTTTGGATCTTCCAGATGCGCCAAAGGCCGCCCCATGGGACGGCCTTTGGCTTGTGTGTTGGGTCGTGTCCGTCAACGTGGTGTAAATTCGGTTGTGGCCAGCGGGCTGCATTTTC